>JAJRYT010000136.1 GCA_024275635.1 Chloroflexota bacterium | reverse complement strand
CAGCCACACCCCCATCGCTGCCGGGACGTTGGCTGAGGGCAAACGGATTCAACTGGCGCTGTACGCGCTGGCCGCCCGCGACGCGCTCGGTTTGGGCGAACCGGCGGCCGGGATGTACTGGCACATCGGCTCGGCCAAACCCAGCAGCTTACGCCTGGAAAAGCAAGATGGCGATATCGAGGCGGCCCTGGAAACGGCCAAAGATTACGCCCTCGCCTACGCCGCAGCCATTCGCCAGGGCCATTTCGCGCCCAAACCGCCCGACAAGGGTTGTCCTGCCTGGTGCCCGGCCGCCGATTTTTGTTGGCGCTACACATCCCGAAAATTTTAGCATGGTAAAATAACTTGAGTTAATCACCTTGAAGAGGATAGGGAAAGAAATGATTTTTAAGGTAAACGAACAAACAAATAGCATTGAATCAGTTCAATCTCTTTGGGATCCTAAAGAATTAGAAGTGGAGAAGTTTCTACTTTCAGGATTGGATGAAAAAGAACCAATTCTCGAATCATCGGTCTTTGGAGAAGCCTTTCTGATTGTTAGTAATCAAGTAAAAACAAGGTACAGAAAACGCGCTGATATTTTAGCAGTAGATAGGGCGGGAAATGCTGTTATTATCGAACTCAAACGCGATCAGGGCACATTGGGAGTGGAAACTCAAGCATTACAGTACCTTGCAGATTTTTCAATTTACAGAGGTAAAGATTTCATCAAACACTTTTCCAGGTATTCAACTTCTCTTGAAGAAAATCTTAAAAGCTTTTTGGGCGATGATATAAAAATCGAAAATGTAAACCGTCAGAGTAGAATTATTCTTGTCGCACGTAATTTCGATTCAGCGCTTTTCTCCATGGGGGAATGGCTTTCTAAAAAAGGAATAGCATTCCGTTGTATTCAATATGAACCAATTGAGATAGCAGGAGAGCGATTTCTAAACTTTTCGACAGCATTCGACCGAACTCCTGAATTTTTATATCCATTATCTTTCCAAAGTCGAGCGCGGGAGCCAGATTATTTCTGGCATAATATTGGTCATGCGGACAACAACTGGTGGTCATATCTTGTTCAGTCAAGGCAAATTAGCGCAAGTTTTGATAACAAACCAGGTGACCCAGGAGAACAAATACTAAGAAGCTATATTTCAGGCGATGTGATTATTGCGTATGCCAAAAGGTATGGTGCAGTTGGATGGGGTAAAATAGATAAAGTGAATTCTTATAGATTGTTGAAACTTGGTCACCGTGGAGATAAGCTAAATGGACAGCAACTTCATCGACTCTCAATTTCATGGAAAGCCGTAGCGTCAAAACTTGAAGATGGCATAAAGCCAGATACGTTGAGAGATAAATTTGGAATTTTCCATCCACTTCGTATATCAGTTAGAATTGACAAAGAAAAAGCACAGAGATTGGTACATGAACTTAGCAATGTTTTTTAAGTAAGGCGGTGCGGTGGCTAACCCAGCGTTGAACGGACGGCGGCTAAACGCGACCAAAATCAGCGCTACGAGCTAGTTAAGGTTAGGGTGGACATAAGGCAGCTTACCAGACCCGCCACCACCGCTTATGCTCCAATAATAATTCTCATTTAGAATCCAGCATATTCAAAAGGATGGCACGGGATGACCACCATTGAGAGAGAAATAAAAGCACTGAAAGAACGCATGACACAATTAGAATATCACATTTCCCAACAAGAACGGTCCCGCACACCGGTTTCCTTCTCCCCAGGAGCGGCAGTACATCGGGAACAGTTGCGATTTTGGCTTGAGGCCGAAGGAGTTGTGGCTAAACTGCCACCGGCAGCTCAGAAACAAGCTGGGCGCTGGCGTAAAATGACGGGAGATGAAAAACAGGAGCACGTTCAGTCGATGCATGATCTGAAGCTCGATCCCCCTTTAAGCCAGATCATTGTTGAGAACCGCAAATGAGCCTCTATTACTTTGATGCCAGCGCCTTAGTCAAATATTATGTCACAAAGCCAGGTAGCGCCTGGGTTATGTCGCTCATTGAAGCAAAGGAAGCAAGTACAGGCGTTCCTCTCCATTCGGTGTTCGTTGGGACGGTAAGCATCGTGGAAGTCTCGGCGGCGTTTTCTATTCTCTATCGCCAACGTAAAATATCACGGAAACAACGGGATAATGCCTTCGCTCACTTTTTAGCCGATTTAGAAGATCAGTTTATTCTCGTTTCTGTATCCTCCGAGGAGTATTATGAAGGGGCTGAACTTACTAAAAGACACCCTTTGAAGGCTTATGACGCGATGCAACTGGCTGTTGCTTTGCATCAGAGCCGCTTGTTGAGGACTCATGAATTAACGCTCGCGTTCGTTTGTGGGGACAATGCCCTCTTAAAGGCTGCCTTGTCTGAGAAATTGCCAATAGAGAACCCATTCGATCACGTCGTGCCAGAAGATCGAGTCTGATGTCTTCAATTCTTTCCCAATATTCGCTTACCGAAGAACAAAAACGTGCTGTTACCGGACGAGGCGCTGACATTGCCGTCACGGCCGGCGCCGGATCGGGCAAGACGCGCACGCTGGTGGGGCGTTACTTGAGTTTGGTGGAAGAGGGATTATCGCCGCGGCGGGTGGCGGCCATTACTTTTACCGAAAAAGCGGCGCGCGAAATGCGATCCCGCATCCGGGAGCTTATTCAGACATGGCTGCAAGAGAATTTGGATGAGAACGGCCGTATCTTCTGGCCATCCGTTTACGCCGAGATGGACGCCGCGCCCATCGGCACCATTCACGGCCTTTGCGCTCGCGTGTTGCGCGCCCATCCGGCCGAGGCGGCGCTAGACCCGGCTTTTGACGTATTGGACGAGAACACAGCCGCCGCGCTGCAGAGCCAGGCCGTGGAGACGGCGTTGGTTTGGGCGGCCAATGATCCCGCCGCCGCCGCCCTTTTCCCCTTGCTCAGCGAAGAGGGGCTGCGCCGGACGATTGCTCATCTGCTGCAAAACCGGCTGGACACGGCCGTTGCCTTCGCGGTTGTCGGTCAAGACCCGCTGGCACACTGGCGGCAGGCGGCGCTGGAGGCGCTGGGCAGCTTTTTGGATGATCCTGAGACGCTGACGGCCGTTGCCGACCTGCGCGCTTTACAAACCGATGGCCTCCTTGACCGGTTATCCGGCGACAAGCTGGCCCAGACCATCGCCGACTTCTTGTCAATCTGGGAACAGATTGAGCGAGCGCGACAAGATGACAACCTGGCGGCGTTGATAGCTCATCTACCGGAAGCCCGGCGGGCTATGAAGCCTAATTTGGGTCGGAAAAGCGATTGGGGCGACATTGATGCGCCGCGTCAGGCGTTGACCAGTTTGCGTGCGCGGTACGATGCCAGCCTGTCCGGGTTGTTCTCAAAACCGCTGGACTGGACGCTGGAAGAAGGCGCGGCTGTGACGCTGCCTCAATTGCGCGCCGCCTTTGCCCAGGGGTTGACCGTCTATGAGAACGCTAAAGCCCAACGCCGGGCATTGGATTTTGACGACCTGGAAGCGCGCGCGGCCGATCTGCTAGAAAATCATGCCGAAGTTCGCGCCTACTGGCAAGATCAGATTCAAGCAACGCTGGTGGATGAGTTCCAGGATACCAATGACCGCCAACGCCGCATCGTCTACGCGCTGACCAACAATCAACAATCAACGAAAAACAATCAACGATTAACAACAGCCGCTGACCAGGCGACCGGGCGTTTGTTTGTGGTGGGCGACGCCAAACAAAGCATCTATCGCTTCCGCCGGGCTGATGTGACTGTCTTCCGGCGCGTGCAGCAAAATGTAGCCGACAGCGGCGGATCCATCATCAACCTGGACTTGACTTTTCGCGCTCATGAACCGTTAGTGGCGCAGCTTAACGCGCTGCTGGGGCCGGTCATGGATGAAGTGGTGGACGGCAAACGGCCGTTTGAGAAACGGCCGTTTGCCGTCCCCTTTGCTCCCCTGCGCGCTTACTATTCCGCGCCAAGAGAAAACATTCAGGAGCCATTTGTGGAATTTTGTCTGGGTGTGGGCGAGAACAGCAGCGAGGGCCGCATGGCCGCCGCCCAGGCGTTGGCGCGGCGGCTATGGCAGATTCACGATAAAGAGCAGATCGGCTGGGGCGAAATGGGACTGCTCTGCCGGGCCTCTACCAGTTTCCCTTTTTATGAAGACGCGCTGGAAACGGCGGGCATTCCCTTCGTTACCGTGTCCGGGCGCGGCTTCTATGACCGGCCGGAAGTGCGCGATTTGCTCAACGCCCTGCGCGCCATCGCCAATCCCCGGGACGACCGGGCGCTGGCTGGTCTGCTGCGCTCGCCCGCCTTGGCCCTCACCGACGGCGCCATCTATCTGCTGCGCCGGGGACGTGCGGAAAAGGAGCGCAGTTTGTGGGCCGCTTTGCAAGACGACTTGTCGCTGCTGGCCGCCGCTGACGCCCGGCACGCTCAACGCGCCGCCGACATCATCGCCCGACTCAACAACCTGGTTGGCCGTGTTCCGGTGGCCCGGCTGTTGAAGCAGTTTTTAGATTGGACCTATTACATCGCCATTTTGCAGGCGTCCTCAGCGAACGACGGCGGGCAAACGCACACTGAACGGGCGCGGCGCAATGTGGAAAAGCTGCTGGCCGACGCGCATGCCAGCCGCCTGGTGAGCGTCGGGGAGTTCCTGGCCTACGTACAAACGCTGCGCGATGTGGCAGCGCGAGAAGGGGAAGCGCCAGTGGAAGCGGGAGAAGCGGTGCAGCTAATGACGGTGCATAAAGCCAAAGGGCTGGAGTTTACCCTGGCGATCATTGCCGATGCTGGACGCCGGGGCGGCGGCCGACCGGGGGCGCTGCTGCTGGATGAACAATTGGGGCCGACGCTCAAGCTGAGTAATGACGACGACGGCCGTTCCCTCATCTACCGTCTGGCAGCCCAGCGCGACCAGGAACAGGATGAAGCCGAAGCGCGCCGCCTGCTGTACGTGGCCGCCACGCGGGCCAAACAAAAGCTGCTGATCAGCGGTCAGGTTGATCTGAGCAAGGCAAAGAAGCATCCCGGTAAGCTGCTGCCGAAAGGCTGGCTGGGTCAACTTGGCGCAGTAGTAGGATTAGAACGGCAGCGGGTGGATTGGCCTTTGGAAGAACTGCGCCCGTTGGAGATTGAGCGGTTAAACGGCCATGCCATTGGCTGCACCATTTCTCCCTTGCTGACATTGGCGCAGCCAGAAACTGCCAGCGCCAGCGCGCCGCTTGAAACTGAAGCCGAGGCGATCTGGCCCCTGCCGCTGTTGAAACCTGTGACGGGATCTCCGGCGGCGGAAGAGGACGAACGATTAGCGGCGCGTGAAGCCGATCCGCCGCCGCATGTGTGGCGGGTGGTGCCCACGGCCGAACGTCCGCGCGGGCCGGCCTGGGTGGTGGGCGCGTTGTTCCATGAGGCGCTGCGCCGCTGGCGTTTCCCCGGCGACGCCGGGTTTGACGGCCTGATGCGGCTGCACGCCCAGGAAATGGGCCTCACGGACGAGGCTGAGATTCAGGCGACGATTGGCCGGGTTGACCGCCTGCTGCGACATTTTCAGCGTCACGCGCTGTTTCAACAGATAGTGTCAGCGCGCCGCTACCACGAAACGCCGTATGTGATCGAGCGCGAGGGGAAAATTCGCAGCCGCGTTGTTGACTTGCTGTTTGAGCGTGACGGCCGTTGGACGGTGGTGGACTTCAAGACAGACCGGTTAGGCAATGAAGAGGCGCTGCAATCCTCCAAAATAGAGAACTATCGAGAGCAGGTACGGGAATATGTAACGGCCGTAAACGAGTTGCTTGACGTTGAAGCTACGGGTCAGTTATGTTTCTTGGACGTTGGCGGTCGCGTGTGGCTTGAATCAGTAAAAGCAGCATAGTCAATAAACCCTTTCTGTGGCCACTTGCAGTCAGCTCGTTTGCCGGCGCTGAATGGGAATACGTTATTCTTATTTGAAGCTATATCTTCAAGAAAATTTTGGGCTTATGATCTTCGTTCGAGTCGGTAGAGTCGTGGGTTCAGATCCCGCTGCCCCGACTGAATAAAAACGGCCGTACCAATTGGTACGGCCGTTTTGCTTTCCTGGTTCTAAAAAAAGCGGGCAGAAGTGCAAGATTTGGTAGAATGGGTGAGGTAACGGAATTGGCCGCGGCCCCCAGCGCACCTGGAAACCCGGCGTAGCGCCATGAGTTAAAACAAGAAATCGGGAGATTACGTGACTTGAGTCTGGCGAATTTCAGCTTTCTCTCTGGTGCGTAAGGCGATTTTGAAAATCGCCCTACACTGGGAAAAGTAAAAACGTCACTGTCCAGTAAGAGAGTTAATCGCCTGATCTCCCAATCTCTATTCCCAGTAGATCGAGATTTTCGCCACAAACGACACGAATTGCACGAAAAATAAGTTTAATTTGTGAGATTCGTGAAATTCGTGTCAGATTCTGTATCCACTGATTCTCTAAGGAGCGGTAAACGCATGACACCCCAATACCAGATCATTTACTGGCGAGATATTCCGGCGCAGGTGAAAGTGAAAGCGGGGCGACAGCGGGCGGCACGGCCGTTATCAGACCGTTTCCAGGATGCCATTGACCAGGCAGCGATGCGCGCCGGTAAAACTGATTCCGACGCCTACTTGGAAGAATGGCACAATGGCGATTGGCAAAAGCGGGCTGGCGCGCCGGAGGCGCTCTCGTGACTTTACGTTTTTTACAAAAATACCCCCACGCGCTGGAATTGATGTACGATTTCAGCCATTGGTTGTTACGGCCGTTTCGTCGCTGGCTGCAGCCAAACGGCCGTTTAGAAGGATTCGTGACCTGGAGCGAAGAAATCGGCAAGCGGGCCGTCTTCGACTGCCAGATGTGCGGCCAATGTATCTTGCACAGCACCGGCATGACCTGCTCCATGACCTGTCCCAAAAACCTGCGTAACGGCCCCTGCGGCGGCGTCCGCACCAACGGCCACTGCGAAGTCAAGCCGGAAATGCGCTGCATCTGGGTCGTGGCCTACGAACGATCATTAAAAATGCCCGCCTACGGCCACGAGATGCTGCATATCCAGCCGCCCGTTAACCAGCAATTAGAAGGCACCTCCTCCTGGATCAACATGCTGCATGAGGTGGACATCGCCCTGCCCGATGGCTGGGTCAAGTCCGCTGACATTCACATCATCAACCCCGCGAGTCTCCCGAAGATTGCTTGATGAAAACGGTAGGCCAATTGTGAACTTCCGAGAGGATGTCTTAGCAATGAACGCCAAATTAAAATCTGGAAGTCGTTTAGAGCGGGTACTGCAAAGCGGCCGTTTCGCCGTTACCGCCGAACTCAACCCGCCCGATAGCGCCGACCCCGAAGATGTGTACAAAGCCGCCCTCGTCCTCTCTGAGGTGTGCGACGGCATCAACGCCGTAGACGCCTCCGGCGCCCACTGTCATATGTCCAGCGTTGCCATTTGCGCCCTGCTTACCCGCGCCGGGTACGAGCCGGTCTACCAGGTCTCCTGCCGTGACCGCAACCGCATCGCCATTCAGGGAGATTTGTTGGGCGCGGCGGCCATGGGTGTGCGCAACGTCCTCTGCATCACCGGCGACGACGTGACTGTTGGCGACCAGCCGGAAGCGAAGCGCGTGTTCGATTTCGATTCCATTCAGCTTTTGCAGACGGCCAAAATCATGCGTGATGAGAGCGTTTTCCTGAGCGGCCGTAAACTAACTACCCCGCCTCGCCTGTTCCTGGGCGCGGCCGCCAATCCCTTTGTCCCCCCTTTCGATTGGCGGCCGCTGCGATTAGCCAAAAAGATCGCCGCCGGGGCTGACTTTATCCAGACACAGTATTGCTTCGATGTGCGCCGCTTGCAAGCATACATGAAGCGGGTACACGACCTGGGCCTGCATGAAAAAGCGTTTATTCTGGTGGGCGTCGGCCCGCTGCGCTCAGAAAAAGCGGCTGAATTTATGCGGGCGAAAGTACCCGGCGTCGTCATTCCCGACGCCATCATCGAGCGGCTGCGCAAGACGCCCAAAAAGCAAAAACAAGATGAAGGCAAGCGCATTTGCACCGAAATCATCCAGCAGGTGCGGGAGATTGAGGGCGTGGCTGGCGTGCATGTGATGGCTTACCGGCAGGAGGAACTGGTGGCCCAAATCGTGGAGGAATCGGGGTTACTGCCGCGCCCGGCGGCCGAGTCCAAAACCCGGATACGACGGCAGCACAGCCGGGAAAATGCGAAGGCGAATGAGTGATAGCCCGTATTTAGGATAACGCCTGGGGTTATGATTATTCAAACGAAATGATGAAACTGCTTTGGGCAGGCAAGCTTTCAAACGGCCGATAAGCATCAAAGCCGCTATCTTCATTTATTATGGGCGCAGCCAGATCCCCTTCTCCATACAAAAGAACAGCCTGCCTCGCGCTGCTGAACGGCCCCAATTCCAGGGACAATTCATAATTATCCAGGGCTTCATCATCCAGATTCAGCAAAATAAGAATCGTTTCATCATCCGTGTAACGGAGAAAAGCATACGCTTTGGCCGATCCCGCATCCACCAGCGCCCAATCACCCACGCGCAGGGCGTCGTATTCGTTACGCAAATGGACGAGGGCGCGGTAATGATTGAGCAAGGATTGGGGATCATCATCCTGTAAAGCAACGCTGCGGCTTTCGTAATCCTCGGCCGGGAAGCGCCAGGGGGTGTGGGTGGAGAAGCAAGCCTTTAACCCGCCATCGCTGCACCACTGCATCGGTCGGCGGATGTCCTCGTCGGGCTTGGTTCCGATCATGCCGATTTCTTCGCCATAGTAGATGAATGGGACGCCAGGGGAAGTGAGCAGCCAGGTCGCCGCCAGTTTGGCTTTGCCTTCATCCTCGTCCAATTGGGACAGGATACGGTTTTGGTCATGGTTGGTGAGGAAGATAGCGTATTGGCCGGGCGGGAAGTCGGCCACAACCTGACTTTGTTCTTTTCCCACCATTACGCCTAGTCTGTTATCAATGCTGTTGAATACGGTCTCGGCCAGGTCGAATTGGAAGGCGATGTCTACTTCGTCGCCAGTGTAATCAAGGACTTGCTGGGTGGATGTCCACGCTTCGCCAACGACGAAGGCATCAGGGTTTATATCTTTATAGAAAGTGTGGAAATCCCGCAGCCAGGCATGGGTCTCATTCGTGTTTTCTTGCAGCGGTCCTTTCTCGATAAAATATTTGATGGCATCCATGCGAAAGCCGTCTACACCCATCTCCTCCAACCAGAATCGGGTGATGTCTTGTAATTCGGCCGTTACGTCGGGATTTTGTAGATTCAAATCAGGCATTCCATCCCAAAAAACGGCGTAGTAGCAGCCATTGCGGGAGCAGCGCCACACTTTTTGCCCCTGTGGCCCGCGCCAGCCGGGGTCTTCATCGGCCCAAACGTACCAATCGCGCCGGTTGTTGGCCGCGTCGCGGGATTCCTGGAACCAGGGATGGTCGCGCCCGGTGTGGTTGATGACCAGGTCTACGATGACGCGGATGCCGCGCCGGTGGGCTTCGGTCATCAGGCGTCGGAAATCTTCGACCGTGCCGTATTCGTCGTCTACGGCGTAGTAATCCGCCACGTCGTAGCCGTGATAGCTGGGGGATTGGGTGATGGGCATGAGCCAGAGGCCGGTGACGCCCAGGTCGTCAGTCGTGGCCGGGTCGCCGTCATTGAGGTAATTGAGCTTTTCGATGAGGCCGTTGATGTCCCCTTTGCCGTCGCCGTCGCTGTCGTAGAAGCTGCGGACGAAGATTTCGTAGAAGACGGTGTCGTTCCACCAGGGATAGCCGTTGGTTCCCTGGACAAGGGGATCGGGTGTGGCGGTGGGCGGCGGCGGGATGGTTGGTCGGGGTGTGGCGGTGGGCGAAACGGCCGTTTCCGTGCCGCAGGCAGCTAACACAAAAAGCAGGAAAAGCAAAAGGTATCGGTTATAATCATTCATAGCCTATCTCTATGATGGGTTCAATTGCCGCAAAAAATCACCTGGCGGCAAAATAGGTATGCTCTGAAATGGGTGGAGGACAAGCAAGTCGGCGTCTCCGGTGACGATACAATCCGCGCTGGCGGCAACGGCCGTTTCCAGAAACTTGTCGTCTTTCGGGTCACGGCAAACTTGAATCGTTTGCGCTGGTTCCACCGCTTCGCCGCGCAGCCAGATGAGCTTCAACACATCTTTGATGTCGTCATCGGTCAGGCCATACTTTTGTTTGATACGCGGCCGGCCAAGCGCCCCCGCCAATTCTGCCAACATGGCTTCTGAGTAGAGAATGGTAAAATCTCCGTCACGTAAATGACGCACAACCAACCCAACAACACCTTGCGGTTGGATGAGGGCGCTGATCAACACATTGGTATCAATGACAGCACGCATCATTCAGCTAATTCGTCACGGGCTGCGGCCACATCAGCGGCCACTTCTTCATCGGTAAAAGCGGCATTTTGGGTTGTCATACGGACTATTAGCTGATCAAAACGAGCCAGGATTTCCCGTCCCTGCAATTCCTGATAGCGCAGGAATTCCGCATAAGGGATAAGAACAGCTTCAGGCCGGCTGCCGCGTGTAAGAACGTAGGGGATATTTTTTTGGGCGACTTCGTCAAAAACAGGACGGAAACGCCGCTGCAACTCGGTTACGCCGATAATTTTTTGCATGATAACCTCGCCAAAATACTCAGTATAATATGCATCTTACTACATATTTCAGCAATTTCAAGCGCAAGAATGACGGCCGTCTCCGTTTTACAGGCATCTAACCCCGGCAGGAACACATGGTACAGGCATTGCATATTTTGACAGGTGGGCTATAAATTGAATGGTTGGAAACGGCCGTCATACGATCAACCAAAGGAGACATCATGACCCCATTCAATTTAACCGGCAAAATCGCCCTCATCACCGGCGCATCGCGCGGCATTGGGCTGGCGATTGCCCAGGCATACGCAGCGGCAGGGGCTAAAGTCATACTCGCCAGCCGCAAACAAGATGCTTTGGATCAAGCCGCAGCCCAAATCCGGGCGGCGGGCGGCGACGCGCTGCCCATCGCCGCCCACACCGGCAGCGAAGAAGCCGTAGCCGCCCTGGTCGCCCAGGCAACGGAAGCGTATGGCGGGATTGACATCGCCGTCAACGGCGCGGCAACCAACCCCCATTTCGGCCCCATTCTGACGGCTGAAGAAAGCCATTGGGATAAAATCCTGGACGTGAACGTGAAGGGGTATTTCCGGGTGGCCAAGGCGTGCGCCGCCAGCATGAAAGCGCGCGGCGGCGGCAAAATCATCAATATCGCCTCAATTGCCGGTCAAAAACCGCAGTTGGGAATGGGGATTTATTGCGTCAGCAAAGCGGCCGTGCTCATGCTGACCCAGGCGCTGGCGGCGGAACTAGCGGCCGATAACATCCAGGTCAACGCTATCGCCCCCGGCTTCATCAAAACGAAATTCAGCCAGGCCATTTGGGGCAATCCGCAGATCAACGAGATGGTGATGAAACTGATTCCCCAGAGCCGCATGGCCGCGCCGGAAGAATTAACAGGCATCGCCTTATACCTGGCCTCCGGCACTTCCAGCTTTACCACCGGGGCCACATTCACAATTGACGGCGGGCAGATGGTCGGTTCGCCGCTGAGTTAGTAGAGTTGTTCCTGAATAACTGACACTGATTTTCACAGATGAACACAGATTTAGTTGTCATAAGGTCAAAAATTTAGCGTTTATCTGTATCCTAACTTTAAAAAGGAACAAGTCTATTTAACTTACCCATTGCAAATAGGCGTTATTGGTTATTGGCCGAGTAACCAATCACCAGTAACCAACAACCAGTAACAATGACCTGGCAATTTAACATTTACGCCCTGCTTCTCATCCTCTCTTCCATTCTCTCCGGCTGGCTGGCCGTTACCGTGTGGCGGCGGCAAGTTGCTGGTTCAAACAGTTTCACCCTGCTTCTACTCTTGCTGACAATCTGGTCATTGGCCTATGGTGTTGAGCTAACACAAACTGACCTGGCAACTATTTTATGGGTGATTCGGATCGAGTACCTGGGCATGGTTCCTTCATCAATCATGTGGCTGGTATTCGTTCTTCAATATGTGGGGCTGGATAAATGGGTTACACGGCGCAATCTCATCCTGCTGTTCATTATTCCGGTTGTTGTTGTTTTGAGTAATTGGACGAATCCGTTTCACGGATTGTATTATGCCGAAGTCGGGCTAACTTCTTCCAGGGGCATGATTTTGTTTGACCGGGTTCCCGGCGTGATGTATTGGGTCAGTGTGACTTTTTCATATGCGGCCAATCTTGTTGCCACACTCTTACTGGTTCAGTTCTTCTTTCGCTCGCCGCGCCCATACCGTTACCAGGCGGGGATAGCCCTGACGGCCGCTTTAATCCCCTGGACAAGCAACATCATCTATAACTCTGGTTTAAGCCCCTTGCCCTCCGGTTTAGACATATCGCCGCTTTCCTTCACGCTGACCAGCCTGATATTTGCCTGGGGGATGTTCCGGTTCAAGTTACTGGACGTGGTTCCCGTAGCCCGCAGTACGCTGGTGAATACGATGGAGGATGCCTGGATTGTGCTGGATACAAAGGACCGCCTGGTTGATTTGAACCCGGCGGCGCAGCAGGTTTTGCCGGAGCCGACGGCCGCGGTGATTGGTCTGCCGGCGGCTGTCGTGTGGGCCGACCGGCCGGATTTGGTGGCGCGTTTCCGCGAGAACAAGCAAATGCAGGCCGAGATCAGTCTGGGAGAAGGCAGTGACCGCCGCTTTTACGATGTCAAAACGTCGCCGCTAACAAACCGTCAGGGGCGCGTGACCGGGCGGCTGATTGTCCTGCGCGACATCACGGATTACAAGGAAGCGGTGGAAGCGGCCGAGGCAGCCAACCAGGCCAAGACAACTTTTCTGGCGATGATGAGCCATGAACTGCGCACACCGTTGAATGGGATTTTGGGGTACGCCCAAGTTTTGCAGCGGGACCCGGCGCTAGGCTCCAGGCAGCAAAAACAGGCGGCTACGATTGAGCGAAGCGGCGAGCATCTCCTGCTGTTGATCAATGATGTCTTGGATATTGCCAAAGTGGAAGCGGGTAAGGTAGGACTGCATAAGGCCGCGTTTGATCTACATCTCTTTTTGCACCAGGTGTGTGAAATTGCCCGCGCGCCGGTAGAGAATAAAGGGGTGGCTTTTCGCCTGGAAACGGGGAATGGGCTGCCAACGGCCGTTTACGGCGATGAACAGCGACTGCGCCAGGTACTCATGAACCTGCTGGACAATGCCGCCAAGTTTACCGACCGGGGCGAAGTTGTCCTGCGGGTGAGTAGCAGTGTGCCGCCGGTCGCCGCGCCGTCGGCCGTTTCCCTGCGGTTTGAAGTAACTGATACCGGCATCGGCATTGCCCCGGAAGATTTGGAGGCGATTTTCGAGCCGTTTGAACGGGCAGGATTGACGCCGTACAAACGTGTGGGCACCGGGCTGGGGCTGGGCATCAGCCGCAGCCTGGTTGACTTGATGGGCGGGACACTGCAAGTCAACAGTCGGCCGGGCCAGGGGAGCCGGTTCTGGTTTGAGATTCCAATAGAATTGGCGTTTAGTTGGGAGCGGGATACGGGCGTTCCTCTCCCCCACATCACCGGCTACAAAGGCAAACGACGCACCATCCTCATCGTAGACAACGTGGCCGAAAGCCGGGCCGTGCTGGTAGACTTGCTGTCTCCGTTGGGTTTTAAACTCCTGGAAGCGGAAAATGGGCAGGCTGGGCTGGTAACGGCCGTTGCCGCCCGGCCCGACGCCATCATCACCGACCTGCTCATACCGGAGATAGATGGGCACGCCCTGATTTACCACATCCGGCAGGAAACGGCGTTGGCCAACACGCCCATCATTGCCATCTCCGCCAGCGTATACGATGAAGACCGCCGCCAAAGCTTACTGGCCGGAGCCGACGCCTTTTTAGCCAAACCGGTTCGCGCCGGGGAGATGCTAACGCAGTTACAGCGCCGGCTCGCCTTACAGTGGCTGGATGAGACGATAGCAGAGGAAACCCCGCCGCCGCCCTGTCAACCGCCGCCTTGCACCGACTTAACCGCCCTGCATGAACTGGCCCTCCAGGGAGACGTGGTCGCCCTCCGCGAAAAAACCGACGCTCTGGCCTATGCCGATACGCGCTTTGTCCCCTTTGTCGTAAAATTACAGGGCATGTTAGACATATTCCAAATAAACGAAATCTGTGGTTTTCTGGAAGCACAGTTATCGTTAAATTCAGGTGATGCGCTTAAAAAACATGAATGACGCTCCCCAGACCACGATCCTGATCGTGGATGACAACCCGGCCAATTTAGGCGTTCTATTTGAATCTTTGCAGCGTGAAGGATTTAAAGTCCTCGTTGCCCAGGACGGCGAAAGCGCCCTGACGCGAGTTCAGCACATTCAGCCCGATATAATCCTGCTGGATGTCATCATGCCCGGCATAGATGGCTTTGAAACATGCCGCCGCCTCAAAGCGCAGCCGCTTTTGCAAGACACCCCCATCATTTTTATGACTGCGCTGACCGATATGGTAAACGAAGTGAAAGGGTTGGAACTGGGCGCAGTGGATTACATCGCCAAACCCATTCATGTCGAAAGGGTGCTGGCGCGCGTAAAAACTCACCTCAGGCTACGCCATTTGCAACAAAACTTGCAGCGGCAAAACGCGGAATTGGACGCCTTTGCCCATACGGTGGCCCACGACCTGCGCAGCCCGCTCTCCATCCAGATGGGCTATGCGGAAATGCTTCTTTACAACCGCGCCCAATTAGATGATGAACAGCTTGACGGCGCGTTGAGAAAGGTCTGGGACGCGGGGCAAAGGGCTGTGAACATTGTAGACGCGCTGCTGCTGTTAGCAACAGTGCGCAGACAGAGCGACATTGACCGCCATCCATTAGATATGGCGCGCATTGTTATAAAAGCCCAACGGCGGGTCAGCGCCCTGGTGGAGCAATCCCAGGGTAAAATCATTGAGCCGAAAACGTGGCCTGTCGCCAGCGGCTACGCGCCCTGGATTGAGGAGGTATGGGTTAATTATTTTAGCAATGGCCTGAAATATGGCGGCCATCCGCCCCGTTTGGAATTAGGCGCAGAAGCTATGGCCGATGGGATGGTTCGTTTTTTAGTAAAGGATAATGGCGAAGGGGTGGCTCTAGACCGGCAGGCAGTTCTTTTTGCCGAATTTACCCGTTTGAATGAAATTCGCGCCACCGGGTACGGATTGGGGCTGTCTATTGTGCGCCGCATCATTGACAGGTTGGGCGGACAGGTAGGCATGGAGAATGCGCCGGGTTCCGGCAGCATTTTTTATTTCACCTTACCGGCGGCGGAACCGCGAATTTGATTCGCTGGCCGGATTACGCCAACCAATGGGAGTGATTGATGAGTGAACAATTGGCTGAACTGAACATGCTGTTTGATACGATCCGCGACTTTGTGCGGGCCGAGGTAATGCCGCTGGAGCGGTATTTTCTGGCGCGGGATTTTAAGACGCTGTGGCCGCTGGTCGCGGAGAAGCGGGCCAAAGCGAAATCGCTGGGACTGTGGCTGCCGCAAATCCCTGAAGAATTTGGCGGGATGGGGCTGTCGCTGGTGACACACGGCCGTGTCAGTGAACTGCTCGGCTTCACCCCCCTGGGCCACTACGTCCTCAACTGCCAGGCCCCGGACGCGGGCAACATGGAAATCCTCATCGAACACGGCGCGCCAGAGCAGCAAGAACGCTTCCTCCGGCCGCTGCTAGACGGCAAAATCCGCTCCTGCTTCTCGATGACGGAACCGGAACATCCCGGCTCCAACCCCACCTGGATGAGCACAACGGCCGTGCGCGAGGGCGACTCCTACATCATTGACGGTCACAAATGGTTCACCTCCTCGGCCGACGGGGCCGCCTTCGCCATCGTCATGGCCGTCACCAACCCGGACGCGCCCAAACACCAGCGCGCCAGCCAGATCATCGTGCCCGCCGACACGCCCGGCTTCGAGATCGTGCAAAATATCTCCGTCATGGGCGAGCGAGGGCAGGGCTGGGCCAGCCACGCCGAGGTGCGCTACAGCGAATGCCGCGTGCCGCTGACGAATCGGCTGGGTGCGGAGGGGGCCGGCTTTGTCATCGCTCAGAACCGGCTGGGGCCGGGGCGCATTCACCACTGCATGCGCTGGATTGGTATTTGCGAGCGGGCGTTTGACCTGATGTGTTCGTATGCCAATTTGCGCGAGGTGGCTCCAGGACGGCCGTTAGCCGACCAGCAAACCATCCAAAACTGGGTGTCCGAAAGCCGCGCCGAAATCAACGCCGCCCGGCTGATGACGCTCGACGCCGCCGCCAAGATTGACCGGGAAGGCGCCTACGCCGCCCGCGACGAAATCTCGCTCATCAAATTCTACGTCGCCGGCGTCTTGCAGCGCGTCCTCGACCGCGCCATCCAGACGCACGGCGCCATGGGCATGACGGACGAGACGCCGCTGGCCTACTGGTACAGCCACGAGCGCGCCGCCCGCATTTACGATGGGCCAGATGAAGTGCATAAGCGGTCGGTGGCGCGGCGGATTTTGCGGCGGTATGCGTAGCGGTATTCAGTTGGCAAGGACTGAATACGGAATACGGAATACGGAACACGGAACACGGAATACTGGTCTAATCGCCTACTTATCGGCTATAATTAGGCGATAGGTGATTATGTTTAAGCCAAATTTTCAAATTTCACCCTTCTTGCTTGAGCGCATCAAGCAGATCGCAATTCTGGTTCACGAATTAAATAAACGAGCCGTCTCCGATGTTGTCCTGGCGCAGTTGCAGGCTGAGGCGCGGGCGGTTTCCACTTTTGCCTCCACCAGCATCGAAGGCAATCCGCTGCCGCTGACTGAAGTGAAGCGGCTGCTCAAACAACAGCCAAAACAGTTGCGGCAGACTGAACGGGAGGTCGTCAACTACAATCGCGTGTTGTCTGATCTGAACGCCAGGTCGGATTTGACCCTGACCAAAACGCTGCTTCTGCAAATTCATGGCGGCGTTACCGAAGGGCTGCTGCCGGAACACCAATCGGGTCGTTTGCGGCAGGGGCCGGTGGTGGTGCATGAGCCGCGAACCAGGGAGGTGGCGTACTTGCCGCCGGATCATGGGGATGTGGAACCTTTGGCGGATGCGTTGTTAGCGTATGTGCAGGCCAATCAAGGCGTCATGGATCCGCTGCTGTTGGCGGGAATTTTTCACAAGCAGTTGGTGGTGATTCATCCTTTTGTGGATGGCAACGGCCGTACCACCCGTCTGGCTACTAAAATCCTGCTGTCTGGTCTGGGACTCAATCTGTTTAACCTGTTCAGCTTTGAAAATCAGTACAACCAGAATGTCAGCCGCTACTTCCAGCAGGTTGGCGTCTCCGGTAACTACTACGATCTGGTCGAATCGCTGGACTTCACCCCCTGGCTGGAATACTTTGCCGAGAGCATTTTGGATGAACTGCTGCGGGTGCAAAAAGAAATTGAGAAAAATCGGGCCACGCCGGCCACCACCTTAAAACCGCATCACCAGCAGATTTTGGCTTACCTAGATGCGCATGGCTTTATCACTGACCGGGAATACGCCCAACTGACTGACCGGGCCAAAGCGACGCGGACGAAAGATTTTAACGAGTTAATTGGGCTGGGATTGATTGAGCGCCAGGGAAAAGGGCGAGGTGTGTTTTACCAAAGGGTGTGAAAATGATTTTCGAGGATGACACGATTCAGGTTCGCCCGGATGAGCAGTTTGACGAGCGCAAACTGGCTGATTATTTGCGCGGCCGTCTCCCCAGCACAGAAAACCCGCTGACGGTGCGCCAGTTCGGCGGCGGGGCGGCCAACCTGACCTACCTGCTCGATTACGGCGCGCAGCAGTACGTCCTGCGCCGACCGCCGCTCGGCCCGGTGGCCAAAAAAGCGCATGATATGGGGCGGGAATACAGCGTGTTGTCCGTCCTGCACAAAGCCTTCCCCTACGCCCCGCGCGCCTTTTTGTTTTGTGACGATACGGCTGTCATCGGCGCACCCTTCTTCATCATGGAACGGAAACAGGGCGTCGTCGTTCGCAAAACCCTGCCATCCCCATACGCCAACAACCCCTCCGCTCCTCGCCGCATGAGCGAAGCTCTGGTGGACGCCCTGGCCCAATTCCACGCCGTAGATTACGCAGCCATCGGCCTGGGCAACCTGGGCGAACCGACCGGCTTCATCGCCCGGCAGATCGAAGGCTGGTATAAACGGTGGCGCGCCGCCAAAACGGCCGATCTACCCGAAATGGACGTCGCTTACAATTGGCTCAAAGTCAACCAGCCGCAAACGACCCAATTCTCCCTCATCCATAACGATTACAAATTGGATAATGTGCTGCTGGCGGCGGATGATCCAGGGCGGATTGTGGCAATTTTTGACTGGGACATGTGTACGCTGGGCGACCCGCTCTCGGATGTAGGCGCGCTGCTGGCCTATTGGTCGGAACCGACTGACCCGGCAGCAATGCAGGGGATGGCAATGATGCCGACGGGCGACATGGACTTTTTGACGCGGACGGAATTGGTGGAACGGTATGCGGAGAAGAGCGGCCGTTCCGTCACCGACGTCCACTTCTACCACGCGCTGGCCCTCTTTCGCGTCACCGTCATCATCGCCCAAATTTACATCCGCTATACGCGCGGGCAAACGCAGGACAAACGCTTCGCCGCCTTTGGCCCGATGATCCCCTTAATGGCGCAGGCGGCGCTGGCAGTGACAAAATAGCTGATTAACATGGAGACTCAGTAGATCCAACATTTGCTAAGGGCGCGTTCGTTTATAAAACTTTGGCGTTTGAAAAGGCGTAACCAAGTAATTGGTAACTGGTAATTATCCAATTACTCAGTTACCAATCACCAGCAAACTGCAAAGTTTATTTTGAACGAACCCTAAGCTATTGAGCCTGTTCAGGCTTTCCTGGAAACGCATCTGCAACTAGAACAACTAGCAGTCATGACCGCTTGTTTGGCGAATAGGAAAAGGCGCTTACCAGAAGATGTCGCGGCTGAAACTTTAGCGACGTATCAAGGAACAGAAAGTTTGTCTGTATCCTGTTAGGTGGCGCAGTTACCATTGTCAGAGCCAGGACCATTGAAGTATGACAAATTCTAAGAAGTCTAACACTTTTTTATCTCAATTCGCGGTGATCGCGGACTCTCATATACGCCTACAAAACGCCGCAGAAGAGGGCGGCTATACATCAAATCAATTAACGATTGAACGTGCAAACTACGTCGTGCAGTGCGTGAACAGCCTGCAACCAGACTTTGTCGTTCATCTCGGCGATTTGGTTCACCCTATTCCGGCGCTGAGTAATCATGAAAAAGCAGTTAAAAGGGCGCGTGAAATCTTTTCAGGGATCGAAGCTGAATTTTACGCCTTACCGGGAAATCATGATATTGGCGATAAACCGGACGCCTGGCTGCCAGCGCCCGTTGTAGAAGAGGATAGTCACCTAATTTTTTCAAAGCATTGGGGGCCTTTATATCAATCATTTTCCGCCGGAACCTGTCACTTTGTTTGTCTTGACACACCCATCATGAATGCCGGCTTCAAACGAGAGCGGGAGCAACGCGCATGGCTTGAAAATGAACTCCGCATTGCCAAAGAGGCGGGGCTTCGTATTTTCGTTTTTATGCACTATCCGCTTTTTATCTGTGATCCGCACGAACCCACGCACTACGATAACATGGATGAACCGGCCCGCAGTTGGCTGCTGAAACTTTTTAAGCAGTATCGTGTGGAGGCCGTATTCTCAGGACATGTGCATAATGTATTTGTCGGTATCCATGATAGTACGACCTATTACAGCGTGCCCTCTATGGCGTTTGTTCGCCCGGAATATTCAGAGTTAGCTACTGTGGGGCCAGGTGATGAATACGGCCGTAACGACACAGCCAAACTGGGCTTTTTTCTGGTGAGAGTTTATGCCGATAGGCATGAAATCCTACCCATTAGAACGTATGGCGCCGGCAAGTTAGATACAGGGTTGCCTCAAGTTGAACCTTATCAGATTATCGGTGAAACCTCTCGAATGTTGGGTGTTACCTTACGCCGGGGATGGGGGAGGCGCGTTGAGATGGCGGCTGACGGATTAGACGAGTTCACACGCAAAGAAGCTTATCGTGATGCGTTGTTAATTGCGCTTTTTGAGCTTGGCGTCACCGCTTTGCGCGTGCCATTTGCCGATCTTGCCAACGCAGATGTCCGGCAGCGTTTGTCTGATTTTGTAAAGCTGGGTTTTGAGTTCACGGTTTACAGCCTCGGCGCGCCTGATGAAGCAACTTTGGCAACCATAAAAGCGCACAGCAGCTTGTTAGTGAATTGGGAGATTATTTTTCCAGAACACACGGCCGATCAGATCGGTGCTGCCATCAATCGGGCACAAAGTGTATTCCCAGGTCAGTTGTTTATTGCGCCAGTCGTGCCCATAAAAGAAGATGACGGAGACGGCAAGACCTTTCAGCATTTTGCCAGTCACGGTTTTTCCTGCAAGCAAGCAGATAAGGCAGAAATTTGGCTGTCGATGATCGGCAATCAGGCCGACGATATTGGCCTGACATTCAGAGTCTCTCCTTGGGATGAGCCTATCGCCACACTGCATGAAATTGACCGACAGAGCAAACGTGTCAAATTGATCAACCTACAACTACCACGCCTGGATGAAGGCGTTTGCTTCGACGACGATGATAAATTGCAATCTTTCATTGTTGACGCTTATAATGCCAGCCGGACGATGGTCAATACAACGGTTTTCGTTGATACGTTTGTGGATAGTGATAGAGGCTATTATCCGCGAAATGGCTTACTGGATAGACGTCTTAATCCGAGACCCGCTTTCTATGCGTTAAAGCTGGCATCTCTTGTGAATTAACCGATTTGTTTATCAATCGTATTAATTGGCATATTACCAAAACCATGAAGCGAAAAGTTGAACTGGCAGTCTACAGCCCGGATTGGGCCAAACAGTTTGAAGAAGAAGCGGAACGGTTAACGGCCGTCCTCCACCCCATCCTTCTCGCCATCCACCACATCGGCAGTACGGCCGTTCCCGGCATCCGGGCCAAACCCATCATTGACATCCTGATCGAAGTGCGCGACATCGGGCAAGTAGACGGGTACAATCAGGCCATGGCGGCGTTGGGCTACACGGCCAAAGGGGAAAACGGCATCCCCGGCCGCCGCTACTTTCGCAAAGGCAGCGACCGGCGCCACACCCACCACGTCCACGTTTTCCAGCGCGGTCACCCGGAAATCGGCCGTCATCTCGCCTTCCGCGACTACCTCATCGCCCACCCGGAAGCGGCCCAGGCGTACAGCGACCTGAAAATGCAATTGGCCCGCCAATTCCGCACTGATACGGCCGCTTACACCGAAGCCAAGTCAGATTTTATCCGGGATGTGGATGCAAAAGCGGCCGTGTGGCGAGCAAATAACCGGTGAAATAATCATCGCCATAATTCGTTCCTTACCCTTCCACCCCCCAGCAAGGAGAAAAAATGATTTCAGCAGCAGACCCATACCCTCGTCAACGAATATCCGTTCTCGATTCCGAAATCGCCACCATTGATACCGGCGGCAGCCGCGATCCGATTGTCTTCCTGCACGGCAATCCCACCTCATCCTACCTGTGGCGCAATGTGATACCTCATTTGGAGGGACACGGCCGCTGCTTGGCCCCCGATCTCATCGGCATGGGGCAGAGCGGTCCAAACCCGGCCGGTTCCTACCGCTTCGTGGATCACGCCCGCTACCTTAACGCCTGGTTTGACGCCCTCAACCTGACCAATGTCACCCTGGTCATTCACGATTGGGGATCGGGGCTGGGCTTCTACTGGGCGCACCGCCACCCGGATCGGGTCAAAGCCATCGCCTACATGGAAGCCATCGTCCAGCCCATCACCTGGGATATGTGGGCGGAGTCGGCGCGGGGCCTTTTCCAGGCGATGCGCTCCCCAGCAGGCGAGAAGATTGTGCTGCAAAAAAACATCTTCATCGAGCGAATTTTGCCCGCCAGCGTGATGCGGAAGTTGTCGGTGGAAGAGATGGCGGTTTATAGACGGCCGTACACCGAACCCGGCGAATCCCGCCGCCCCCTGCTCACCTGGCCGCGCGAAATCCCTATTGACGGCGAGCCGGCCGATGTGCATGAGATCGTGGCCGGTTACGCGGATTGGCTGGCGCACAATGCCGACCTGCCCAAACTGTTCATCAACGCCGAGCCGGGCATCATTCTCACCGGCCCCCAACGCGAATTTTGCCGCGCCTGGCCCAACCAGCAGGAGGTGACGGTGCCGGGACTGCATTTCATCCAGGAAGATTCGCCGGATGAGATTGGGCAGGCAGTGGCAGCGTTTTTGGGAAAGATTGAAGATTAAGGATTAAAGATTGATGCAAAGTCCAGCTTTAATCATCAATCATCAATCTTTCATTGAGGAAACCCCGTGGCTCAAAAGCTAATAATTCTGGCAAAAAACGGACGGCCGTTCGCTGCCTCCGCCGTCGCCCTGCAAGCCATCATCATTAACAAACAGGAACAAATCCTACTGCTCAACAGCCCAACACGCAGCCAGGGCTGGCAAGTGGTAAGCGGCGCGCTGGAAACCGGGGAAACAGTTTTAGATGGGACGCTGCGCGAAGTGGGCGAAGAAGCGGGACCAGAGGCGCGGGTACGGCCGTTAGGCGTCATCCACGCCCAAACCTTCCACTACGATAAAAACGTACTCTTCATGATTGGCATTTACTACCTACTGGCCTACGAAGGGGGTAAAATCGCGCCGGGCGATGACATGGCGGGGAGCGCTTTCCGCTGGTGGAACCTGGACGATTTAGCGGCGGCGAAGCCCCATCTACATCCCTCAACCATCCCCTGGATGCTGCGCCGGGCGGTTGATTTGTACCGTTTGTGGCGCGATGAAGGGGAACGGCCGTTACAACCAGCAATCTAATAACCAATCACGAATAACCAATAACCAATTTATGCCCGCTCCCATTCGTCTCCAACTACCCAACGAACGCCAGGTTGCCCCGGTAAACGCCTACCTGTTTACCAAACCCGAACCGGCGCTCGTGGACACTGGCACAAACGCCGCGGCCGATCGGTCTGCGCTGCAAGCGGGGCTGGCCGCCAACGGTCTCTCCGTCAGCGACCTGAAGCGCGTCATCATCACCCACGCCCACGTTGACCATTTTGGTCAAGCCGCGTCAATCGCGGCCAACAGCAGCGCCGAAATCTGGGTGTCGGAACTGGCTTATGAGTGGCTGGTAGATACCCCGGCCATGTGGCAAAAGCGCATCGCCTACTACCAAAATTATTTCCTGCCCCGCACCGGTTTGCCCCAGACGATGCGGGAGACGGTACTCAATTTCATGGCCGGTTCCGCCAAAACCGCGGAATCCGTCCCCCGCCAGCGCATAAAGATTTATTCTATGGACGCCACGCTGGAGATGGGTGGATTGGATTGGCAAGTCCTACACACACCCGGCCACGCCAGCCATCAGACCTGTTATTACCAGCCAGAAACGCGCCAGTTCCTCTCATCCGATATGTTGCTGGCCGTCACGCCGACGCCGGTGGTGGAACGGCCGCCAACAGGAAATCGTCATATCCCCGGCCTGCCCCGCTTCCTGGACTCGCTCGATCTGGTCGAATCGTTAGATATTGATATCGTTTATCCCGGTCATGGACAGCCGTTCAGTAACTATCGGGAAGTGATCGCACGGCAGCGCAAGCGCATCTGCCAGCGCAAGGCGGCGTGTTTGGCGTATGTGCGGCAGGGGTGTGATACGGCCGTCTCCCTCGTCCAAAAAATGTACGCCGACCGCCCGGTCACCATCCAATTTGCCGGACTGTGGATGGTCATCGGCTACCTCGACCTGCTCATCGCCGACGGCCGTGTATCAACGCAGGAAATAGGCGGTGTAATTCACTACCGAGCCAGGTAAGTTAGCTTAAATCTGGCTTAAATCCGGACAAAGGGGGATGCTGAATCTTCGTTTGGGTCTACAATGTGACAACATCACACTTAAGGAGGCATGAATCATGTCGAAAGGTTCGGAATCTCCAACCCGGCGGTTCAGCAAATGGTTAACAGGGGGCGTTTTACTGGCGCTCATCCTCATTCCTCTGGCCGGATTCACCGGCGCGCAGTTGGAAAATAACGATGCGTTTTGCGCATCCTGTCACACGGAGCCGGAAAGCGCTTATGTGGATCGCAGTCATGCGGGTACGGCCGTTGACCTGGCCAGCTTTCACAGCGGGGAAGGCACCCGTTGTATTGATTGTCATTCGGGAGAGGGGGTAAACGGCCGTCTCCACGCCATGACCCTCGGCGGCCGCGACGCCCTCAAATTCGTCAGCGGCAGTTATCCCCAACCCGCCCCCCTTACCCATCCCATCGGCGACGACAAATGCCTTAAATGCCACAGCGGCATCGCTAACAAGCGCTCGTTCGAGAACCATTTCCATGTTTTCTTGCCGGAATGGCAGCAAATGACGGATAATGCCGCCACTTGTGTAGATTGCCACCAAAGCCATACCACCAACGGCCAGACTCAAATCGCTTTTTTGAACGAACAGCAAACAGTTCAAAATTGCAACGGATGCCACCAGGTGATTGGCGAAGGGTAGAAAAATATGACGGCTGTCGGGCAAAACTGTATTGCCTGAGACTAGAGACTGGAGGCTGGAGACTAGAGACTGGACGAATCTCTAGTCTCCAGCCTCCAATCACCAGAAGACCATGATACCCATCGAGAAAATCCAAACCCTCCCCTGCTTCAACCGGAAAACTATCCCCAAATCCTACCTGGACGCCATGGGGCACATGAACATCCGCTACTACATTGGCGTGTTCGATGACGCTGCCTGGAGATTTTTCGCCCAATTTGGCATGGACATGGCCTATTATCAAACCGAGAACGGCGGCGCTTTTGCTCTGGAACAGCACATCCGCTACCTGGCCGAAGTCCACGCCGGGGAGAGGGTCGCCATTCACAGCCGCCTGTTGGGGCGCACAGCCAAGCGCATCCACTTCATGAAATTCATGGTCAACGAAACCACCGGCAAACTGGCGGCCACGCTGGAAGTCGTCGGCTCCCACGCCGACATCGCCAAACGACGCACCTCTCCCTTCCCGCCGGACATCGCCGCCCGCATGGACGTCGTCCTGGTCGAACATCAGCAGTTGGATTGGGACGCGCCGGTGTGTGGGGTGATGCGGCCGTAAGCCGTTATCCGTATTCCGTGACCCGTGACCCGTAATCCGCAAACGGAACACGGAATACGGATAACGGAACACGGAACACGGATAACGGAACACGGAACACGGAACACGGAACACGGATAACGGAATACGAAGAAACAACAGTATGACCAAACTCCTCTCCTCCCTCAAAATCCTCGACTTCACCACTCTGCTGCCCGGCCCGTTTGCCACCATGATGTTGGCCGACCTGGGCGCGGATGTGGTGCGGGTGGAAGCGCCCCACCGCCCGGACATGGTGCGCTTGATGCCGCCGTTTGACGGCGACATTTCGGCGTGGCACGGCGTGTTGAACCGGAACAAACGCTCGCTGGCGCTGGATTTGAAGCGGCCGGGCGCGCCGGATGTGATTAAACGATTGGCGCTAACGTATGACATCGTCATCGAGCAGTTCCGCCCCGGCGTGATGGACAGATTGGAGATTGGTTATGAGGCGTTGAAAACGGCCAATCCGGGCTTGATTTACGTCGCCATCACCGGCTACGGGCAGACGGGACCGTACAAAGATCGCGCCGGGCATGACAACAATTACCTGGCGCTGGCCGGCGCGATGAGCCATTCCGGGCGCAAAGGGCAGGGGCCGCCGCCGTTGGGGGTGCAAATTGCCGACGTGGGCGGCGGGTCGTTGGGGGCGATGGCGGGGCTGTTGACGGCCGTCATCCACCGCATGAACACCGGAGAGGGGCAGATGGTAGACATCAGCATGTTCGACATGATGGTGGCCTGGCAAACGCATGTCATCAGCCACACCCTGGTGGGCGGCGAGACGCCGGAAAGGGAGTCGTGGGCATTGAATGGGGGTCGGTACTATGATTATTATGAGACGAAAGACGGCCGTTTCCTCTCCGTCGGCAGTCTGGAACCGAAATTTTGGCAGGGGTTTTGTCACGCCATTGGCCGTCCCGATTTGATTGAGCCGGGGCTGCGGCTGGACGGGGATAGCCAGCAGCAGGTGAAGGCGGCGATTCGGGCGGTGTTGCAGGGGAGGACGTTGGCGGAGTGGACGGCTGTCTTCGCCGACCTGGACGTATGCGTGGAGCCGGCGCTAACCATCCCCGAAATGCTGGCCCATCCCCACACCCAGGCGCGGGGGCTGGTGGTGGACGTGCCCAAGCCGGACGGAACCAGCCAGCGACAAATCGGCAGCCCGTTCAAGTTTTCGGCGGGGGAAGCGGGGTATGGGGGTGTGGGACGGCCGTTGGGCGCGGATACGGAGCAGGTTCTGGTGGAGGCGGGGTTTACGCTTTCAGAGATTGAAGGGCTATACCGCCAGCAAGTGTGAGGAATACCTTCGGAACGGTGAAGCGCGTATCTATTCATTCCAAGAATTGCCGGTATCTAATCTGACCAATAGCCGGTTGAGTATTTCAAGTAAGCGGTTACTCAAAGACCGCAAACTTGGCAAATTACTCCAGGACGTAACTGCGATTTTGATATTCGGTAGCGCTTGCACAAATGAACTAACCGCCGAGGTTTTAAGCAAATGTGAGATTGGCGATTATTTGGGACAACCGGAAAAACTTAAGCGATTTATCAAGCAGCGTTACATTTGGGTGAGTCGGATCACGATGGGGTCTCGCTCAAATAATTTAGGTCAGTTAGCGCAGCAATTTGTGCTGGCATACTTAGAAAAGAATCTTGGTGTAGAAGATACAGAATTCCATTCAAACGGCAATATCTCAGGCATTACTCACACAGATGAGCAAACGAATCGTCCAACTTCTTTTGATATTGTCGTTGCAAAAGATGGCAAGAATGTAGCAATAGAGGTTAGTTTTCAGGTTACAACAAACAGCGTCATTGAACGAAAAGCTGGTCAGTCGCAGGCACGGTACAATCAAATTGAAAACGCCGGTTACAAAATTGCCTACGTTTTGGATGGTGCAGGCAACTTTCAAAGAGAGACCGCATTGGGCACAATATGTTCATACAGCCACTGCACAGTCGCTTTTTCTCGCTCTGAGTTGAATGTTCTGTGTGAATTCATTCGAGATTACCTGAAATGACACATCTTTCCGAGGATAGTAAACGATTAAAGATAAATTATATTTCGGTTACGGGGCAAGAGATAATCCAAAGGGAACTCGCAACGTTTAATGATGTTTGTCTGTTGATTTTGCCATTAAAACCACAAGGTAAAAGAAGCAATCCGGTTGAAATTGTTAATCGCTTGGTTGGCGATGTGGTTAATCACTTGGGTTCAGAAGCAACGTTAATAACCATTGGCGAGACT
>JAJRYT010000004.1 GCA_024275635.1 Chloroflexota bacterium | reverse complement strand
CCTAATCCGGGCGCAGAATACACGGCAATGGGCTGGGAAGTGTATCCCGACGGCCTGTGCCGGCTGCTGAACCGGCTCTATTTTGAGTATGGGATGGGCAAAATTTATGTGACTGAGAATGGATGTAGTTATTTGGATGGGCTTCACGACCCGAAACGGATTGATTATTTGATGGGGCATTTGACGGCCGTACACCGCGCCATCCAAAACGGCGTCCCCGTCGCCGGCTATCTGCAATGGTCCCTCCTGGACAACTACGAATGGGCCGAAGGGTACAGCCAACGATTCGGCATCATCTACGTAGATTACGAAACCCAAACCAGAACCCCTAAAGACAGCGCATTGTGGTATCGGGATGTAATATCGGCCAATGGCCTTGAGATTGGAGATTAGAGGGTGGAGACTGGTCTCCACTCCCAAATATCATGACAACCAACTGGTACAAAGAAGCCGTTTTCTACGAACTGTACATCCGCGCCTACAAAGACAGCAGCGGCGACGGCCGTGGCGACTTTCGCGGCGCCATTGAAAAACTCGATCATATCAAATCCCTCGGCGTTGACTGCGTCTGGGTGATGCCCCACTACCCGTCCCCCTTGTTGGATGACGGCTACGACATCAGTGATTACCTGGGCATTCATCCCGATTTCGGCGCGCTGGACGACTTCAAAGCGTTCCTCAACGCCGCTCACGAACGAGGCTTGCGCGTCATTACCGACCTGGTGCTGAACCACACCTCCGACCGGCACCCCTGGTTCCAGGCGGCGCGGCGGGACAAAAATTCGCCGCACCGCGATTACTACGTCTGGAGCGATACCGGAACCGAGTACGCCGACGCCCGCATCATCTTCCTGGATACGGAACCGTCCAACTGGACGTATGACGAAACGGCCGGTCAATACTTTTGGCATCGCTTTTATCGCAGCCAGCCCGATTTGAACTATGACAACCCCCAGGTTCACGAAGAAATGTTCCGCATCATGCGCTTCTGGCTGGATATGGGGATTGACGGCTTCCGCGCCGACGCCGTGCCTTACCTGTACCAGCGGGAGGGGACCAACTGCGAAAATCTGCCGGAGACGCACCAATTTCTGCAAAAGGTGCGCCGCATAATGGACGAAGAATACCCGGATCGCGTCCTCATCGCCGAGGCCAACCAGTGGCCGGAAGATTTGCTGCCTTATTTTGGGACGCCAGAAGCGCCGGATTTTCACGTCTGTTTCCACTTTCCCATCATGCCCCGGCTGTTCATGGCGTTGAAGAAGGGGGACAAAACCCCGATTGTGGACATCCTCAACCGTACCCCCGCCATCCCGCCGGGAACCCAGTGGATGACCTTCCTGCGCAACCACGACGAGCTGACGCTGGAAATGGTGACGCCGGAAGAACGGGAATGGATGTGGCGGCAGTACGCGCCCGATCCCCGGATGCGGCTCAACCTGGGCATCCGGCGGCGGCTGGCCCCGCTGCTGGACAATGACAAACGGAAATGGTTCCTGCTCAACGCGCTGTTCCTGTCGCTGCCGGGCGCGCCCATCCTCTACTACGGCGACGAGATCGGCATGAGCGACAACATCTGGCTGCCAGACCGGCACGGCTGCCGCACGCCGATGCAGTGGGATGCGGGCCAGCACGCCGGTTTCTCCGACGCGCTAGACACCTACCTGCCGGTCAACAGGGATTATGAGCAGGTGAATGTGGCCGCGCAGGAGGCTGATCCCGACTCCTACTTGAACCTGACCCGCTTCCTGATTCGAGCGCGGCAGAGCCAACCCGCCCTGCGCGCCGGTCTGTTGGAATGGGTGAAATCGGGCAGCCGGGAACTCCTCGCCTTCCGCCGCCACACCAACGGCAAAGATGGCGTTTTGTGCCTGTTCAACCTGTCGGATCGGCCGCAGACGTTTACGTTGAAGCGGGAACGGGTTGATTTGCTGGCACGGCCGCAAATGGCGATGGGCGGGACAATTACGCTGCCGCCCTATGCCTGCCACTGGTTCCGGAACTGAAAATAATCCCAAAATCTCGCCTGGGATGGTAGAATTACGACATGACATTAGACATTCCACCCGAAAAAATGGCCGAATACCGGGCAGGGGCGCGCCGCCGCGAAGCCGCCCGCCAGGCCGAACTGGATAAGCGGTTTGAGCAAGCGTGGGCAGTCGCCCGGCAGGGGGCTGACATTTTGCGCGACCAGTTTCAGGCGGAGAAGGTGGTCGTTTTCGGTTCGCTGACCAACCGCAGCCGCTTTCACGAACGCTCCGACGTTGACCTGGCCGCCTGGGGCGTTCCAGAGCGGGAATACCTGCGGGCGTTGGGCGAGGTGATGGATTTGTCGCCGGAATTTTTGGTTGATCTGGTGCGGGTGGAAGAAGCGTATGAACACATTCGCCGTCGAATTGACGCAGATGGAGTGGCAATATGAACGGTAAGTATTTGACGCTGGCGGCGGATATCGCTGATGAATTGGAGAACATTCAACGAGTGATTGAACGGACGGAGATCGTTTCTACGAAGGCTGTGGAAACAAATGACGACGCTTATCTGGATGGCGTTGCTTGGAATTTACACGGCTTCTATTCCGGTGTGGAACATATCTTTGAGAATATCGCGCGTGGTTGAAGGGTCGCTGCCTACTGGCTCCAATTGGCATTTTGATTTACTGCGCCAAATGTCGCTGGACATTCCCAAGCTGCGTCCGCCTGTTATTCAGAAAGAGACGTATCGCTGCTTGAGCGAGTATCGTAAATTCCGCCACGCGGTGCGGAATGTGTACACGTTCAATTTGCGCGGTTCCCGGTTGAAGGAGTTGGCGCAGGGGGTGGGGGCGTGTTTTACGGCCGTCACCGCCGACCTCTCTCGCTTCATCCAATTTTTACGCCAGCTTGGGGGCGTATGACAACAGCCATTGCCGACAAAACCCCATCCGCCTGGCCGCCGCGAATTGTCGTTTGTGCGGGCACGGCCGTCCTCCGCGACGACAAAATTTTACTCATCCGTCAGGCCAAAGGGACGTCGCTGGCCGGGCAGTGGAGCATCCCCTGGGGCGTGGTGGAGCCGGGCGAGACACCGGACGAAGCGGCGCTGCGGGAGACGTTGGAGGAGGGGGGCGTCACGGCCGTCATCACCGGCCTCCTCGGTTATCAAAACTTCGCCTGGGAAAACATGACCGCCCTCATTTATTTGTGCCGCCACCTGTCCGGCGAAGCCCAGCACGACGGCGGACAGGAGACAGACGCCGCCGCCTACCTCTCCCTGGCTGAAATAGAGGCGTTGGCTGAACCGATTGAACCCTGGTGCGCCTGGCTAGCGAAGCGCGTCCTGCGCGGCGATTATCATCTGATACCGGCCGAACCGGACAATCCCCAGCGCCCCAAAACCGCCTTTTTCTAAACTGTATGCAAGATACCAACGTGACCGAAATTCTCGATGACCTGAAACAAGGCCCGCTGCGCCTGCTGGAACCGTTGGAGCAGCAAATTTTTTGCCAGCGGGTAGAGCAGTTTTGGGGGGATGCGATACGGCCGCTCGCCCTCCTCTACGGCCGTCACCCCCACTTCCAAACCTGGCTGGCCCGATTCCTCCACCTCACCGCCCGCGCCTACGCCAACCGCGCTCCCGACCTGCGCCTGCTCGACCTACAACGGCTCAACCAGCCCGACTGGTTCCAGCAGTCGCGCATGATCGGCTACGTCGCCTACGCCGACCGCTTCTCGCCGGACGGAACGTTGAAAGGCGTCGCTGTCAAAATCCCTTACCTCAAAGAACTGGGCGTCACCTACCTGCACCTGATGCCCCTGCTCCAGCCCCGTCCCGGCGCTAATGACGGCGGCTACGCCGTGAGCGACTACCGGCAGGTGCGGTCCGATTTGGGGACGATGGCCGATTTGGCCGAACTGGCCGTCCAACTGCGCCAAAACGACGTCAGTCTGTGCATTGACCTGGTGTGCAACCACACCGCCAAAGAACACGCCTGGGCGCAACAAGCGCTGGCCGGCGATCCCGACTATCTGGCTTACTACCACACCTTCCCCGACCGCGCGCTGCCCGACCAGTACGAGCAAACCGTCCGCGAAATTTTTCCCGAATTCAAGCCGGGCAATTTCACCTACTACCAGCCGATGGACCGCTGGGTGTGGACGACGTTTAACGAGTACCAGTGGGATTTGAATTATGCTAATCCGGCCGTCTTCGCCGAGATGTTGGACATTTTGCTCTATCTGGCCAACCAAGGGGTGGAGGCGCTGCGGCTGGATGCGGTGGCCTTCATGTGGAAGCGGCTGGGGACGGACTGTGAGAACCAGCCGGAAGCGCACGCCATTTTACAGGCGTTCCGCGCCCTCAGCCGGATGGCCGCGCCCGGCTTGCTGCTCAAGGCAGAAGCGATTGTGCCGCCGCCGCAGTTGGTTCCCTACCTGGGCCAGGGGCGGGCGGCGAACAAGGAGTGCGAAGTGGCCTACCACAATGTCTTTATGGTGATGTTGTGGAGCGCGCTGGCGGAGCGCAAAGCAGCCTTGATGACCCACGCTTTGCAGCAGATACCGGCCATCCCCGCCAACACCTCCTGGCTCACCTATGTCCGCTGCCACGATGACATCGGTTGGGCGGTGACGGAGGCGGACGCGGCGGCGGTGGGGCTGAACGGCTACCTGCACCGCACTTTTTTGAGTGATTTTTACAGCGGCCGTTTCCCCAACAGTTTTGCGCGGGGAGCCACGTTCCAGTTTAATCCCAAAAACAATGACCGGCGCATCAGCGGTTCGCTGGCCTCGCTGGCCGGGCTGGAATTGGCGTTGGCGCGGGGAGACGAGCGGGAAGTTGACCTCGCCATCCGCCGCATCCTCCTCATGCACAGCATGATCCTGGCCTTCGGCGGCATTCCGCTGCTGTACATGGGGGACGAAATCGGGCTGCTGAATGATGACAGCTACCTGGACGATCCCGACCTGGCGCACGACAATCGCTGGCTGCACCGGCCGTTTATGGATTGGGGGGCGGCGGCGCGGCGGCGTGATCCGGAGACGGTAGCCGGGCGGGTATTCCTGGGGCTGCAACGGCTGATTCGGGCGCGGAAAGAGGCGTTTGTCCTGCACGGCCGTGCCCGCAGCTACCCCGTCTGGACGCACAACGAGCGCGTCTTCGGCCTGATTCGGGAGAGCGCGCGCGGGCGGCTGCTGGCGCTGGTGAATTTCAGCGAGTGGGGGCAGGCCGTCTCTCGCCACCGGCTGGATGAGTTGGGGTTTGGCGGGGCGTTGGTGGATAGGGTGGACGGCCGTCTCCTCGACCCCTACTCCGACATTTACCTGGAACCGTATCAGACGCTGTGGCTGCAAAAACAGGCGCGTTAAGAACGGGAGTAGGTAATCGTCCAGAAATAAGTTCGTACCCACAAACCTAATCCGGCACACTTACACTGCGTTCATTATTTAGTGTATACTGTAGTTAGCCGGTACGCTAAGTGAGCGTCTAAGATTTACTTCCTGAGACTAGAGCGTTGAGATTGGAGACTACCACTCTCCAGTTCACCAATCTCCAGTCCCCAAACAGGGAACTTATTTATGGACGCTCACTAAGAAGCTCAACCTCTTCTGAGAAGTTAAACTTCTAATGCGCAAGTTATTTAAGGAACATAGGAGCCGTGAACGCCCCACCCCTCTCCATTTTAATCGTTGAAGATGACAAAGCGATTGCTGCTTTTCTGGAAACAGCGCTGGAACGGGAAGGATTTATGGCAACGGTTGTCGGCAACGGCCGTGCCGCTCTCAACGCCATTACCCGCTCTCCCCCCAACCTCATTTTGCTTGATTTAATGTTACCCGACATGGATGGCCTGCAAGTTTGCCAGGCCGTCCGCCGCCGCACCGGCTACATCCCCATCATCATGGTCACAGCCAAAGACGAGGACGTGGACAAAATTGTGGGACTGGAAATGGGGGCGGATGATTACATCACCAAACCGTTTAAGGGGCGCGAACTGCTGGCGCGGGTGCGGGCGGTGCTGCGGCTGGCGCAAAGCCGGGACGAGGCGGCGACGCCCTGTTTGCGGTTTGGGGAATTGGCGATTGATTTGGACGGCCGTGCCGTCACCGTCAACAAACAGCCCGTCAAACTCACGCCCAAAGAATTCGATTTACTGGCTTTGCTGGCCCAAAATCCGGGGCGTGTTTTTGGCCGCGATATGCTGTTGGCAAAGGTGTGGGGCTACGATTTCGCCGGCGAATCGCGCACCATAGACGTGCATATCCAACGTCTGCGGCGAAAAATCGAGGCCAACCCGCGCAACCCTGCTTTTTTGATAACCATTCACCATATCGGCTACAAGTTTGAGGGAACGTGACGAGGAGGACAAGATGGACAATGGCGTTGTGGCTACAATTCCGTTAGGCGTCGTCGTTTTACTGGTTCTCATCTTATGTTTGGGCGGTTTGGCAGTCGGCTGGGCGGCAGCCGGGCGGCGCTGGCGGCGCAAAATAGCGCGCCACGACCAGGCTACCGCCGCGCGCTTACACGGTTTGCTGCGCGCGCTGCCTTTTGCGGCGCTGGTTGTGGACGCCAACGGTGAAATTTACGCGCAAAATGAGGCGGCGGGCACGGTTCTGGCCTCTTTCGGGCACAGCGATGCGGCTCCACTGACGATTGACGCCGCTGTGGGCCGGGTTATCAAATCAGGCGCGCCAGAAATGCTGGAACTGCGCCAGCCCGGTTCGGAACGGCCGTTGCAAGTTGCCGTTGCGCCGCCGGAAATGGGGGAGACGGCCGTTTCCTGCGCCCTCGTCACCATCCAAAACACACCCCTGTCCGCCCGGCAGACACAAATTTACCGCCAGCTCATCAGCGCCATCGGCCACGAACTACGCACACCGTTAACGGCCGTCATGGGACACGCAGAAATCATCGGCAGCTGCGCTATTGAGGAAGAAGCCCTCTGGCGGCGTTCACTCGCCTTCGTCACGACCGAAGTAGAACGGCTGGCGCGTCTGGTCGAAGATTTATTACACCTCTCCCGCCTTGACACAGCCGCGCCGCGCCTGCGCCCCGCCAACCTGCGCCTCATCGCCGAGGAAGCCATCTCCACCCTTTTCGATACGGCGCAAGAACAAAACGTCACCCTCATCCTGCAAGCAAACAACGGGCTGCCCCGCGTCCAGGCCGACGCCGACCGCATCCGTCAGGTTTTTCTAAATCTGGTTGACAACGCCATTAAATACGCGCCTGACAGCGTCGTTACCATCCAACTCGCCGCGCAGGATCAAGCCGTGCGGGTAGACGTGCGCGACACTGGCCCTGGCATTGCCGCCGCCGACCTGGCCCATATTTTTGAACCGTTCCATCGCGGCCCTGTGGACAGCGCCGCGCGGGGGACGGGGCTGGGGCTGACCATCGTCAAATCCATTCTCGATCAACACCACGCCTCCATTCACGTGACCAGCGAACCGGGCGCGGGGACGCAGTTTACCTTTTCCCTGCCCACAGCCGGGTGATTGTTTACAAAGCCGTTACAAACCGGCGTTTTTCTGGTGATACGGCCGTTGTATGCTACCAGTAAAGTTAACGGCCGTACCACTTAAAGTCTCTGTGAACGCAGACCGGACAGTCAGACGTTCCGTCAGCAAGATTCTCAGAACTTTTGTAGGAGGGAAAAATGTCAAATTCATCAGCAAAGCGCTATAAAACTCAAATTGGGGCGGTTAGAAATATCATTCTAATCGTATCATCATTGGCGATCTTCCTGATCTGGCTGCCGGACAAATCAGCTTTCCTGGTAGTCGCCACAAAGCAAACGCCACAGGAAACTCTAAATTGGAACATGGAAACAGTGGACAGCGGCGGTATCGTAGGAAAATACACCTCTTTGACGCTCGACAGCAACGGCAAGCCCCACATTAGTTACTACGACTCAACCAACGCCGATCTCAAATACACCAAGTGGGACGGCAATCAATGGCTCATTGAAACAGTTGATGGCGCTGGGCAAACAGGTGCATTCAGCTCCCTGGCGCTGGATGCAAGTGAAAATCCTCACATCAGTTACGAATATGCGACCCAAGGATACGTTAAGTATGCCCAATGGGACGGCAGTCAATGGCTCTTTGATCAGATTACAAACAATTTTTGGCCTGGTTTATATATCTCCCTGGCGCTTGACGGAAGCAACAATCCTCACATCAGTTACTACTCTAATTACTATCTTTCCAATCCCACTGAGAACCAGCTAAAGTACCGGCATTGGGACGGCAGCCAATGGCTCAATATCGTAACAGTTGATTATGGTTCGTATACAGGACAATACAACTCTCTAACGCTGGATGGGAACGATAACGCTCGTATCAGTTACTATGATGATCTTCATGATGATCTCAAATACGCCAGATGGAATGGCAGCCAATGGCTGAAAGAAACCGTAGATAGCGATGGAAATGTAGGCAGTCATACGTCCTTGTCGCTTGACAGCAGTGGGAATCCTCACATCAGCTATTATGACGCCACCAACGACGATCTTAAATACGCTAGTTGGGACGGCAGCCAATGGGTCATTGAGACGGTTGATAGCACAGGAGATGTCGGCAGATACACCTCGCTTGCGCTTGACGGAAACGGAAATCCGCATATCAGCTACTACGACTCAACTAATGACGATCTTAAATACGCCAGATGGGACAGCAGCCAATGGGTCATTGCGGTTGTTGACAGTCCGGGAAATGTGGGTCTCTACACGTCTCTTATGCTCGACAGCGATGGGAATGTGCACATCAGCTATTACGACTCAACTAATGGCGATCTCAAATACGCCATCGGTTCAGCCGATGGAGAATTCTTTACCTATCTACCCTGCATTGTGAAGTAGTAGAATGAACTTAATGCCAGGAGAACATAAATGGGAGTGGCTTTCAAACCAAACAATCAGATTCGAAAGAATGCGATGTATCACAAAATGAAAACTCCGCGCCCTTCGTGTCTCTGCGGTGAATTATTAAATTTATCAGTCGATGAGACGCAAGGAGAAAGTTATGAGCGAGCTTATCGGTAAAACATTAGGATCGTATCGAATTTTAGAGCAAGTTGGCGCGGGTGGGATGGCGACCATTTATAAGGCGTACCAGCCGGGGATGGATCGCTACGTCGCCATTAAGGTGCTGCCCCATTATCTGGCCAACGACCAGCAGTTTGCGAAGCGTTTTCGCCGCGAGGCGCAGGCCATCGCCAAGCTGGAACATCCCCACATCCTGCCCGTGTTCGATTACGGCGAGCATGAAGGCGTCACCTACATCGCCATGCGCTACATCGAAGCGGGAACGCTGAAGGAAATCATGGCTCAGGGGCAAATGTCGCTGGATGAAATCAGCCGCATCGTCGGGCAGGTGAGCGTCGCGCTGGACTATGCCCACCGTATGGGCGTCGTCCACCGCGACGTTAAACCCAGCAATATCCTCATTGACGCACAGGGGAACACCTACCTGACCGACTTTGGCCTGGCGCGCATCATGGAATCGTCGCAGCAGTTCACAGCGTCGGGGGTCAGCGTGGGGACGCCAGCTTACATGTCTCCGGAGCAGGGCAAGGGCATCAAAGTAGACCACCGCTCGGACATTTATTCGCTGGGGGTGATGCTGTATGAGATGGTGACGGGACAGGTTCCGTATGCCGCGGAGACGCCGCTGGCGGTGCTGCTCAAGCACATCACGGATCCGCTGCCGCTGCCGCGCACGGTGAAGCCGGACGTTCCCGAAGCGATTGAGTTGGTGATTTTGCGCGCGCTGGCTAAGGAGCCGGGCGACCGGTTTCAATCGGCCAGCGAGTTGGCGCAGGGATTGGCAACGGCCGTGCGCCGTACAACGGACTATCAAACCAGCCCCGCTGAACCGGAGCCGCTCCCCATAAAACCGCAGCCGCTGGAGCTGGCGCCGGAAACTGTTTCCTTCATCACCCGCGCCCAGCAAACCTGGCAAACGCCGCGCGGCAAGGCGGCGGTGGTTGGGGCAACGGCCGTCATCCTCATCCTCTTCGGCTTTTTAATTAACCGGTTGAACCGGACAGAAGTGGCCATCACCAACAGGCCGCCGGTTGAGCCAACGGCGTCGCTGGTAGCTCAGGTTATGGATGCGGCCGTGCCGCCATCAACAAAATCCGCGCCTACCCCGGCCGAATCAATCGGCGTGGTTGCCGCCCAGCCGGAGCCAACCCCAACCATTGAGCCGTCGCCGACTACAATCCCGCCCACGCCAACTTCCATCTGGGAAGATGTTGATAGCCAGGTGTCAGGGGCGCTATGGCTAGACGGCGAGACCGGCTACGTAGAAGTGCCTTACGCTAAGAGCCTGAACCTGGACAAGGCGCTTACAATCGAAGCCTGGGTAAAGGTTGAGCCACGTCCCTCGCGCAGCTGTCCCGTTTGGCCCTACTGCAACATGATGGCAATCGTCAGCCAATCGAATGAGACCAGCAGCGTCGGCAACTATGTGCTGGCGGTTGAGCAGGGCTTGCCGCTATTTGGTTTCGAGCCGGACAGCGTCGGCGACATTCTCTTCCGTGCTGACACACAGATTGATGACGGCTGGCATCACCTGGCAGTCGTTCACACCTTCGGGCAGGCAGCGGGGACGCAACTGTATCTCGATGGAGAGCCAATCACCGCGAGGTGGTCACCCGGCAGCGACCCAAACGAGCCTGCCTTCCCAAACACCCGGCAGCCATATCTGATCGGGTACATCACCAGCGTTAATGACGTTGCAGACCGCTACACCAACGGCCCTTTTCAAGGCCTGCTGGACGAAGTTCGTATCTGGAACATCGCCCGCACGGAGGCGGAAATTAACGCGACGATGAAGACCGAGTTAACCGGCAGTGAAGAAGGGCTGGTCGGCTACTGGAAGTTCAACGAGCCTGCCGGCGCAGCCATGGCGCATGACGCATCGCCCAATGGCAACGATGGCGCTCTCCGGGGCAGCGCGGAGATTCGGGTCTCCAACGCACCGGTTCAGCCCCCGGCAGCCACATCCATTCCAGCAAAATCTCCAACTTCAATTCCTACAATCATCACGCGGGCTATCCCAACAGCATCTATAATCATAGATGGAGCCATTAACGACTGGGAGAATATTGAACCAATCTTCGTGGATGAGATCGATGACGAAGCGCCGCAAGCCAACTTTGAGGGTACAGATATACACGAATTCTACTTGGCAAAGGATGATACTTATTTATATGTGATGATAACCATGTATGACGGCGCCCCAAAAACAGATGTTCAAACCCAATATGGATTTCAAGCCGATCTATCTTCAGAGCAATATGATTCACCAGGCGATCACCTGGCAAAAGCAAGCTCCATAAATGGCGTATGGTATGCTGGTGTTCATGTAAGATCTTCTGATGGCGGCCGTGATATAGCATCCTACCCTTCTGAATACGTGGGGATTGGAACCAATTTCATTGAATGGAAAGTTCTACTATCTGACATGGGAAGTATTAATGGAAGGTTTGTGCGCGTTTATATTCACGTCTTGGAAGACGAATATCCCATTAGTGATGAAATTTACACCACCATCCAGTTGATAGACGATACTCCGGCGACATCTCCTATCTTCAACCCGACAGCCGAACAGGCCCGTGCCTTCGCCGAACCCATCCTGGCCGCTGCCACCGGCCGGCCTCCAGACTATGAGAATGACTTTGACACCCCCACTGGCGACTGGCCTTCGGGCACAGGCGTCTCAGGTCATCCCTCGCGCGTGGAAGGGGAAATGGGTTTCGATGCGGGCGAGTACTTTGCTACCAGCAACGGGCGCGGGTGCTACGGTGGGGATAGCTTGGTCTCTTTCCCCGCCGATTTCGTACTGGACATCACCGGCCGTTTGGCGCCAAGCACAGACCTCACCAGCGACGATGACTGGCAAATCCAATTTCGCAAGTGGGAATTTGGTGGATTTTACGGACTCGTCGTGAGTCAGGAAAGAGGCGTGGGCCTGGTCAGGCATGGGCCAGGTGAGGGTGAAGCTGTGGATTTGGGCAATTATCCGGCTCCGTTCCAAGACGTCACGCAGGCGAATCGCTTTCAAATCATCGCCCGCGGTTCCGAGACGGCCGTCTACGTCAACGGCGAGCCGTTCTTTTACGCCAACGACAGCGGCTATTCCGGGCAATATGGGGCGGGGACAATCAACCTGGGCGTGTGCAATTCCAATGACGCGCCTCTGGCTGCCCGTTGGGACAACCTGCGCATTTGGGACATTTCGGAATAGCCGTTGCCCTCAGCGGAGTCCGCGCCGGCCGTTTCCCGGCCGTCGCCAACCGCGTCGAGTACAACACACGCTTTATTAGCGCGCCAGAATCTAATACGTCTTTCACCCTGTAGCTGCATGATTTTGATCCATTCCTCTGGTAGCTGAATAAGTGCATTCTCAGTACAATAGATCAGGCTGCCGCCAAACAGTTTTCGTATTCAACACAATTAGATTCGAGGTTCAAAATGAGCAGTAAGAAAATTCTGATGTTGGTTGGCGATTTTGTTGAAGATTACGAAGTCATGGTTCCTTTCTAGACCTTGCTAACCGTGGGCTACACCGTCCACGCCGTCTGCCCGGACAAAGAAGAAGGCGATTATGTGCGCACGGCCGTACACGATTTTGAAGGCGACCAAACCTACAGCGAAAAACCCGGCCACAACTTCGCCCTCAACGCCACCTTCGACGAGATTGATGAAACAGAATACGACGCCCTCGTCATCCCCGGCGGGCGCGCCCCGGAATACATCCGCCTTATACCCTGGGGGCGACCACGAGGGTCGCCCCATATCAGAAGTTCAACTTCTCAATAAAATGACCGGAAAAACGGCTGCAAACGATCTCCCCGCATCTACCGCCTGGCTGTTCCCAGAATATGCCTTCGATCAGATGAACACACGCGATTATGCCAACGTGATTATTGAGCGAACGTTGGAGCGCGGTTCCTGGAAGCAAATCCGTTGGTTGTTTAGCAGGTATAACCGGCAAGAGATTAGCAATTGGGTACGTCGGTATGGGTATCGGCGGCTGAATAAACGCGCATTTCACTACTGGCGCTGGATGCTGGGTATAACTGAATATCGCGTGCCGCTTTGGGAGCAAGCCAATGAACGATAAGTCCGCCAACCGCGATCTACATTGGCGCGCGATGGCCTCCAAAACACGTCAGGTATTCGATCGGCTGACGTCGCTGCCAATCCCAGAAGAATTCTACTTGGCTGCCGTTACGGCTCTGGCGCTGCAAATTGGTCACCGCATCTCCTATGACCTCGATTTTTTCTCGTTTCAAAACCAACTAGGCGCAACAGAACGCGCCGCGTTGAGCCGCAAACTCCAAAGCCTTCCTCACGTTCAAATCAAGTTAGAGACCGAAAACCAGCTTTATGTTGCCATTCAGGATGTGGAGATCAGTTTTATCTATCAACAACACCCTTTGCTTTTCCCGCCGCTCAATGCGCAAGGCATTCATCTCGCGCATCCTATTGACATTGGTCTTATGAAATTGGCGGCCGTCAAAGATCGGGGAACACGGCGAGATTTTGTTGACTTATATTGTCTGCGTCACATTGCGCCATGGTCTAAGTTGTTTGAACTGTTGCCAGATAAACATCCAGATCGACCTGATTTTACTGTCCATTTAGCCTATGCCCTATGCTATTTTGAGGATGCCGAAGCCGATCCGCAACAGTTGAACATGCTCCAGAATTTAGAATGGGAAACGGTCAAAGCGTATTGTCTTGAAGGCTCCCGTTTGCTATCTAAAATAAATGCCGGTTTGGAGCCTCCCACATGAAACATGGTTTATTTGGCGGCATTGAAGCAGGTGGAACCAAGTTCGTCTGCGCGGTGGGGACGGGGCCGGACGACGTCCGGGCGGAGGCGCGGTTTTCGACGACGACGCCGGAAGAGACGATGGGGCGGGCGGTAGCGTTTTTTAGAGCGCAGGAACCGGTCACGGCCGTCGGCGTCGCTTCATTCGGTCCCATAGACCCCAACCCCGATTCCCCCACCTACGGCCGTATCACCACCACCCCCAAACCCGGCTGGGCCAACGTGGATTTAGCCGGCGCGATTGGCGGCGCGCTCGGCGTTGACGTCGGCTTCGACACCGACGTCAACGGCGCGGCATTGGGCGAATGGCGCTGGGGGGCGGCGCAGAGATTGGATACTTTCATTTATTTAACGATTGGCACGGGCATTGGCGGCGGCGGGATGGTCAACGGCCGTCTCCTGCACGGCCTCGTCCACCCCGAAATGGGCCACATCCCCCTGCCCCACGACTGGCAAGCCGACCCCTTCCCCGGCCGCTGCCCCTACCACGGCGACTGTCTCGAAGGAATGGCCGCCGGTCCGGCGATTGAGGAAAGATGGGACATGAAAGGACAGGATCTGCCATCGGATCATCCTGCCTGGGAACTGGAAGCCCATTACCTGGCGCTGGCTTTACGCACCTTTATTTGCACACTGTCGCCGCAGCGCATCATTTTGGGCGGCGGCGTGATGGATCAGCCGCAGTTGTTCCCGCTGGTTCGGCAAAAAACGCTGGCGGCGCTGAACGACTATGTGCAGTCGCCCGCCATTTTGGAACAGATTGACGCGTACATTGTGCCGCCGGGGCTGGGGAACCGCGCCGGGGTGTTGGGAGCGCTGGCGTTAGCTCAACAGGCTGCCGGTTGAAACCCGGCAGCCAGAGAAGGAAACACGCTGAAGCATGTTAACATCACACCGGCGACAACAGATGTCAGCGGAAATGGCCTTATCCCCAGAACATTTGAACGTTCTTCCATCCATCGCTGCGGGATTTATGAAGGTTAAAAATTTATTTCGGTAATAGATTTGGTAGGGGCGAGGCAACCAGGGCGAGGCAATCGGAGAAACGGCCGTTTGTTAAACCCAAATCGAATCCGATTGCCTCGCCCCTACGATTACCGATTTATTTTCTGAACTTTCATCCATCCGCATCTGCACGATGAACCACCTTCCCGTTGAAAACTGTTACATCCACCTCTGTTTGGACAATGGCGTCCGGGTCAATCTCAAACAGGTTTTGATTGAGGATGATCAAATCGGCCCATTTGCCGGGGGAGACGGAGCCTTGAAACGCCTGCTTACCCGATAAAATGGCCGGCCCCATCGTGTAAGCGTAAATCGTCTCTTCCAGGCTGATTTTTTCTTGCGGATACCAGCCGTTTGCCGGTTGATGATGGGCGTCCTGGCGAGTAACGGCCGTTCCTATCCCCGCCATCGGGTTCAACGGCGCCACCGGGGCATCCGAACCAAACGCCAACGCCGTCCCCTTGTCCAACAGTGTGCGGAACGCATACGTGTACCGCGCCCGTTCCCCCCACACCTTATCCGCCGTCGGCCAATCCGTTTGCAAATGCACCGGCTGCACGGCCGCTACCACGCCCAACTGTGCCAACCGGCCCAGGTCATCGGGATGGAGCAGTTGGACATGCTCGATCCGATGCGGCATGGGGGAAGTAATGAGGGATGAGGAGTGAGGGACGAGTTCTCCCTCGCCGCCGGGCGACTTTGCCACTTTGCTACTTCGCAACTCTGCCAACACATCCAACACCTCGCGGACGGCGCGGTCGCCGATGGCGTGAACCGAGATGGGGAATCCCGCCTCGCTGGCGCGAACGGCCAACTGCCATAATTCATCCGCCGGGGTGACGGCGATGCCGGTGTTGCCGGGATCATCGGAAAAGGGGGCCAGCATGTGCGCCGTGCGCGATCCCATCGTGCCGTCGGCGAAGGCTTTGATGTGGCCTACCCACAGCCGGTCATCGCCAAAACCGGGCTCTAAACCCAGCGCGGCGGCTTGCGGCAGCATCTCGGCAGCGATGTTCATGTGGACGCGCAGTTGGAGACGGCCGTCCCGCCTTAGCTGCTGAAACAGCCGAAAACTCTGGTCGCCTTCATTTTCTACCCGCTGGTCATGGATGCCGGTCAGGCCCAGCCGGTGCGCTTCGGCAATCGCGTCGGCCATCCAGTCGGCCAGAGTCGCTTCGTCCGGTTCGGGCACGTGGGTACGGACCAGCTTGATGGCATTCCATTCGCGCAAAATGCCGGTGGGCTGGCCAGATTCGTCGCGTTCGATTTTGCTTTCGGGCGGATCGGCCGTTTCGCGGGTGACGCCGGCCAGTTTGAGAGCGGCGCTGTTGACCCACCAGGTGTGCATGTCCATCCGGGCCAGGGCGACGGGGTTGTTAGGAGCGATGTCGTCTAAGTCCAGTCGGGTGGGCACATGATCCCACAGGTTTTCATCCCAACCCCAGCCTTGCACCCATTGGCCCGGTTTGGCCTGGGAAACGGCCGTTCCCACCATCTGCCTCACCTGTTCAAAATCGGCTGCGCCAAACAGGCTCACCTGCTGGCGGCGTTCGGCAATTTGCTGGAAATGGAGGTGGGAATCGGTCAGGCCGGGCAGGAGGAGACGGCCGTTGCCATCAATCATTTCCGTGTTGTCTCCGGCCAGGGATAAAATCTCGTCATTAGAACCGACGGCCAGGATACGGCCGTCACGCGCCGCCGCCGCTTCCGCCCAGGGCAAAGCCGGGTCAACCGTATAAATTTTGGCATTAAACAGTACTAAATCCGCAGACATTTCTCCTCCATGTTTCATGTGCTAGCTTTTGGCGGCGCGCTCAGGCGGTTTATCGCCGTAATACTGGTAATAATTCACCTTAATCGTGCCGTTGTACAATTTTCGCACCCGATCCGGCCGGGCGCGTTTGAAATAGTGCGGGAATTTCTCATCGGCCGTTAAAATATAAACCGACCAGCCCTTTTTCTTGCGGAACATCTTGTTAAGCGCGATGTAGATTTCATTAAGCTGGCGAAAATCGGACTGGCGTATCCCGTAGGGCGGATTAGAAATAACAATGCCATACTGCCGGTCAATCCACAACGCCTTTACCTCCTTCGGCTCAAATACGATGTCGCCGCTCACGCCCGCTTTTTGGGCATTGTCTTTGGCGATGGCAATGCTGGCGGGATCAATGTCATAGCCCCAAAGTTGGAGGCCGCCGCCGGGCAAAACGGCCGTCTGAGCCGCCTGCCGCGCATCTTGCCAGGCTCGTTTGGAGACGGCCGGCCATTCCTCCGAGGCAAACGTCCGGTTTAAGCCGGGGGCGATGTTCCGGGCCAGCATGGCGGCTTCAATCAAAATCGTTCCCGACCCGCACATCGGGTCAATGAGCAGCCGATCCTTGTTCCAAAAACTGAGCTGTACCAACCCCGCCGCCAATGTTTCTTTGATGGGCGCTGCGCCCGCTTCGGCGCGATAGCCTCTTTTGTGCAGCCCCGCCCCGGATGTATCCAGGGTGAGCAGGGCCATATTTTTGTGCAGTGACACCCGGATGGTGAATGCCGGGCCTGTTTCGGCAAACCAATCAACTTGATACGCCTCTTTCAATCGCTCCACAACCGCTTTTTTGACGATGGATTGGCAGGCACGGCCGCTTTGCAGAGTCGATTTGACTGTTTTAGCATTGACGGTAAATTGGCCGTCAGGCGTAATCCAATCTTCCCAGGGCAGCGCTTTTGTTTGTTCAAACAGGTCGTCGAAGGTAACGGCCGTAAATTGTCCCATCTTCAGCAAAACCCTATCGGCGCAGCGGAGCCACAAATTGGCCCGGGGAATATCGGCCAGCGTCGCATCAAATTCAATTTTGCCCTCAGAAACGCGCAGATCGTCAAAACCCAAAGCTCTGACTTCTTGCTTGACCAGAGTTTCCAGACCAAAGGTGACCGTGGCAATCAACGTAATCTTATCCATAAGCGACGCTGACCATATCCGTTTTCGTTTCTTCTGACAAGCCATTTCCCGGCTTTGCTTACAAATCCCCATTTGTTCCTTTTCGATATACAATCAGTAGGGTAAACGTACAGGCGCAGCCCACGCCGCGCCTATAATTAAACACCCAGATTAACACTGCCGCGGAGATTGGTATGAGTAGAAGCGACGAGATTAAACAGCAAATTTTAGACCTGGTACGAACTTATCATGATGAAGCTTTTAGGGCGCAGCCGTTTGTGCCGGGGGAAACGGCCGTTCCCGTATCCGGTAAAGTATTTGACGCCGCTGAGATGATCAACCTGGTTGATTCCTCGCTCGAATTCTGGCTGACTACCGGCCGCTACGCCGACCAGTTCGAGCGCGAAATCGCCCGCACAGTGGGGGTGCGCCACGCCAGCCTGTGCAACTCCGGCTCCTCAGCCAACTTATTGGCCCTGGCAGCGCTGACATCGCCCAGCCTGGGCAAGCGGCAGTTACAACCCGGCGATGAAGTGATTACCGTCGCCGCCGGTTTTCCCACCACAGTAAACCCCATCATCCAGAACCGGCTGACGCCCGTCTTTTTGGATATTGATCTACGCACCCACAACATCGCCGTGGAAAACTTAGAGGCGGCCATCTCCCCGCGTACCAAAGCGATCATGCTCGCCCACACCTTAGGCAATCCGTTCGACCTGGATGCCGTCATGGCGGCGGCCAACAAGCATGATCTGTGGTTTATTGAGGATAATTGTGACGCGCTGGGGAGCCGGTATAACGGCCGTTTCACCGGCGCCTTCGGCCATTTGTCCACCATCAGCTTTTACCCCGCCCACCACATCACCATGGGCGAAGGCGGCGTCGTCCTCACCAACCGGCCGCGCCTAAAAAAATTAGTCGAATCCTTCCGCGATTGGGGGCGCGACTGCTGGTGTCCGCCGGGCAAAGACAACACCTGCGGCCAGCGTTTTGAATGGCAGTTGGGCGACCTGCCCTACGGCTATGACCACAAATACATTTACTCCCACATCGGCTACAACCTGAAAATGACCGATATGCAGGCCGCCGTGGGGCTGGCCCAACTCCAGAAGCTGCCCGGCTTCATCGCCGCCCGCAAACAAAACTGGCAGCGCCTCTACGATGGATTGAAACCGTTTGCCGAGTTCCTCATTTTGCCAGGACCAACCGCCAACAGCGACCCCAGTTGGTTCGGCTTTTTATTGACAGTACGGCCGGATGCGCCATTCAAGCGCAATGAATTGATCAATCATCTGGAAAGCAACAAGATCGCCACCCGCCTCCTCTTTGGCGGCAATCTCACCCGCCAACCGGCCTACCAACAGACGCCCCACCGCGTCGTCGGTACGCTCACCAATACCGACATCGTGATGAATCAAACTTTCTGGATTGGCGTCTACCCCGGCCTGACGACGCCGATGCTTGATTACATCCTGGAAAATTTCGCCGCGTTTTTACGGCCGTTCATGGCCTGACGCGCCTACGTATCCGAGATATGTCAGAAAATCCAAAATCTGACACGAATGGCACGAATTAATAACTTGTTATTCGTGCCATTCGTGCCATTCGTGTCAAAACCCCCGATTTACTGATACCCCAGGAGTTTGAGAACGGCCGTTACATTCAACAGTGTCTTTGGTACAAACGACGATACCAGGCAGTATTCCTGATCCTTACGGCCGTCGGCGCTGCGCTCCGAACAATGCGAATTGCCGCCGGAAACGCCCAGGCCGTCAAGCGTCGGAATCTGGTCCCAGAAAAAATTACCGTCGCTCAAACCGCCCCGCTCTTCCGGTGCGACCCGCAAACCCAATTCAGCCCCCGCCGCCTGCCAGATGGCCAGCAAACGATCCGTCATCTCGTTACGCTGCCAGGGCGCTGTTTTGCGCGTCACCGCCACCTCAACCGAACAGGCAAACGCGCCGTCATGGCTGCGAACCGAGGCCTGTTCCGGCAAAGCCAACATCGTTTTCAGGCCAGCTTCATAAACATCCGTCGCAAAGGCGCGCATCTCCAATTCGGCCACAGCTTGATGGGGAACGCGGTTGGTGACTGTGCCCCCCTGCACCACGCCTACGTTAAAGGTGATCTCCCGCTCATAATCGGTCATCGCTTTGATACGCTGGATGACGTCGGCCATTTGCACAATGGCGTTGGCGCCCCGCTCGTGGGCGCTGCCGGCATGGGAAGCCTTGCCGCGCGTCGTGACCCGGTATGTGGCCATGCCCTTGCGGGCCACAACGACTAAAAATTCCCGGCCATTAAACGATCCGCCCTCGAAAATCAAGCAAGCCAGGGTGTCGCCCGCCAGACGTTCCACGCACAGGCGGCCAAAATCGGCGCCGCCTCGCTCTTCGGCCGAGGCAAGCAAGACAACCCAGGTAACATCTTCGTAAACGTCCGGCGCATGTGCCCGGAGCGCGGCCAGCATCATGTAAATGAGGACGGTGCCGCCTTTGATATCTACCGTGCCGGGGCCATAAATCCGGTTGCCTTCTTCCCGCCAATAAAAATCGTTGCGGATTTCTTCTTCAGGCGGGAATACGGTGTCCAGGTGGGATACCAGCCCAATTTTACGGCCGGATTTACCCTGGCGGGTCAATACCAGGTGACGGCCGTATACCGGATTGTCGGCTGGCACAGATTCGGCAGAAAAACCGAGAGGGGCAAAGGCAGCGGCCGTTAACCGGCCCAGTTTATCAACGCCTTCCGGGTTGGCCGTAAAGCTGTTGATGGACACCATTTGTCGCAGCATCTCCAGGTAATGGGGTAAGTTTTCAGTTAAGTATTGATCAATTTTTGCAGTCAGTGGGGTTGTCATCAATCCATCCTTTTGTGCGCAGCGCGCGTTTTCCAATTTTCTATCACGAACGACGGATTTAGGCGAATAAGCGAAAGGAGATCACTTACCTTAACCGCCTATTTCACCTTATTACTTGTCGTTAGTCGCTGCCTTGCGAGCCGGGCCGTTGAACGAAAATCAGTAGGCGGCCGTGATAGAACTGCGTCACAGCATTGAAGTAATAGCGATGCTGCCAACAACTGTATCAGAACAACCAGAACGATTTATTAACGAGCATCTGGCGCGGCAGATACAGAAGCTTATGTCCGCAAGTAAGACGCGCCATTGACATCAATGATCGCCCCGGTCATGAATTCAGCCCCATCAGAGGCCAGGAAAAGGACAGCGTAGGCGACTTCATCTGGTTTAGCGACGCGGTTGAGCGGGCTTTGGCGGCGGATGCCCTCCCCTTCTGGCCCGGCTAGTGTACCGGCGGCCATGTCGGTTTTCACAAAGCCGGGGGCAACTGTGCCCACGAAGATGTTGAAGGGAGCCAGGTATTTGGCGAGGGATTGGCCCATGGCGTTCATACCCGCTTTGCTGGCGCCGTAGGCCGGGCCGAGCGGTTCGCCCCGGAATGCGCCGCGTGAAGATACATTGACGATACGGCCGTATCCCTGCCTCATCATCACTCTGGCCGCGCAGTAACTGGCATTAGCCGCCCCAATCAAATTCGTCTCTATCACCCGCTGCCAGCTTGCCTGCCAATCCTCGTAGCTTGTTTCCGCCACCGGATGCTCCTCGAAAATCCCGGCATTATTGACCAGGATGTCCAACCGGCCCATTTCACGGACGGCCGTTTCCACCATCGCCTGGATACCGGCCGCATCCTTCATATCCGCCTGAACGATGAGATGAGGGCCGCCAGGCAGGCTGGTCTGGGTCTCTTCGGCCGCAGCCCGGTTGCTGTGATAATGTACCGTCACCCGCGCGCCCCTTCCCGCAAACTGCCGTGCAATCGCCCGGCCTATACCCCGTGATCCTCCCGTCACTAATACTGCTTTATCTGCAAAATTCATAATTTTCTCTCCTGGTTTACTCATATTTATTCCATTATCGAGCTTTTGCGGCCCAAAGCAAAAAATCCCCGAACCTGGAAACGATTGGGGGACTCTTTTAGGGTGTGACGGACAGATTTTAATGTAGTTGGCGGATAGGTTTAGAACAATTGACCCTCGCGCCATGAAGGCGCATTAAATAATTGAACTTGATCATTACTAACAGGGCTGCTGCTATTGCTGTTGCTGTCATCGTTATCATTATCGTTACTGTTATCATCGCAATCGTCATTGTTACCATTGCCATTATCGTTGCCATTATCATTGCTATTACTATCGCAATTGTCATTGTTGTCATTACTGTTGTCGTTGTTGTCATTGCTGTTGTCGTTACTGTTATCACCGCCGTTGTCGTTGCTGTTATCGTCGCCGTTGTCGTTGCTGTTATCGTTGCTGTTATCGTCGCCGTTGTCGTTGCTGTTATCGTCGCCGTTGCTGTTGCTGTTATCGTTGTCGTTGCTGTTGTCATCACCGCCGGGGGTGGGTGTCGCGGTCGGTAATGGCAAAAAGGTAGGCGAGGCAGTTGGCTGGATAGTGGCTGTCGGATCATCAGCCTCTTCAGTGGGTATGGCGGTAAGCGTTGCTGTTGGAGACGGGGTATCTGTGGCGACAACTGTATCGGTTGGTTCGGGTGTTTCCGTAGGCGTACTGGTGAAAGTAGCGGTTGGCGTGGCCGTGGCAGTTGGTGTAGCTGTGGGCAAATCATCAGCCGGGGATAAGGTAATCATGGTGGCCACAAGCATACCGGATTGGGTACGGCCGTTTACCATCGCAGCCTGTCCAATTACCGGATCGCCGCCAATGATCTGCGTATCGTCCGTGATCTGTATGCCCAGCCCGGCAATCATCCACTCACCGGGTTGAACCGCTTCTATCATCCCCTCAAAGGCAACCTGAGCAGCCCGGCCAGTGTCTAACAGCCGATTGATTTCCTCAATACGCTGCTGTTGGAATTGATTGCTAAGGGCCGCTTGCCTGGTGGGATTGGCTGTGAAGGTTAATTGCGTGTCTTCGATCAGGCGTTTTGCGCCATACAGGGCGTCGCCAGGCAAAGCTGCTGCGGATAAAGGTATTAACCCAACACCAAAGATAAGCAGAACCATAACCAGAGCAGCCACAGGCAGAAAGGCGCGGCGTAAATTAAGCCAGGGAGACGGCCGTTTATGTCTGGTTTCTTTAAGCGCGGCCGCTTCAGCCAGGAAAGTGCTGCGGGATCGGGATTTGGCGGCCAGGGAGGGCTGTACATTGAGCTTTGACAGGCGAACGGCCGTTTCTAACATAGGCCGTAATTGCTTGCTATCATTCGGATAGCGCATCAGAACCTGCTCAAACGGGATGCCTTGTTCCAACGCATCCAGACATTCCATTAGCATCAATTCCAGAGAGGTTTTCATGAGTTTGCCCCTCCCGGTACCATGATGCGTGATAATGCAGCGACAGCGCGTGCCTGCAACATTTTGATGGCTCCCTCACTTTTTCCTATTGTTTGGGCCACATCACGAATAGACATTTCATAACCGAAGCGCAAAGCAATAACCTGCTGTTGATCTTCTGTTAACTTCGTAATCGCTTGACGTAAATTCTCGTTTGTGAGCTTCATTTCTACTTTTTGGTCCGGAGTGGCGACCAGGCTTGGCATTGATTCATCCAATTCAGTTTGCTTCCGGCGATATTGTTTACGATAATGATCTTTCACTACTCTTGAAGCGACGCTGAACAACCAACCGCGCAACGTTTTTTGCGGCGCTGTGTGGTCACGTAAGGCGCTGAGTAGTCGAGTGAATACCTCACTGGTTAAATCTTCGGCCGTTTCATGCTCATTGATACGAAAAGCAATGTAACGATATATCGGCACATAATATAAATCATGTATTTGTGCCAATGCTTCTTGATCTAAAGATCGTGCACGATTCAGCAGAATTAGTTCGTCTTGCACCTTGCGATAAGTCTCCACAATCGACAAATATTACTATGGGATTCCCTCTTGGGAGGGAATAATGAACAGCCCACCTGATAAGCCATCCATTATACCAGTTTGCACTACTTTCACACTTATCGCATCTTCTAATTCACTACACAATTTCTATCAAGTCACTTTGTCCATCCACTGTAATCTGCTGTTTTTCATATATCTCAATCGTATTGTCGCTTTCACCTACAACAATCAGGCGAAATGAGCAATAATTTCTTAAGTACGATAACAATCGCATCGGATTGGTCAATTGTGAACGGTTACTCAAAATAATCACATCCGGCATGAATCGCCAAACATCGTCAACAAGCGCCAGTTCGCTTTGCGGGGCAATGCCAACAATTTGTAGATGCTTTGAATTTGACAACAGTTTTTCCACACTTGCCCCCAAAATGGAATCATTACCCACAACAAGCACCCGTTTTAACGTGGTAAGGTGTCTATTTATGGCTGTCATTTTCCTTTCCTTTCTCATCTGAGGCTGAATCAAAAAACTGCTCATCATACTTGTAGCTTCCATTTTTCTATCCTTTCTCATTTGAGGCTGAATTGAAAAACCGTTTGTCATCATAATCAGGCAGCCACCGGCAGTCTCGAATTTGCAGACTGCCGGTGGTAGTGCGAACTTGAATTAATTAATCAATAAGAATAAATAGGTAGTTCGACTTTTACTGATGTCATTTCGGTTAAAGAATATCTTCTACTATCCACCAACAATGTTGCTGTTGCTATTGTCGTTGATGCTGCCGTCATCGCTGTTGTCGTTGATGCTGCCATCATCACTGTTGTCGTTGGCATTGTCGTCGCTGCTGTTGTCATTGGCATTGTCGTCGTCATCGCTGTTGTCATTGGCATTGTCGTCGTCATCGCTGTTGTCGTTGGCATTGTCGTCGCTGCTGTTGTCGTTGGCATTGTCGTCGCTGCTGTTGTCATTGGCATTGTCGTCACTGCTGTTGTCATTGGCATTGTCGTCGTCATCGCTGTTGTCATTGGCATTGTCGTCGCTGCTGTTGTCGTTGGCATTGGCGTCGCTGCTGTTGTCGTTGGCATTGGCGTCGCTGCTGTTGTCGTTGGCATTGTCGTCGTCATCGCTGTTGTCATTGGCATTGTCGTCGTCATCGCTGTTGTCATTGGCATTGTCGTCGTCATCGCTGTTGTCATTGGCATTGTCGTCGTCATCGCTGTTGTCATTGGCATTGTCGTCGTCATCGCTGTTGTCATTGGCATTGTCGTCACTGCTGTT
>JAJRYT010000135.1 GCA_024275635.1 Chloroflexota bacterium | reverse complement strand
GTCAATGCAACTTTACTCGAGTACGAATATTTGAACATCGCATAAAAAGAGTGACATGCAAATATTATTTGAATACAAACCCACGCGGTCGAGTACGGTTTGGAAGCAATCTGTTAGGAATGTACAAAGTCGAGCTAAGTCCAGTCTCCAGTCTCCAATCTCCAGTCTCCAATCTCCAGTCTCCAATCTCTAGTCTCCAACTCAGTTCCGTTCACTAACCAACCACTGTAATGACCGGATCGAATGTACGTAATGTCTCTGTGGGAATGTGGCAGAAAATACGATGCCCCTTGCCAACTTCACGCCAGGTCGGAATATCCGTTTCACAAATTTTACCCCCATCGGGTAAAAGCTGCCGCCGCGGACAGCGCGTATGAAAACGGCAGCCGCTAGGCGGGTTAATCGCGCTGGGAACACTGCCTTCCAGACGAATATGTTTCTGCTTTGCCGATGGATCAGGAATTGGCACGGCCGAAAGCAGCGCCTCTGTGTATGGATGGTAGGGCGGCGCATATATCGCATCGGCCGGCCCAATCTCCATAATCTGCCCCAAATACATCACCGCCACATCATCTGAGAAGAATCGTACTACACTCAAATCATGGGCGATAAAGACCAGGGTCGTATTAAACTCCTGCTGGACTTCCAACAGCAAATTGAGAATCGCGGCCTGCACCGACACATCCAACGCGCTAACCGGTTCATCACACAGCACCAAATTAGGGTGACTGGCCAGAGCGCGGGCAATACCAACCCGCTGTTTTTCGCCCCCACTGAGCTGACGCGGCAGCCGATCGTAATAATTCTCGCCCAGCCGCATCGCTTGAAGCAGTTTAATGACTTCATCTCTGACCTGCTCCTTGGGAACAGTGCCAAAGCGGATCATGGGACGGCCGATTTGCTGCCCCACCGTATAAGAAGGATTCATCGTCGAATCCGGGTTTTGGAAGACCATTTGCAACTCTTGGATCAATTGCTCGCCACGACCGGCTATATCGCCGGTGATGTCAAACCCCATAAAAGAGCCTTGGCCATCCGTGCTTTCTTCCAACCCGATGATGGTCTTGATAAGCGTACTCTTGCCACAGCCCGACTCGCCGACAATGCCTAATGTCTTCCCCCTGGATACGTTAAAATTAGCATTTTCCACGGCCTTAACGTAACGCGGTTCACCAAAGCCCAGGACATCTTTCAATGAACTGCCCTGCACTGCATAATACTTTTTCAAATCCCGCAATTCCAGAATTATCTCTCCGTTGGCTGCTTCTGCCGTTTTGGCCGGCAACACCAGATCATCGGAGGGCTGCCATTGAGCGGCGTCAATTTCTTCGGCAAAGTGACAACGCACCCTATTGCCGCCAACCTGACGCAGATGCGGCCGTTCATTGCGGCAACGATCCTGTACATAATCACAACGCGGGCCAAATATGCAGCCGGTCGGCCGACTATTGGGCGGCGGCACACGCCCCCGGATAGGATAAAGGACGCTGCTGGCTTTATCAGCGCCCAGTTTAGGCACACACCGGATCAATCCTTGCGTATATGGGTGGCGGGGGTTCTTGTAAATATCAGCAACCGTTGCCCGCTCCACCATTTCACCGGCATACATGACGCCAACACGGGTAGAAACACGGGCCACGACGCCCAGGTTATGGGTGATATACATGATAGCCGTGTCAAAGTCGCGCCTCAGTTCAGCAATCAGGTCCAAAACGGCCGCTTCCACTGTCACGTCCAGCGCTGTCGTCGGCTCATCCATGACTAACAGCGCCGGGTTATTAAGCAGCGCCATGGCGATCACCACGCGCTGCTGCTGGCCGCCGGAAATTTGATGTGGGTAGCGGCGCATCACATTGGCCGCATCGGGCATATACACCCGCTCCAACATCTCAACACAACGTTTTTTTGCCTCGGCTTCACCCATACCCCGGTGAACGGTCAATACCTCTTTCATCTGATCGCCCAGGCGCATGGAGGGATTCAATGCCTGCATCGGGTCCTGGTACACCATGGCGATCTGGTCTCCGCGCAGGCGGCGTAATTCTTCGCCTGTTTTGCCAACCAGTTCCTGTCCCTGGAATTTGATACTGCCTCGTTTGACGAACCCATTTGCTCCCAGGAAGTTGACGATGGCCCAGGCTACTGTACTTTTACCACAGCCGGATTCGCCTACGATGCCGTGTGTTTCGCCCCGGTTAATCTCAAAAGAGACATTTTGCACCGCTTCGATTTCGCCGCCGCGCACTTTGTAAGCCACGGCTAAATCTTCTATTTTAAGTACAGGAGGTTTTTTCTGCGTACCTGTCATGGGTTTTCCTTAAGGGTAGCAAAAGGGCAAAGTTACAAGGTTATAGAATTACCCGGCCCCTTTGCAACTTTGCTACTTCTGATACCGGGTTAATTCTTCGCGCAGCCCATCGGCGAAGAGGTTCAGCCCAATGACCAATGTGGCTATGGCTAAGGCGGGCCAGATAACGGCCGTTTGGTTAGAAAAAATATTGCGCCGGGCCTCATTCACCATATTGCCCCAATCCGGATCAGGCGGGGGCAGGCCAATGCCCAAGAAGCCCAGCGTGCCGATAGCGAAAATCGCGTAGCCCACGCGCAACATCGCATCTACCAGCAGAGGCCCGCGGGCATTGGGCAGAATTTCGCGGAACATAATAAACCAGACATTTTCACCTCGCGTTTCGGCGGCGCGAATATAGTCGCGCGTTTTAATATCCAACGCCAGGCTGCGCGCCAGCCGCGCCACGCCCGGCGCACCGGTAATCATAATTGCCAAAATAACAACCATATCCCCCTGCCCCAATGCAGCAATGACAACCAGATAAAGAACGATACGCGGGAAGGCAATCAGGGCATCCAATACTTGCATGATGATCTGATCCCACCAGCCGCCACGATACCCGGCATTCAATCCCAAAGTTGCACCCAGCGCCAATGAGCCGATTACGCCCCAAATAGCCACGCCGCCGGGGATGGAAAGTTCGCCCCCGGGTAGGCGGGTTTTCAGGAGAATGACTTGCGTCCCCTGCATCAGCCGGGAAGCAATATCACGCCCCAGGTGGTCTGTGCCCAGCCAGTTGGTGCCATTAGGCGATAGGTTCTGAACAAAATCAGAAGCATTGGGATCAAACGGTGTCCAAATCAGAGAAACCAATCCGAGAAGCAGCCAGAAAAGTACCATTGCCATCCCCACCGTTGCCACGCGGGATTCGAAAACAATGGCAATGCTCTTCCATATCCGCTGCCAGCGTGAAGGGCGTGATCTTGCCTGTGTTGTTGGTTGGGCTACAGCCATAATAAGGGTCTCCTAGGAAAAGTTGCAAAGGTGTAGCGTTGCAACGTTGGTCGCGCTTTTCGTTACTTTGCCACCTTGCCACTCTACGCATACCGAATGCGCGGATTCAGCAGTGTGTACGCCAGGTCGCCGATGAGCCGGGTAGCAATGGCAATGGAAACAGTGACCATTGCCGCGGCTTCAACAGCGTTAAAATCGCCAAAAATAGCGGCGTCATAAATGTATTTTCCCAGGCCAGGATAACCGAAAATGACTTCGACCACGACCAGCCCGCCGATGAGCCAGTTGACGTGGAGCATGATAATGGTGATGGGGGCCATGAGTGCATTGCGGATGGCATGGCGCACAACCACACGGCGATAAGGCATTCCCTTGATGATGGCGGTGCGAATGTAGGCGGAATCCATCACTTCGACCATGCTGGCCCTGGTCATGCGGGCGATATAACCGAGTTCAACGGCCGTTAACGTCAACACCGGTAATGCCAACAGCTTGGGGTTTTCAAAAATAGCGTTGGCGCTGGTAAAAATAGCCACCGCCGGCAGCCATTTCAGCCAGATACCAAAAATGAGAATTAAGAAAATACCGGTCACAAACTCCGGCGTCGCCGTAGCTCCCAGGCCGGCAATGGAAATGACCCGGTCAATGAGCTTCCCCTCATTGATTCCGGCAATGATGCCCAAAAAGAGGGCCAGCGGCATCACAACCACAAAAGCGACGACCGCGAGAACGGCCGTATTGTGCACCCTGGGCCCCAATGTAGACGACACCGGCCGCCCAAACTGAAGCGATTTACCCGCATCGCCACGCAGCAGCCCCTGACGCAGCGGGATATACTCCTGCGGACCATCCCCTTCCTTACGTAACCCGGCCTTCGTCAACACCCAGACCTCGGCCCCCTCGCCGCGCACCCACTTCACCGCATTATTTTTCGTATCCACACCCCAGAAAAATTCCAGCCCATTTTCATCCATTTGCCAACCGCCGCTCACCAGATGTTCAGTGACCGACCCATCCTCTTGCCGCTTTAGAGCGAGCAGCCGCCCCTCCTCCAACACCCAGCGCGTTGCCTGGCCGTCAACATCGGCCCACCATTCCGCTTCGCCCGTCTCCTCATTAGGGATCGTCACCAACGGGTATCCAACATTGGACTTGGCCCGCCAATCATTCCCGGCCAGCCAATCAACATATCGCTGCCAGGCCGGCGCATTCAGTCCCAGTTGGGCGCGGTAAGAAGCCCGTTGTTCCGGCGTAGCAAACACCCCCAAAATCTTGACCGTAATGTCACCGCTGCCCACTTCCAACAAGAAAAAGAGCGCAATCGAAACCAGGAGCATCGTCACAATCGTGGAAATAATGCTGCGTATTAAAAATCGTGCCATAAGGTTGCTCCTCCTACAAAAGCTACAAAGTGGCCGAGCTGCCAAGTGAATATCTCTACTTGGCAGCTCGGTCGTTTTGCTTACTCTACTAAGCTCGACTTTGTACAAAATTCGAAATCAGAAATATTTCCAGATAATTTTGTAACCAGAGTGAGAATCTGATTTTAGTCAATGCAACTTTACTCGAGTACGAATATTTGAACATCGCATAAAAAGAGTGACATGC
>JAJRYT010000134.1 GCA_024275635.1 Chloroflexota bacterium | reverse complement strand
AGGATTTCGCGGGGTCGAGGAAAAAACCTGACACGAATAACACGAATGACACGAATAATAAGAAAATTCGTGAAAATTCGTGCCATTCGTGTCAAAAAATTAACCATCCGGTGAACTAACCACGCGAAATCCCAGAGACCCTGAAATGCTTGAGTCTCCTCTTGAGGCTTTATGGAAATCAGTGGTTGGAGGCCGGCGCTGAAAAGGCGCTGGCCTCTACGCTTTTAGAGGAAGTTGGTAGATTTGCCGCCAAACAGCATCATCAGGGCCGCGCTGCATGAGGCGTAGTTCATGGATGGGGGCTTTGTAACGGCCGTTTTCCCACGCTGTTTCTGCCAATTCAGCCATCATAACAGCCGTGTCGGCCTGGTTCAGCCGCATCGCCAAAGTGAGATGGGGCGTAAAGCGGCGGTGTTTGTCACGCCCGGCCAGCCGCAGCAACGTGGCCCGCACTTTCAAGAGGTCGCTGGACGGTTGGACGCCCAGGTAAACGGTGCGTCGGCCAAAGCTGCGGATGCCCCCTAGCGCCAGGTTAAACGATTTGATTTTGCCAGTCATCGCTTCCAGCCGCGCGATCAATTCAGCCTCATTCACGGCCGTTGCCGGACCGGTGCGCCAATAAGTTCCCACTAAAGTCACATGCGGCGGGGTGATGACGGCCGTTTTCGGATCATAGCGCTCACGAACAGCCTGGATTTCTTCGGCCAGATCGCCGGTGGGAAATGCGCCGATGAAGACACGGTAATCGCCGCGCCGCTGCCGGGGTTTAGGGGTTCGTCTGCGCTGCATGAGAAATTCCTTCAAAAATAAACCTTCGGGGGGCGGCTTCAATGACTTTAGCCACGCCTAAAACCTCCTGGAGGTTAATGTCTATCATAAATAGCGCGATTATAAGCGGAAATTGAGGGTTGACAAAGTGTAAAAGTTACACTATAATGTCTGCATATAAGTGTTTTATTTACACTAAGTCTTGGAGGTATAACCCATGTTCAAAACATTCTTGCCGATAATGATGATCATAGCCGCTGGTGGACTGTGGGGAGTGATGGGAGTGGGTGTGGCCCTGGTTTTTGCTGTGGCCCTGTTTGCTGCGTGGGCTGTTTGGCGGTGGGTGTATGTGCGCGTGCCAGAATTGGAAACGGCCGTCATCTATCGCACCAACAACGAAACCTTCGACCGCTTCTTGCCTACCGGCCGTCATTGGATTATACCCTTTGTGGAACACGTTGGCGGCACTATTTCTACAGCGCCGGGTTCAGTCAAAGGCCAATGCGCCAACGCCGAAACCGGCGGCGGCATCCCGCTTACGATTGATTGGTCGCTCTCCTATAAGCTGAATCCATTCCACATTTCGGCCGAGGCGCGCCCTAAACTGGCCCGCTCCCTGCCTCGCAAGGCAGCGACAATTGCCCGCAGTCACGTTAATAACTGTCTCCGCCATGTTCTGAGCGGTTACACGGTAGAAGCTTTGAGCCAGCCAGGGATGCTCACACGATTAGAGCGCGAAGCCCGGCAGCAGGTGACGGCGCGGCTGTCCTCGATGGGATTCGAGATTTCGCGGGTGATGCTGGGCGCAATTGAAATGCCGCCGCAGGTGCGGGCTACGCTGGCCGAAGCGTATGAACAGCAGGTGCGAGCAAGCCATGAAGCGCAATCATTGGCCCGCTTACAGCAAGTAGTCAGCCAATTTTCAGATGATGATATGGCCCGGCTGTTGGAATTGGAACGAATTTACAAGATGGGTGAAAATGGCGTGACGCTGTTGTACCAGACGGCCGCTTACCCCCCCCGTTACCCCCCCACCCCACAGGCTGCCGCCGGACGAAACGGCCGTCGCCAGGCCCGTGCTGCCCGGTTCCACCCCCTGCCGCCCGATGCGGCCGTAGCCGGGTTGTCGTAATGTGGGAAGCGCCTAAAATGTGAAGTGGCTAAAGTTCGGAGTGGTATTGAGAGGCGCAATCTGGTGGATTGCGCTTTTTTTGTTGACTGATGTGAACGTATGTTCTACAATTGGAGTATGAATGGCATCAATAAACTCCGCATATTTTCCCAGCACATGCACCTGGAACCAGCCGAAGAGACACCGCCGCAGCTACAGCGATTAGCGCCGTGCGGCCAGGTTGTTACCGGCCGGGAAACGGCCGTTTCGCAGCCTGATCCCCTTATCTACCACGCCAAAATGCCGGGCGGCAAAACCATCCCTTTGCTCAAAACCTTGCTCAGCTCCGCCTGCGAACGCAACTGCAATTACTGCCCCTTCCGTGCCGGGCGTAACTTTCGCCGCGCCACTTTCAAGCCAGAAGAAATGGCGAAAACATTCATGGATTTATACCGGGCAGGCATTGCTGAAGGGCTGTTTCTCAGTTCGGGCATCATTGGCGGCGGAGTCAAGACTCAGGATAAACTCATCGAGACGGCCGGCATCCTGCGCCACAAACACCAATTTCGCGGCTATCTCCATCTGAAAATCATGCCCGGCGCGGAAAAAGCGCAAGTAGAACGCGCCATGCAATTAGCCAACCGCCTTTCGGTCAACTTGGAAGCGCCCAATGACAGACGGCTGGCGGCGCTGGCCCCGATGAAACAATTTATCGCCGAATTGGTACGGCCGTTACAATGGATCGAAGAAATCCGGCAGTCAAAACCGGCGCATGGGGGCTGGAACGGCCGTTGGCCCTCCACCACGACCCAATTCGTCGTTGGCGCGGCGGGGGAAAGCGACCTGGAACTGTTGAGTACGGCCGAATACCTCTACAAACATGTGCGTTTGGCTCGCGCCTACTTCATGGCCTTTAGCCCGATCCATGACACCCCTCTGGAAAATTACCCGGCCGAAAACCCGTTACGGCAAAACCGGCTGTATCAAGCCTCCTTCCTCTTCCGCGATTACGGCTTTGATTTAGAAGAAATGCCTTTTACCGAAGCCGGTAACTTGCCTCTGGATACCGATCCTAAGCTGGCCTGGGCGCAAGTTGCCCTGCGCGATGACCCGGTGGAAGTTAACCGGGCCAAGCGCGAGGAACTGCTGCGAATTCCGGGGATTGGGCCAAAAGGGGCGGCGACTATCCTGGCGGCGCGGCGGCGCGGCACACTGCGCCAGGTGCGTGATTTACAGGTGATTGGCGTTCATACCAGGCGGCTCAAACCATTCATCCTGTTGGATGGCAAACGGCCGACCTACCAACTCCCCCTCTTTTGAAACATCCAATACCCAATACCTGATAACCAATCCCCAATTACATGCCATCAACACCCCCCCGGCAAATACAAACACGGATTCACCGCGCCCAAATTCAGCATCATCTCCAGATGAACATGCGGCATCGTTGAGTTGCCCGTACTGCCCGACAGCGCAATCACCTCTCCCTGCACAACCGCATCGCCTGTTTTAACCTGGAAAGCGCTGTTATGGGCGTACAGCGTGCGCCAGCCATTGCCATGATCCACCACCACCAGATTGCCATAACCATACTGGTTCCACCCGGCAAATTCAATCTTCCCGCCCGCCGTCGCGTAAACCGGCGAACCCGCCGGCAGCGCAATATCAATCGCCTGGTGCCCGGCATGAGCATACTGGACAATTCTGCGGCTCTCCACAGGCCAGATGAAGGGCGCGGGCGACGGCGGTTCGGCTGGAGGCGGGGCCGGATTATTCACCGGGACGCCGATGATGAGCGCCTGCCCTGGGTAAATCAAGGATGGATTGGCGATCTGGTTGCCGGCCGCCAATGCGGAGATAGTTACTCCAAAGCGGCGGGCGATGAGGAACAACGTATCGCCGCGCTGTACAATGTATGTTGTGCCCTCGGCAGGCGGCGGCTCAGCAGGGGATGGGGGCGGGACTGCACCGGGGATTTTAAGCTGCTGGCCGGCGCGGATGAAGGAGCGATTGACAATACCATTGGCGGCGGCCAGATCGTTGAGCGAGACGCCAAAACGGCGGGCAATCCGGGAGAGCGTATCGCCGGGCTGGACCGTGTAAACATTGCCGGATGGCGCCGGGGATGGCGCAGGAACGGCCGGGGGCGGCGCTCCAGGCGAATTTTGGTCGGGAATATGCAGAACCTGCCCCACCCTGATGCGACTGGGGTTGGCTATTTGATTCTCTGCGGCCAGCGCGGAGACGGAAATTTGAAAGCGATGGGCAACGCGGAACAAGGTATCACCGGCTTGGACGACATAAGCGGTCCAGGCGGCGGCCGGCGGCGGATTTTCGCTCGCCGGATTTGCGCCTGTCTCAGGCGCGGGAATCACCGCCAGCGCCGCTGCCGGGTCATGTGGCGGTAATTCAATTTGTGACCAGCCCACCACGGGCGGAGAGTCAGGGGTGACTGACGGTGTATCGAGTTCTGGCTTGTCATCGGTTTGTGCCCTGACAACAGCGGCGACGAATAAACTGAGACTTATCAAGCCCGCGAAAAAAAGCAAACTTAGCAAACGACGTTTCATCATATACGCTCCATTTTTTGGCATTCGGCCGGCGATCTGGCGCCCGCTGGCCAAATTGGTTCGGTAAACGTAATGATTAAGTCGTTTATGGGACGTGAATTGGCCGTGAATATGAGGGGTGATCTGTAGTACTATGGTAATGGGCCGCGGCTCAACTGCCCCCCAACAGAAAACGCCAGGGAACGGCCGTTCCCTGGCGTTTCTTGAATTGTGGGAGAGGATGGGCTATTTCTTGTTAAACAACCCCATTCCTTTCTTAAGCAGGTCTTGAGCCACATCGGCCGTGCCTTCATTCTCTAAAAAGTTATCCACTTGGCTGGCGATGGGGGCGGGCAGTTTCTCTTTCAAAAACTTCATCACCACTTCGGCCGCCTGGCGCGCCTGCGCTTCCGGTAAGCCTGTTTCCTGGGAAACCATTTTTACTAATTCGTCCATTTTAATTTAACTCCTTGTTAATATTGTTGCCTATTACATAGACACACTTCTGGGGTAAAGGTCACCCATTGTAAAACGATTTGCGTAATTGTTCCATCAGGTTGATGATTGTTTCATCGCCCGTTTTATCGTTGCCCACGCCGCCGCTCGTGGTTTTGCTTCTGCCGGCCGGGCCAGTTCCCGTATCACGTCATGCACGTAAGGCGCGCGGCGCATCCCCACCAGAACACTGGCGACGCCGGCTGTGGTGCGAAGGGCGCGCACGGCCGTCTGGCTCAATGTTTCTGCTTCCCAATCCGGGTCGGCCAGGATGGCCATGCCCCGCAGCGCCTGTCCTTTCGCCGCTGCCTGTGCCTGGTAAAACGCGCTCACAGCCGCCAAAACCTCATTCACCCTGTCAACCATAACTGTTTAGCCATTCCGTCAAATCCGGGGGCGATTTTGACAGGGTGGCGAGGAATTGAACGGCATTCTGGAGGCGCGGCAGTAAAAACTGGCCCTGTATGTCGCGCCAGTTGTGATATGAACCAAACCCGGCCCAACGGCCGTGCAGCGCCACCCCCGCGCCAGATACGCCTGCAGCTGCTTCCGCGTTTCCTCATCCGTATCCATCTGCGGCAAAAATTCAACCTGGAATCACTCCTCCAATTGGCGGCAACTGTCAACCGCGGTTGACACTTCTCTCGGATTCGTCGGGTAGCTGGAACCAGGGAAAGGCCCGCCCTATCCGCCCAACTCAGCTAATATGAGTGTGTTTCATTTCGGTAAAAGTGCCAGGCTGCGCGTTAGCTGGTTGGCCAAAAAGTCGAGATGGATGCAGCGGTCTAATCCCTGGGCGTATTTGACGATGTTGGGGAAGGGATGGCCGGGTGATGGGCAGCGTAATTTTGCGTGCCTTGTTGTGTCGCTTTACCAGAAATAATCATAAAACCCTCGTAGAGGCGGAATGGGCGGGCCATGATCTATGCTAAACGGGCGTCGTTCCATCCCGCCCCATCGCCCCTGCGTGCGCCGCAAACAACATGTCCGGGGCGAGTTGGCGCGGAGACGCGGCCGTTTGTTTAGCCCAACGCCTGGCCGCGCGGTTCGAGAGCCTCGCCGAACGACCATCCCGCCCCTACGGCAAGGATTGCAAATTGCCGCGCACGATTTTGGTGTTAGGGTGATCCGGCCCTAATTTGGCTTCCAAAATGGCCAGGGCGCGTTCGAGGTACGGCCGTGCCGCGGGCAGGTCGCCCATCGCTTGCAGGAGGAAGCCGAGGTTGTTGAGGCTGGTGGCGGTGTGGGGATGGTCGGGGCCGAGCGCTTTTTCGCTGATGGCCAGGGCGCGTTTGGAAAAAGGCAGCGCGCCGGGCAAATCGCCGAAGAAATTCAGGTAAAAACCTACTTCGCCATTGAGCGTGGCGGCGCGTTCCGTAATAATCTCATAAGTTTCAACCAGTTCCAGCGCCGTTATCAAATGAGGCAGCAGCGCCGGACAAGTTCCCCAAGTGTCCATATCCTGAGAATTAAAAGGCCAGATATTATTGAGTAAAGCAACGGCCGCTTCTGCCCAAATCTTTCCCCGCGCTTCCCCCATCCGGTCGCGGGCCACCGCCCCGACCAACCGGTGCAGGCTCAGCTTGCCGTCTGTCTGCGTCAGCAGGGAGTAGGCGGTCAGCGCCGTCAGCGCCGCATCTCGCGCCAGTTCGTCGGACAGCACGGCTGCCAATTCTTGCGGCAGCGTGGCGGCGTGGGCGGTAATTGTGTCCACGGGAATATCATCCGGGGCCAAAAAGCAGCACAAGTTCAGCAGCTCCGCCGCCCCCGGCGTCTGCCGCGCATAGTCAAAAGCCATCACCCACGTTGTCGTAATCGTCTTTTCGTAATCATCCGGCGGCGGCTGCCTGTCCCACAATTCCCGCCGCCGCGCCCGGTACAGCCGCAAATAATCGGCGGCGCTCTTCGTCCGCGTCTCCATGTACGCCGCCGCCTGTTCCAGCGCCAGCGGCAGGTAGCCCAGTTCCGCCGCCAGCGCCGCCAGCGTCCTCTTTTCCTCTAGCTCTAGCTCCCCCCTTTTCAGCCAAAACGCCGCCGCCTCATCCGCCGTAAACACGCCCAGCGTCAGCGTTTGCGCCTTTGGCCAGCGCCGCCGCCGCGAGGTGATGAGTACGCGGCCGCGGCCGCCGGGCAGGTACGGCCGCAGCGCTTTGGCGTCCATCACATCTACATTGTCGTACAGGAGCAGCCAGCGTTTGTGGCCGCCGTTGAGCCAGCTCAACACCATCTGCCGGGCGGCGGCGGCGTCAGCGGTTTGCACGGGCAGGCGCAGCGTTTCCCCCAGGCGGCGCAGGTCGCCATCCAGCGCCGCCGCCTCGTCCGCCCGCAGCAGCCAGATGAGGTCGTATTCACGCTTGTGGTCGTGGGCGTAGGCCAGCGCCAGTTGAGTTTTGCCCACGCCGCCCAGCCCGGCGATAGCTTGTGTAAGGATGATTGAAGATTGATGATTGGGGATTGAAGATTGGGTGAATTTGGCGGTAATGGCGGTTAGCATCTCCTGCCGTCCGGTGAAGTGAGGATTGGGCGGGGGCCGGTTGTCCAGGGGAAAGGCGGGCGGCGCGTCGGGGTAATGGTGATGTTCATGGATGGTTTCAGCAATGTTGTGTGCCTGCACGCTTCCGCCGCCAGCGGTCGAGCCAATCAGCTTGCCGCTCACGTCAAATTGGTTTGAATCGTTCATTGAATCCCCTCTGCTGAATCCTCCCGGAGGTTCGCAACCTCTGGGAGGATGGAGTGGCGTTGACGCTAAAAAATGACGCTGGCCGCTTTGATGAGTCCGGCGATGATGGGGGCGGCTTTGAGAACGGCCGCGCTCGCTTTCCCCGCTGCTTCAACTACTTTGCCCGTATCGCCTAAAATCTCCGCTAAATTACCGAGGCTGCGTTTGATGGTGCGAGATCGCGGTTTTTCCGAATTGGCTTCTTCGGCTATCTCTTGCATCTCTTTGAGCGCATCTTTACCATCCCGCTCATCTTCAAATTCGCCGTTAACTATCGCTTCTTCCAGTAATTTTTTGACTGCGTTCAGCGTTGCTACAAATTCCGATTTATCTTGCGGATTGGCGTTGATGTTGACGTCGCCGCCGGCAATGGTTTGCGCGTGAACCTCGCCGCCGCCGATAGCTGAGCCAACGACTGTTCCGCTGATGTTGTACACATTTTTATCGCCTTGTACTTTGTCGCCTTTCATTTTATCTCCTTGCACTAAATCGCCTTTCACGTTAATTGTCACGCCCCCGCCGCCGCTTTCAGCCGCATCCGGCGGCGGGGGCGGCGTGTCGGTCATTTTTAACCGGACATGCGGCCGGGTTTGGCGCACGTAAGTGACAATCTCATCAAGACGGCCGCGATTTTGGGCAAAGGCAACCAAAGCGCGGGCGTTATTGGCTTTGCCTTGCCCGCCTAAACTTTCGTAATCAATGCCCAAATCAAAGCACATCGTTCGTAGTTCGCCTTCGTTGTAATACTGGATCAATGCCTGGCGCAATGAAACTGGATCAACATATCTGGTCATGGGTTTTCCTCCAATGGGTTACACAACTGTTCGACGGGGGTATTATCCTCCAAATTATTCCTGATGAAAATAATGATTGATGATTAAAGATTTAGGATTGAAATCATCAATCATTAGTCTTCAATCATTCCCTTCCAACGCCGCCAGCAATGAGGCCACATCATTCTGGATGAGCCGCAGCAGGCGCAGGATTTCGCGCCGTTCGACGGCCGTCAACCCCTGCCTTTGCACCCGCGCCAAATGGCCGCGCACGTAATCGAGCCGGTCAACGCTCGTGGGCGCGCCGCTGCGTTTGGGGATGACGCCGCTGCCTTCGACGTAGCCGACGGCCGTGCGCAGGGCTTGCTTCTGGGGTGGAGACGGCCGTTCGAGCAAAGGATCGAATGCTTGTTCGTCCGGCGGCGGGGCCGGTTGGCGCACCAGCCGCATCGCGTCCAGCAGCGTTTGCTGCGGCCGTTCCTTGAGCTGGCGGGCCACCTGGCGCACCTCGGCCGGTTTCAGTTCCCCGGCCATCCGCGCCTGGTGTAAACCGCGTTGGTGCGCCGGTTTGAGTCCCTGGTAGAGGCGGGTGTCCCGCTCGCTCAACGCCCCGGCGCGCACGTCTTCTTTGATCTCGTCGGGCAGCTTGAGCAGTTGGATGAGCTGGTGGATGCGCTGGCGGGAGTAGCCCAGCCGTTTGCCCACTTTGGCCCAGGTCATTTTGTTGGCCCAGGGATTGGCGGAATGGCTTCCGGCGGAACGAGTTCCGCTGGGTTTTTCGGCGGCGAGAACGGCCGTCAGTTCCGCCTGCATCAAATCGCGCAAACGAAGCAACCCGGCAGCCCGGTCCACGTCATTCAAATCCTCACGCTGAATATTCTCCACCATCTGGCGTACAAAGCGGGTCACTTCATCATAATCGCGCCGCTGGACGACGGCCGGAATGGCGTCCAGCCCGGCCAACTGCGCCGCCCGCCAGCGCCGTTCCCCATGCACAATCCGGTACTGCCCCGGCGTAAACTCCGTCACTTCGATGGGCTGAATGACGCCATCCTGCCGAATGCTGTCGGCCAGTTCCTGCAAACTTTCCGGTGGGAAGGTGCGGCGCGGCTGCGTCGGATCGGCGTGGATGGCGTCCAGGCGCACCGCCAGCAGTTGCAAGCCGGACGCCTGCTCCACATCGCCGGCGGTGGCGAATAATTTTTCCAGGTCGCCCGATTGGGGGCGGATGGATTGGGTGAGGTTGATTTTGGGGCGTTTTTTGGCCATAGGTGTCTCCTGAAGGGAGTTGTTGGTAACTGGGTAATTTGTAATTTGTAATTGAGTAATTGAGTAATTGGTAATTGGAATGTGTAAGGTACCCAATTACCCAATTACCTAATTACCTAATTACCTAATTACCCAATTACCTAAATTACCCAATTACAAATTCTGCTGCAAAATCTGCCGGGCAACTTCGCGGTAGGCGGCTGCGCCCACGCCGTTGGGATCGTAGGCCAGGATGCTCTGCCCGGCGACGGCGCTCTCGGCGAAGCGGACGGAGCGTTTGATGATGGTCTCGAAGATGTGGATGCCGTCGCCGTACTGGCTGTCAATGGCCGCCAGAATGTCGCGGGTGAGGGTGGTGCGGGTGTCGGCCATCGTCAGCAAAATGCCTTCGATTCGCAGGCCGGGATTGAGCTTTTTGCGGCGCACGGTCTCGATGCTTTTGAGGATCATGAGCGCGCCCCGCGCCGCTAAATATTCGGTTTGGATGGGGATGATGACGCCGGTGGCGACGGTGAGGGCGTTGATGACGAGCAGGCCCAGGGAGGGGTTGCAATCTATGAGGATGATGTCGTAAGCGGCCGTGATGTTTTCCAGCAGCGTCGCCAGCACCCGTTCCCGGCTGAGCGTGTTGATGAGGCCCAATTCGATCAGGCTCAACTCCGGCTGGGAAGGAAGCAGGTGGAAGCCTTCATCCGTCTCGTAAATTGCCTGGCGGATGTCGCTCTCAAAGCCGTCCATCTCTGCCTTGAAGCCGTCGTAAATGGTGGGCGAAATCTGGTCGGGATCGAAGCCGGCGTGCTGGGTTAGATTGCTCTGCGGGTCTAAATCAATCGCCAGTACGCGCTGGCCTGATTCGGTTAAGGCGGCGGCCAGGTTGATGGTGGTGGTGGTTTTGCCCACGCCCCCCTTTTGCATCGCCACGGTAATGATTCGCGTCATGTTGCCTCCTTTTTGTGAAGGGGTGACAAGGTGAGGGGGTGAAGAGGTGAAGGGGTGATTTGCTTGCCACTTGCCACTCGCCTACTTGCACACTTGCACGCTTGTACACTTGCCTACTCGCTTATTTGTCACATTGTATACGATGGCGGCGGCGCGTCAACGAACTGTCAACCGCGGTTGACAGTTCGTTTGCCAACAGACTTTTGAAGTTTTGCAGTCGAGTACACAACCACACATAGCGTCAAAACTTCAAAGGTCTCCAGGGAGGAGTGAACGCTTACCTCTGTGTAAACACGAAATTCGTGGCGAAAAAAGGAAAACCAGTGAGTATGCAATCGTCCTAGGGTTTGGATTCGGCAAGGGGGCGGCGAGCCGCTACAATAGCAAATGATAGGGGTGGATGGATTGTTTATCTCTTGATAAAGTAATATGGGCTTGGCCGTTGTCAACTTGGCGCGCAAACAGGCGTTGTGGGGAAAAGTGTATTATGTCTGAAGAAAAGAACCTCCTAACGATTGAGCAAAAAACTGTGGATTTTTACGGGGATGAATTGACGGCCGTGCGCACAAATGATGGTGATGTTTATGTATCTATTCGTCACATGTGCGATGCGTTAGGCATCAATGTTCAATCCCAAACGCGACGCATTAATCGGCATTCGGTGCTTTCCGACGGGTTTAAGGTAGCCAAAATGGCTACCTTAAAAGGGTATCGTTCGGCTAATTGGCTTCGCGTAGATTTGGTGCCTTTATGGTTGTCCGGAATCAGCATAAAATCTGTTAAAGATGAAATACGGCCGAAGCTGGAACAATATCAAAGGGAAGCTGCCAAAGTTCTGTGGGAAGCGTTCCAGAACGGCCGTCTCACGACTGATCCCACCTTCGACGAACTGCTGCAAACGGATTCTGACGCGGTGCAGGCGTACAAAATAGCCCTGGCCGTCGTAAAATTGGCGCGTAACCAGGTTTTGCTGGAAGGGCGATTGGATAATCAAGAGAAGGCGTTAACGGCCGTAGGCGAGCGTTTAGACCAGATTGAGGCGGTGCTGGGTCAGCCGGAGCGTTATGTCACCCAGGAACAGGCCAGCCAGATCAGTCAGGCGGTCAAAACAGTGGCTATCGCCCTGGGCAAACGCACCAAGCGCAATGAGTTTGGTGCTTGCTACGGCGAGTTGTACCGCAAATACGGCATCACCTCGTACAAAATGCTGCCGACGGGCAAGTTTGAAGATGCGATGCAGTTCTTAACGGAATGGCATCAAAGCATGGAGGGGGAATCGCCTTTTTGAAGGGGAGGGAAGTGACTAAAGTGGGAAGTGACTAAAGTGGGAAGTGGCTAAAGTGGGAAGCGGCTAAAGTGGGGAATGGGGGAGTGTTCTTTAACTGTACAGATTATGACGCAGTGTGTTATAATGCCGGTAGTACCGTAACTTTCTAAAAATGTAGGGCGATTTTGTAAATCGCCAGCTTGGGCGAATTGCAAATTAACCCTACAAAATCATAAAGTTGAGGTAGTAGTTACATAGAGATGGGCTGGATGGCTCATTGAAATGTGTGGAAAACGGCCGTTTCCCAGGAAACATCTTTGGCTCATTGCGGGATAGTAGGCTTGATGATGGGTTATAAGTGACAAATACCACTTTCCACTTCGCACTTTAGCCACTTCCCACTGTTTCCTGGGGAACACAAAAACTTAAAAGGTGAACCCATGGGCAAATTCCAACCAGATAACGCACTAGAAGAACCCTTCGATTTCGTCGTCATCGGCTCCGGCTTCGGCGGCAGCGTTTCCGCCATGCGTCTGGCTGAAAAAGCGTACAGCGTCTTGGTGCTGGAGCGCGGCAAACGGTACACGGCCGTAGACTTCCCCAAAACCAACTGGAACCTTTTCAAATACCTTTGGCTCCCGTCGGCGCGCTGTTTCGGCATCATGGGCCTCAACTTCCTGAAAGACATCCTCATCCTCAACGGCAGTGGGGTGGGGGGAGGCAGTTTGGTGTATGCCAGCACCCACATCAAGCCAGACAAGACTTTTTTTGAAGCAGAAGAATGGCGCGGCCTGGCCGATTGGGAAGCGGAATTAGAACCACATTTTGCTACAGCCAACCAGATGCTGGGCGTGACCGAAAATCCCAAATATTGGCCGGCCGATCACATTTTGCTAGATATTGCTAAAGAGCTGGGACAGGAACACACTTTCAAGCCCACGCCGGTGGCGATTTTCTTCGGCGAACCAGGCAAAACCGTACCCGATCCCTTCTTTGACGGCGAGGGGCCAGACCGGTCCGGTTGTATCCACTGCGGCGGCTGCATGGTCGGCTGCCAGCATAATGCCAAGAACACGCTGGACAAAAATTACCTCTACTTCGCCGAAAAATGGGGGGCCGAGATCCGCGCCGAAGCCAATGTGCTGAACATACGGCCGCTTTACGGCAAACAGCCCGACAATGCCCGCTACGAAATCATCTACGAGCGTACCACCGACTGGGCCTTCAAGCGCCGCAGCCAGGTACGCACCCGTAACATCGTTCTCTCTGCCGGAGTGTTGGGCACGGTCGACCTGCTGCTCAAATGCCGCGACGAGACCCGATCTTTGCCCAACCTGTCGCCGCGCGTGGGGATGCGGGTGCGTAGCAACAGCGAGGCGCTGCCCGGCGTAACCGCCCGCCAGAGCGAGGTGGATTATTCGCAAGGCGTGGCTATCACGTCCCATTTTTGGCTGAACGATGAGACGAGCGTGGAACCAGTGCGCTTCCCGCATAAATCATCATTTATTCGCAATATTGCCATGCCGCTGCTGCCAGGCGACGGCAATGTGCGGCGGCAGCTGCGGCGGCTGATCGTGTATGGGATTCGCAACCCGTATGATTTTCTCAAGGCAAAATTCCTGGCCAATTGGGCCAGGGACACGACAATTTTGCTGATTATGCAGAAGGTAGAAAATCGGATGCAGTTGAAGCGGGGCCGCAGCCTGT
>JAJRYT010000133.1 GCA_024275635.1 Chloroflexota bacterium | reverse complement strand
TCAAATATTCGTACTCGAGTAAAGTTGCATTGACTAAAATCAGATTCTCACTCTGGTTACAAAATTATCTGGAAATATTTCTGATTTCGAATTTTGTACAAAGTCGAGCTAAGGGTTCGTTCAAAATTAACTTTGCAGTTTACTGGTAATTGGTAATTAAGTAATTGGGTAATTACCAGTTACCAATTACTCGGTTACAACTTTTCAAACGCGAGAATCATAAACAAACGCACCCTAAGTAAAGCAACTGGGCAGTCTGGGCAGTCTGGAAATTTCCAGGCTCAGTAGATATAAATCACCACGAATTACGGCTGCTGTGAGACTCTGGCATGAAAAAAAGCCACCCGGTAAAGGGTGGCTTTTTTGCGATGCGGTATAATACGAATTTACTCGACAGCGCGGGCAGAAGCCAGTTTGGCCATGAGCCGACCTTTACGCCGGCTGACGTTGCCAGGATGCAAAATATGTTTGCGGGCGGCTTTGTCCAGGGTGCTGCAAGCTTGTTGAACGGCCGTTTCCGCAGCATCCAGGTCGCCCGTTTCAATGAGTTGGTTCGCCTTTTTGATATAGGTTCGCGCTGATGCCAGGTAGATGCGGTTTGCGGTTGTCCGTTTTGCCGTCTGCCGAATTCGCTTTTTCGCAGATTGTATGTTTGCCAAATTCAAATCCTCCGTAATAATCACTATCTCTGTTTGTTTGTTTATTCGTTCACAGAGGCGTGAGAGCCGGAGGATGATAGCACAAAAAATAGTGAAAGACAAAATTGAACGTTTTATGGCGCGCGTCATGTCAAATGAGGTGGACATGAGGTATAATAAATTTGAATCCCATAACTCTAAGACATCCTTCCGGAGGTTTACGAGTAGTTAGCTGGTGTGGTCAGGCTAACCTCCGGGAGGATCAGTAGGTATGAATCCCCAAATATTTTAATAAGGAGTTTTATATGGCTAAACAATGGAATACGCCACCGGCAATGCAAATTGATCCTAAAAAATCGTATCAGGTGACGATGGAAACAAGTAAGGGCACGATTGAACTAGACTTGTACGCTCAATATGCCCCCAAAACGGTGAATAATTTTGTTTTTCTGGCGCGGGAAGGTTATTACGATGGTATTTTATTTCACCGCGTTATCAGCAATTTTATGGTCCAGGGCGGCGACCCGACCGGAACCGGACGCGGCGGCCCAGGTTATCGTTTTGAAGATGAGTTCCAGAGCAACCCGCTGAAGCATGAAACGGGTTCGCTTTCGATGGCGAATTCTGGCCCGGGCACAAACGGCAGCCAGTTTTTTATTACCCACGCACCCCAGCCGCATCTAAACGGCCGTCATACCGTCTTCGGTCAAGTCACCCAGGGGCAGGATGTGGTCAATGCTATTCGTCAGGGCGATACAATGACCAAAGTAACCATCACCGAAAAGTAAGTGACCATCTAAAATTCGCTTTTGAGATTGGTTCAATCTGCCAGATTGAACCAATCTGAACGCACTATGCCCAAGAATGAAACCAACCTCCGGGAGGTTTCAGGCGTTGCTGAGGCCATTAAAGGAACCTCCTGGAGGTTTATTTACATTGGAGGTTGTTGATGGCTGGAAATACATACCCAATTGTGCTGGCGCATGGTATTGCCCGATTTGACTTCCTCACGAATGTGTTTCTCAGGCGAATCAACCTGATTTTGTGGGACAGAAGTTTTGGCAATGACCGGCTGCACTATTTCCGACGTATTGCACCGTATCTGCGGGCGCATGATTTTGAAGTGTATACAACCAGTGTGAGATTTGCGGCTGATGTGGCTGTGCGGGCCAGGGATTTACGCCTGGAGGTAGAGCGCGTACTGGAAGAAAGCGGCCATGAAAAGGTACATATTATTGGCCACAGTATGGGCGGGCTGGACGCACGAGCGATGATTGTGGATGAGGGCATGGCTGACAGAGTGGCCTCGATGACGAGCATCGGAACGCCCCATTTGGGGACAACTTTTGCTGATTGGGGGCTGGCGCATGGGGGAGATGCGATTGTGAAAGCCGTCAGTCTGGCGCTGGATATTTCTGGTTTTGCTAACCTCACGCTAATGGCGATGGCGGCGTTTAATGAACGGGCGCGTAACGCAGAGGCAACGAATGGGGTTATTTACCAGACATATGCGGCGTCGCAGGCATTGGATCTGGTTTTTGGTCCGATTCAACCTTCATGGAAGATTATCCATGAACAGGAGGGGGCGAATGATGGGTTGGTTTCAGTGCAGTCTCAGCGGTGGGCAGCGACGCTGGCGAGCGACGGGGGTGTGGTTAAGCGGATTCGGCAGCGCGATTTCCCTGTGGCCGCGGATCATCTCAATCAAGTGGGGTGGTGGGATCTACGGGAATTGCGGCGGGCGCGCTGGTGGCGGGTGAGTTTGTGGCGAGAGAAGGAGATGTTTGAAACGGCCGTTAAAAATGCCTATCTCCACATTGCTCAAGATGTAAGCCGACTAGATGTTTAACACTTTACGATTTGCTCTATTCACCTTTCTGCGCGTTTAATAAGGTTGTGAGAAAGTAGACGTTTTGCAAAATAGTCTTCGATTCTTCCGGTTCAGCTAATCGGGGCTGGCCGCTGGTTTGGATGATGGCCGGAATAAGCTCTAACTGTCGCACGCCATTTTTATCCAGCCAGATGTTGAGGACGGCCGTTTCCGGATCCCCCGTTATTTGAAAAGCAAAATTCCCCAGCCCGTACACAATCACACCGCCATTATAAAACTGAATGCCCTGTAAAATGTGGGCGTGGTGGCCGATGACCAGGTCGGCGCCGGCGTCAATGGCCGCCTGAGCGGCGGCAGTTTGTGGCTCGCTGGGTTCGGCGACATATTCCAGGCCGCTGTGCAGGACGACAATGGTGAGATCGGTTTGCTGGTCAACGGCCGTTACATCAGCACGAATCATGTCGGGTTTCGCCCACGCTAAACCGGGCGCTGTTTCTGTTGCTGTCCAGCTTTGCGTATCAAAACCGGCGCTGGCTTCGATAGGGACATTCACATAGCCTAGAAAAGCGATCTTGATGCCGTTTACCTCAACCAGGTGCGCGGTGTGGGCTTCTGCGGCGTTCGCGCCCGCGCCAATCGTGGCAATGCCCGCATCGCGTAAGAGCGCCATACCTTGCAGCAGCGCTTCCGGGCCATAATCCATGGCATGATTGTTGGCCAGGGTGATGATGTCGAATCCGGCTTGCGCCAGCGCCTGGGCGGCGACGGGCGGGGCTTGAAAAGGATAGCTCTTAGCTTCCGGCTGGCCGATGTCGCCCAGCGCCGATTCCATGTTGCCGATGGTAAGGTCGGCCGCAGTGAGCAGTTCGGACACATTGGCAAACGGGTAGGCCAGGTTGCCTTGCTGCATGACTATTCCCAGACCGCGCGCCAACATGAGGTCGCCAACGGCCGTTATCCGGACGCTGCTTTCGTGTAGCTGTGCTTGTAAGCGGGGGGCTAGTTCGGACACGGCCGTTTCATAGCCCGGTTCAGCCGCCAATGACCAACTGTCGTGAAATGGGTAATCGGCGTCGGTGGGGAAACGGCCGTCTACCCGCAGCGCTTTCCAGTCCGGCGTCAACGCATCCCAGGGCAAAACAACAATGAGATTATGCCTGTTGGACAGGATGTACTGGGCTTGCGCCAGCGTCATGTTTTCCCACTGAGTCGTAAAAGGCACAGCCAGCGCCAATGGCTGCCGCTGCACAATAACGCCATTGGCGTCATTGGACAGCGTGATGTTGGCTGTTTGATTGTCTGCGTCTCCGCCGGGGGCAAGCTGCCAATTCCAGGCCGCGCTCGATTGGTTCAGTTGGGCGATGAGGGGGGAAATGGTTGGCTCCCAGTCAGGCGGGATGGATAAGATGACTTTGGGCCGTGGGGCTGTGGTTGGTTGGCTGGTGGGAACGGCCGTACTGGTCGCTGGCGGCAGGGTGGTTGGTTGTGGGGGAGGGGCGGCCGTTTCTACTGCTGTTGGGGTTGGTTTGATGGGCGTGGAAACGGCCGTCAGGTTGGCTTGTTCCGTCTGGCAACCCAACAGGAACCCCACCAGGAGAACAAAAATCAAGCGTGATAATCGAATCATGGTAAACACGGAAGCGGCTGCGTTGCCAGCAAATAGGCAGTTAAAAACGAACCCGATTCATGCAACTGCGTGGCTAATTCAACGCCGACATACCGATAATGCCAGGGTTCGTAATAAAAACCGGTCAATTCAAACGCCTCGCGGGGATAGCTTAATGAAAAACCATACCGGTGCGCATTATTCAGCAGCCAGATACCTTCGCTGGTTTTATAAAAATAGGTATGAAACTGAATCTCTTCCCGCCCCACAATTTCAGCCAGTTCCGGCGAGCCAAAGTCCAGCGTCGTCCCCAATTGATGTTCGCTAAAACCAGGCGGCGCGCTGATAATGGCCGCCCGTTCCGGTTCTTCCGTTACCCATTTATTCCAGGCAATGGCCTGAGCGCTGTAACTGCGGTAGCCGGAAATGATGCGCGGCTGCAGCCCTTCATCACGCATGGCGTTTAACATTTGTACCAGCGGCTCAACAATCATCTGCCGCACTTCAGTCGGATAGCCCAGCGTTACGCCCACCGGCAAGTAATCAGCTAATGGAACCAGATCATCTGGCGCGTAGTCGCGGCTCAAACCATATGTCAGCGTAACCAGCGTGAATAGACCATCACCGGGTAGGCGCTGCTCGCAAGGGCCGATAGGTGTGGCTGTGGGGGTATGAGTGGGTGTGGCCGTTAGCAGTGAGGTCGGATTGGCTGTGACGGTCGGGATGGGGGTGGGCGTGAACGGCGGCGGTTGGGTAGGGGGGAGAATTGGCGTGTTGGCAGCAGTTGGTTGGGAAGGAACGGCCGTTACACGTACTAACGCTGCTGTTTCAACTGGGATAGGGTTAGAAGGTTGGCTGGCGATTGACTGGCAGCTCCATAACAACCCGGCCAGCGCCAGCAAAAGAAAATGTGATTTTGCATATCTCATTGCCGGGCGATTTTAGCCCATTATACGCGGCAGGGGAAATCGCTAACTTCATTTTCAAGAGAGCCATTTTTCGGTGCATCTGGAAATATTCATTTACATCTATTGTGTAAAAGCATCCTCAGACAACGTCAGCCCCATCGTTTTAGCAGCGCCCAGAAAATTTAGCTGATGAAAAAAAGAAATCATTTCCGCGGCTGAATAAGGTTGGTCGTTTTCCAGCCACCACGTCATTAATCCCATCATTGAGATGGCAATGTAGTTGCCTAAAATCTCAAGGGGCACGGCCGTTTTGGGGATATATTGGGCATAATGGGTTTCGATGATCCGGATGGCTGTTTGGGCGATGTAGGCTCGAATGCGTTGGGCGATGCTTGTGCCTCCCTGACCGCTGAGAATGATTTGGTAAAGTCGGGCATTTTCGGCTGCGTGCTGGAATGCCATCGCCGAGAGCGCTTCGCCAGTCATGGACCACTCCTCAATGGGATGGGGATCAATCTGATTAACAAGGTCATCATAAACTGCTTCGAGACTTTGAATGAGCAGCTCATCTTTATCTTTGTAATGCAGGTAAAAGGTTGTCCGTCCCAGATCGGCCCGCTCGGTGATCTCCTCAATGGTAACGGCGTCGTACCCCTTCTCCAGGATAAGGGACATTAAAGCTTCGCTTAATTGTTGGCGGGTGCGCCGCACGCGGCGGTCAGGTTTTCGTTGGCTCATCACAATCTCCTGAACAGATGTCTATTTTTGGACAGAGCTAAAAACTGGTCGTTGACAAAGAGTGGCGTCAACGTACAATTATGAACATGGTGTTTATAATATAGCAGACGATTTCGTGATTGTCACCTGATCTTCTGTAAGCGTCCACTCCCCCCTGGAGACTTTTGAAGTTTTGACGCTATGTGTGGTTGTGTACTCGACTGCAAAACTTCAAAAGTCTGTTGGTGGCTGAACGGTTACGATCTTCTTGTTGGAAATGGCGTTTATGTTCCCAAAATGGCGGGCTGTTCAGCGTAATAGAATTGCTAGAGAAGAGAGAAGGAACGGCCGTTCCCCCTCAGCGCCGCCTTCAAACCTGATTGAACTGCGCCGGGTGGTGAAAACATACCACAGTTCAGCCGGTGATTTCACCGCGCTCAAAGGCATTGATCTGACCGCCCAAGCCGGCGAGTTTGTCGCCATCATCGGCAAATCGGGCAGCGGCAAATCAACGCTCATCAATATGATTGCCGGCATTGACCGACCGACGGCGGGCGAGGTATGGGTAGATGGCACGGCCGTTCATACCCTCACCGAAGGCGAAATTGCCGAATGGCGCGGCCGTCGTCTGGGCGTCATCTTCCAATTCTTCCAACTGCTGCCCACACTTACCTTACTGCAAAACGTCATGCTGCCAATGGATTTTTGCCGCACCTACCCCATCCCCGAACGGCGGGAGCGGGCCTTCCATTTGCTCCAGCAGGTGGGCATGGCTGATTATGCTCATAAATTGCCGTCGGCTGTCTCTGGCGGTCAACAGCAGCTGGCTGCCATCGCCCGCTCTCTGGCCAACGATCCGCCCATCCTGTTAGCCGATGAACCGACCGGCAATCTGGATTCTTATACGGCCGAAACGATTTTTCAACTATTTGGGTTGTTAATTGACGGCTGCAAAACTATCCTCATGGTGACCCATGATCAGGACAAAGCCCAGCGGGTAACGCGGGCGATCACGGTCGTTGATGGGGCGTTGTTTGAGGGGACTGGAGATTGGAGACTAGAGACTGGCAATCATAAGTCTCCAGTCTCCAATCTCCAGTCTCAAATCTGACATGATTATCAAACCGCGTTGGAAAAAAATCCTGGCCGATTTGTGGGGCAACAAGACCCGAACCTTGCTGGTCGTCCTCTCTATCGCCATCGGCGTGTTTGCCGTAGGCATGGTCGCTAATTCGTATCTGCTGCTGGCAGAGGCGGTTGACGTTGGTTACAAAGCAGTTAATCCCACCAGCGCCTTTATCATGACATCTGATTTTGACGATGAGATGGTGGACGCGGTGCAGGCGATGCCGGAGGTAGATGAGGCTGAAGGGCGGCGCGGGCGCCGTGTGCGCCTGAATCTGCAGGATCGCTGGTTCAGCGGCCAGCTTTACGCCTGGGATTATGAATCAAGCCGGGTTAATTTAGTTGAGCCGATGCAAGGCACGGCCGTCCCCGGCAGCCGGGAATTGTTGATTGACCAGACGGCGCTGGCGCTGACCGATTTTGCCATAGGCGATCTGGTTGTGGTGGAGATGAGTGACGGCCGTCGCTACGAAATGCCCATCGTCGGTTCCATCCGTGACCAAAATGCCGAACCTTCCATTAACAGCGGCGCCATCAATCTTTACACCGCCCTGGAAACATTCGAGTGGCTGGGCGAAACGGCCGATTACAACCGTCTGATTTATGTCGCCGCCGAAAACAAGAACGATCCCGACTATATCAAGGCGCTGACAGGCCAGATCAAAGACAAAATGGAACGCAGCGGCGTCTTCGTCTACTTCACCCTGGTCTTCGCCGAACCCGGCGTCAGCCCGGTCAAGTTCATCATTAAAACCATTCGCCTGGTGTTGGGGATTTTGGCCCTGGTTTCTCTGGTTTTGAGCGCCTTCCTGGTGTTCAATACGATGTCGGCGTTGATCCTGCGCCAGGTTAAATTTATTGGCATCATGAAGGCGATTGGAGCTAACACCCCGGATATGGTGCGGATGTATTTGTTGTTAGTAGTGGCGTTTGGCTTGTTAGCTTTTATCGTGGCCGCGCCCCTGGCGGCGCTGGCGGCATTAAAATTCGCCCAATTTATTGCCGGTCCTCAACTGACCGATCTGGCCCTGCCGCCATTTCGTCTCCTGCCGCAGGCGCTGCTGTTGGAACTTTTTGTCAGTGTGCTGGTTCCGGTGCTGGCGGCGCTGCCGGCCATCTGGCGCGGTACAAAGGTGACGGTTCATGCTGCGCTTAACACGCAGGGGTTGAGCGCAGAGGATATGAGCGGCAGCTTGTTGGAGCGGGTGATTCAGCGGATCCGATTTATGACGGGACCGGGGCTGTTGGCGCTGGGGAATATTTTGCGCGACCAGCGGCGGGTGGCGCTGACGTTGGGGACGCTGACGCTGGGCGGCGCTGTGTTTATCGGGGTGGTCAGTGTGAGCGCGTCGGCGGATCGAACGGTGCAGGAGTTGGGGCAGGCGTATCAATTTGATATTCAGGTGGATTTTGAACGGCCGTATCGCCTGCCGCTTATCAGACAGCGCGCCCTGGCTGTCCCCGGTGTGGAAGCGGTTGAGGGATGGACAACAGTCAACGGCAGTATCATCAACGCCGATGGGGAGGAGGGGAACAGCATGACGATCATGGCCCCCCCGGCCGGCAGCGAGTTGACCCGGCCCAAGATCGTAAACGGCCGTTGGCTGCAGTCCGGCGACAGCAACGCCCTGGTCATTGATACCAGGCTGCTGCGCGAAGACCCCAGCCTGGCCGTCGGCGATGAAATCATCCTCAAAATTGCCGGACGGGAAGAGCCGTGGACGATAGTCGGCGTTTACCAATCCATCGGTGTAACCGTCTGGTACGAATCATATGGCAGTTACGAGTATGTTTCCCAGCTAGTGGGCGAGATTGATCAAACCCGACAGGCGCAGCTAGTTGCCACTTATCACGATCCCGCCTATCAATCCCAGGTAGCCGAGAGGGTGGAGGCATATTTCCGGGAGCAAGGGCTGCGCGTCACCCGGATCGAAACCAGTTCGGCGATGCGCGGTGTCCAGGAAGACCAGTTTGACATCATCGTATCAGTGCTGATGATTATGACCTTGCTCATCACGCTGGTCGGGGGGTTGGGCCTGGCGGGGACGATGAGCATGAATGTCATTGAGCGCACCCGCGAAATTGGCGTGATGCGGGCTGTGGGCGCGTCGAACCAATCGGTTCTACGGGTGGTTTTGGTGGAAGGGCTGCTCATGGCGTTGATTAGCTGGCTGGCGTCAGTTGTTTTAGCCGTTCCGGCAGGCAAGTTCTTGAGCTTAATTGTCGGTACGGAGATCGTCAACGGGCCGCTCAGTTATGTTTACTCTGTGCCCGGCGCGTTCTTGTGGCTGGCGCTGGTTGTGGTGATTGCAATTGCCGCCAGTTATGTCCCGGCGCGTAATGCGTCCCGTTTGACGGTGCGCGATGTACTGGCTTATGAATAGGAGAGTTATGCGGAGATCAGGGAACCGAAACTATTGACGGCCGTTCCCCTTCCCGATCCGCCGCCTTAACTTAGCCGGCCACTGAGCCGGTTCCTCCGAAGGGTAGATAGCTAGTTCCGGCCCATTTTGCGCCAGCAGTTCTGAATAGCGGCAGCCCAGGATTTGTTTGGCTGTGGAAAGGCCGGAAGCGGTGGCCCCGGCCACGCCATGCCCGGCGGGTGTGCTAGCCCCACTCAGCCAGAGGCCGTCAAACTCCGTCTTGTTGCCAAACGCCCACGGCCCTACCTGGAAGCGGCCTTTGTCAATCCCGTACAGGTTGCCCCGCGTCGCGTTGAGATAATACTCATTGCTTAACGGCGTTCCCAACTCCTTAAAGACCACGTGCTTGCTAAAACCGGGTATGCGTTGGTCAATCGCCGCCAGCATTCCCGCCGTCAGCCGCTCCTTCAACTGCTGGTATTCCCAATCCCGGTCGCCCGGCGACTGGTTGGCCCAGCGTTGGAATGGTTCATAGCTGACAAAACTGAATGCTTCCAGCGTGTGGTGGCCGCTGTGCATCTTAGACGGGTCCTTGAGAGTGGTCACTGTCAGGAAAATCGCTTCCGGGTCGGCGTGCAGCGCTTTGTCGTTCAGACCGCCTTGGTAAATGTTTTCCAGGTCGGGATGAGCGTAAAACCAATAGTTGCCCGAATCGAGACCGGCGGCGCGCAAATCCATATCTACTGCCATGAATAAACTCAAAGCCGAGGTGGAGTAGCGCACCTTGTCCAATTTGCGCTGAAGTTTGTGACTCAGATGCGCCCGGCCAATCAGCTTGCCAAAGGTTACTTCCGGGTCGGCGTTGCTGACAACGTGGCTGGCGGTTATTTTCGTCCCATCAGCAAGGCGGACGCCAGTAACACGTTTGCCTTTTATAAGAAGACGCTCCACGCGGCTGGAAAGGCGTAGCTCGCCTCCGGCCCGTTTGAGGGCGCGGGCAAAGGCGCGGGGAATGGCAAAGGCGCCGCCCAGCGGATAGTAGCCGCCGTTGAAATAATGGTGGGTAACTCCGGCATGAACGGGCGCGGAGACCAGTGAGGGCGGCAGCCCATGATCCCCAGATTGAGCGGCGAAGATGGCTCTCAGCACAGGATCGTTGACGAAATGGTTGATGAGATCGGCTCCGGATCGGAAAGCCCAGCGCAGGATGTGGCGGGCTTGGAATGGCAGGCGCAGCGCCGCGCTGATGCTGCGCACGCGCGTGAGCAGTTTGAGTTCATCCATTATGGCCTGACAGGCGTTTAGGTAGCCATCTATCCCTTTGGCTTCGCGCGGGAAGCGGGCTTTAAGCCGGTCGGCGTAGCGGTCGCGCCCTTTGGGGATGTCGAACTGTTCCTGACCGATGAAGATGTGGTCGAAGCCGTTGGGGTTGAGTTCGCAGAAGGCTAAATCTTGGGAGACGCCCAACCCTTCGTAGATGCGGCGCATGGGGCCGCCTGGTTCCAGTCCGCCAATGTAATGGACGCCGGGGCTAAATTTGTACCCTTCGAGGGTGAAGGAGTGTGTCCAGCCGCCGGGGATGTAGTGTTGTTCCAGCACAAGGACTTTTTGCCCGGCCTGGGCGAGGGGAACGGCCGTTGCCATCCCTCCCGCGCCGGAGCCAATTACAATCACATCGTAGTCGTTCATACGGTTCCTATTCTGGTTACTGTTTTAAGTGTTACGTGTTCAGTGGTCTGTCTATCGTCTCGTCATTCCGCGGCCAACGATGCTTGCCAGATGGTGAGGTTATCGAAGGTCACGTCAATGTCCCCTTCTTCAAAAGCGGCAGCGGTTAACCCGGCATAGCCGCTGCTGTAGGCGGTGTCACGGGCGTCGGCGACAAATTGGTCGTTGACATACAGCGCCAAGTAATCACCGATGCAAACGGCCCGCAGTGTGTTGCTGTCGGCGCCCTTGTTGACGGCCGAACTTTCCGTCCAATCAACGATGGGATTGACATCCTCGCCTTCGCCGCGAGAGATGGAATAGAAACCATCGCCGCTGATGAGGAAATAGTAGCCATCGCCGTTGTTGCTGGTGTTGGCGCGGCACATAATGCCGTAGGCGTTGTTTTCGTGGGTCGAAAGCTGGTTGGCGGTTATTTCCAACACCACGTCGCTCTGGTTTTGGTCATTTAATCCCCAGAGGTAACCGGAGTCACCCAGCCGGATACGATAAGCGCCGTCCGTTACCTGTAGGTTCAGGCCGGCGCTCTCATCCACAAAATACTCCCATGCTTTGGGATTGCTGAAATCCTCGGATAAGGTGACTTCGCCCAGCGTGTATTCAGCAGACGGGCCGCCGCAGCTTACCAGGATGAAACTGAGGATGATGAAAAGAAAGATGCTTTTGCGAGACATGTGCTCCTCCTAATTATTAGTAATGTACGTTAACCACCGTACCGATGGTAGACCAGTTAAATAGCCATTGGGCGTCGGGCGTGTACATGTTGACACAGCCGTGGCTCATGGGCTGGCCGAAGTTGTTATGCCAGAAGGTGCCGTGCAGGGCGTAATCTTCGTAAAAGTACATGACGTAGGGGACGTTTTCCAGGTAGTAATCGTATCCCAGGCGTGTGCCGTCCATTGTCTGGCTCTCAAAGCGCAGCCAGACGCGAAATTGGCCGGTGACGGTGGGGAAGGATGGCAGGCCGCTGGAGATGAGGGTGTTGTAAACGGCCGTATCCCCCTCATATGCCGTCAAGGTTTGGCTGCTCAAGTTGATATCAATCCAATGTTCAGACTGCCCCACGCCAAACGGCCGTCCTGTTGGCTGGCTGTTGTTGGGGCTGACAAAAGTTGGTAGAGGTGTGGGCGAAGGCGTAGGGGTGTCAGTCGGCATGGGGGTGATGGTCCAGGTGGCGCGGGGGCCGTCTTCCTTCCCCTCAGCGATATGTTTGGGTTGGATCGCTGGCGCCGTGGCAGAGGGGGTGGGAGTGGGGGTAGGAACGGCCGTTGCCGTCATCGCGGCGGCCGCGTCCTGTTCCGGTAAACTTCGTTCTACCTGGGCGATTACTTGGGCCGATGGCTCGACCAGGTTGACGGCCGTTTCGTGGAGGCCCCTACTGTTCCCGACAGCCAGACCGCCAATACCCAGCAGGAGTAGGATGATAAAGGCAGCGGCGCTCCAGGTAACGGCCGTTGACCAACGATAAACAATTGGTTGTGGGCTGGTAATTGTTGATTGTGGATTGTTAACCGTCAACTGTTCCCCATCAATAACCCTTTTCTCTGCCCAGGCCAAAACCTTTTGCACAATAGGCGCATTCGGCTTTAATCGAGAGGCGCGTTGCGCATAATCCAGGCTGGCCTGTGGTGAGGGGGCTATACGCGCCAGTCCCAACCAAGCCCTATAATCCTGGGCATCCTGACGTACCGCTTGCAGCAGCAGCGCTCGCGCCTGCCGCTTCTCCCCGGCCTTCACGGCTTCCCCTGCCCGCTGAATGAGAAGCCTGTTATTATTCATATGCACTCTGTTCCAAAAAACAAGTCACACCATTAATCAACCCAATCACTACCGGGTCCGTATTCGTCGTCAGCAATTCACGATCCAAATTAAGAAAACCCACTTCAATAATTATAGCCGGTGTACCGGGGGCAATTTCACGAAAAGCATGGTAATTAGCCATATCATCCGTAATGGTATTGGCGTGGAAAGGCAGTCCGGTCGCCATATTGTAGGCTTGTTCCATACAGGTGGAAAGCCGGGCAGACTGTGTAGACGCGGCGCCAGCTATTTTGAAGCCGGTAGCAAGTTCATTGACATATATGCAAGAATCGGCATGAATAGAAATGAGCGCCGTTGCCCCATACCCAGGCAATCGGGCGTCAAACTCCTCCAGGATTTCAGTGCGAATGCCGCGAGCCTGAAGATTGGCAGCCAACCGTTCAGCCAGGTCGGCGTTCACCGCCGCTTCTGTCAGCCCATCGGCGCATACCGCTCCGCTGTCAAATCCCTTATGCCCGGCAATGATGCCAATACGCAGTGGGCCGACGCTTTGGGCCAACCGCTGCAACACTGGTTTGGCTGGAACATCTTTGACAATGGGAGCCGATAAAAAATCCCCAGACACGACGAACGGTACACCATCAACATCACTGCTGGCCGGATTAAAAAACCAATAAATAGTTACCATACCGGCCGTGGCCAATATAAGAAATAATATAATGGGGATGTTATGGCGCACTAAGCGCAGCCAAGAGGACGATGTGAATTGTTGGTTAGAGCCGCTACGTTGGAATTGCATGATATTCTTATTTTACATGAATTGTCAATAATAAGAACGGGCTGGATATTGAAGTAAACCATATTTCCGCGTACAATTTTGTTGTCTTGGCGGCGTCTATAAAATATGGGGCAACTACTAAGGCATTTTCCCGGAGGTTCACGAATGGTTAGCTGGGTTTAACCTCCAGGAGGGCTAGTTGTTACAACATGGGTGTAAATCGTTTAGTTAATTTTAAGCTAAGGTTTATAATAATCAAACACTACTTTGATATAAATGATAAACTAGAGTTTAGAGGATTGAGCTAGAGAAAAATTGTCAGGAGACGCCTCTCACTCTGGCTTTACCCTCTAGCTATGTCGCTATTAGGAGCATAAAGGTAAGCGTATGGAAGAGCAACCCAATGAAACCAGGCCAACAATACCAGCCTGGGTATGGATATTAGGCATTTTTGCCCTTATTTTAGGGCTGCAATTGTGGTTTAGCGGCAAATTCAACGGCCCGGAACAAATCAGCCTGCCTGATGCGATGGCTCGTGTTAAAGCCGGTCAGATCGAGAGTATCAATGTAACTGGCAGCCGATTGCGTTTGGGGCTGGCCGATGGTTCGGAACTATCTACAACCATTGATACGCGCAGCAGCCTGGAAGAGAGTTTAAGCTATTTTGGCGTAACTCAAGAAGTCTTGGATGAGAATGGGGTAGATCTGCTCATCAATGACCAGTCCAGTTGGAACAATTTCATCAGTATTTTTCTGGCTATTGGCCCCGTCTTGCTGATCATCTGGCTTTTCAGCCGCAGTTTCCGGCAAATGCAGGGTGGCGGCGGCAACAGCATTTTTGGCTTTGGCCGCAGTCGGGCAAAGAATCTAAACGATGCTGACCGGCCTACTGTGACTTTTGACGATGTGGCTGGCGTGGAAGAGGCGAAGCAGGAGTTGGAGGAGGTTGTACAGTTCCTGCGCGAGCCGGAGAAGTTTGTTCAAGTAGGGGCGCGAATCCCCAAAGGCGTGTTGATGGTTGGTCCCCCGGGAACGGGCAAGACCCTGTTGGCGCGGGCGATTGCCGGTGAAGCCGGTGTGCCTTTCTTCCACATTTCCGGCTCTGAATTTGTGGAAATGTTTGTGGGTGTTGGCGCCAGCCGTGTGCGCGATTTATTTGATAAAGCCAAGCAGGCCGCTCCCTCCATTGTTTTTGTGGACGAGATTGATGCTGTTGGCCGTCAGCGCGGCGCCGGGCTTGGCGGCGGTAATGACGAACGCGAGCAAACGCTCAATCAAATTTTGGTGGAGATGGACGGGTTTGATAATGAGACGAATATTATTGTGATGGCGGCAACGAACCGGGCTGATGTTTTGGACCCGGCGCTGCTGCGCCCGGGCCGGTTTGACCGCAAAGTATTTGTGGATTTGCCGGATGTAAAGGGACGTGAAGCGATTTTGCAGGTTCATGCGCGTGGCAAGCCGGTCTCTTCGGAAGTGTTGTTCTCGGATATTGCCCGCCTGACGGCCGGTTTTTCTGGCGCTGACCTGGAGAACTTATTGAATGAGGCGGCGATTTATGCCGCCCGACGCGATCAGAAAACGATTGGCCTGCTGGAATTCCAGGATGCGTTTGATCGGATTGTGATGGGGCCGGAACGTAAGAGCCGGGTGATGAGTGAGGAGGATAAGGAGACGGTAGCTTATCACGAAGCCGGTCATGCTGTGGTAAGTTTTAACTTGATTCACACGGACCCGGTGCAGAAAATAACGATTGTGCCGCGCGGCCAGGCTGGCGGCTATGTGATGCCGCTGCCGGAGGATCGGTTTGTCTACAGTCGGAACTATTTTGAAGATCAGATTACGATGGCGTTGGGGGGCCGGGCCTCTGAGGAGGTTTTCTTTGGGCGTGTGACCACGGGCGCTTCGAATGATTTGCAGCAGGCAACGCGGATGGCCAGGGCGATGGTGATGCAGTATGGCATGTCCGATGCGTTGGGTCTGCCGACTTATGGAGGGCAGCGCAACAGTCCCTTCCTGGGCCAGGAGTGGGGATATGGTATGGGAGGCCGGGATTACAGTGAGGAAGCGGCTAAGGTAATTGATGAAGAGGTGCGCCAGCTTTTAGGCGCTAATTATGAGCGGGCGTTAAATATTATCCGAGAAAATCGGGATACACTGGTGAGATTGGCTACGACGTTGATGGATGTGGAAACGTTGGATCGGGCGGCGTTTGAGAAGTTGATGAATACGCCTGCCGAGGATGAGCTAGAAGCGGGTAATGTTTTGGTTGACAAGTTGTCTATGGATGCGTCGGCATAATGGCGGTTTGTGTGTAGAATCGGAACCCTCTCGTTGGTTTTGTAACTGGCGGGAGGGTTTTTTTGTGAGTGAGCAGGTTTTGGAGGTTGTATGCGTGTGGTTGAAGTGCAGCAGGCTGGCGATGTATTGACGATAGCCTTAAATCGGCCGGAGAGTCATAATGCGATGAATTTGGAACTGATTAGGGCGTTGACGGCCGTTTTTCGCTCGCTTGCGTCTCGTGATGATGTGCGGGTGGCCGTGTTGACGGGGAACGGCCGTTCCTTCTGTGCCGGCGCTGATTTGAATATGATGCGCGCCGCTGCCAATTATACCTTTGCGGAAAACGTAGCTGATGGGCGGGTGATTTTTGACCTGATGCAGGCGATTGATGTCTGCCCCAAGCCAGTCATTGGCCGTGTGAACGGGGCGGCGATTGGCGGTGGCGTAGGATTGGTGAGCGCCTGCGACATTGTGGTCGCTGTAGAGCGAGCCAAATTTGCTTTCAGCGAGACCCGGCTGGGGATTGTACCGGCTGTCATTTCTCCGTTTGTTTTAGCTAAGATTGGAGTGGGAAACGGCCGTGAACTGTTCCTCACCGGTGAACGATTCGACGCGCATAGAGCGCAACAAATTGGGTTGGTGCAGCATATCGTTGCCGAAGAAGAACTCGATGCCAAAATAGCTGAACGAATTGAACAACTACGCCTGGCCGCGCCGGGCGCGCAAGCGGCGGCTAAAGAATTGATTCGCACCGTCGCTTATCAGCCCAAAAAAGAGATGCGTGATTTTACCGCCAATTTGATCGCCCAGCGCCGCGCCAGTAATGATGGTCGTGAAGGAATGAGTTCATTTCTGGCAAAGCGGGATCCGAGTTGGAGGCTGGGGAGTTAGAGATTGGAGACTCCGTATATCCAAAATCTGCCACGAATTGCGCAAATTTCACTAATTAAGAACTTGATTTTTGTGTAATTCGCGGCGAAAATCTCGATCTACTGAGACTGGAGGCTGAGGGCGGTGAATGTCAATCTCCACGATCCAGTTTCTGTTTTACAAAATGAGCGAATTAGATACCATTAAACATGTGAAGACCCCGCGAACCCGCGCCAGCTTGGCTGCTGATTTGCGCCAGCTTGGCGTGCGGTCGGGCATGACCCTTCTGGTTCATTCTTCCTTGAAAGCATTAGGCTGGGTGAATGGCGGCTCGGTGGCTGTCATTCAGGCGCTGCAAGATGTTTTGACGCGAACCGGGACGCTCGTGATGCCGGCTCATACTGGCGATTATTCCGATCCGGCCGCGTGGCAAAATCCGCCTGTTCCCCAAGATTGGCATCAGTTGATACGGGACACGATGCCGGCGTATGATCCATTGTTGACGCCGACGCGCGGCATAGGGCGCATTGCCGAACTGTTTCGCACCTGGCCTGAGGCGCGCCGCAGCAGCCATCCTAACGTCTCTTTTGCCGCCTGGGGGAAACAGGCCCAAGTGATCACAGTCGATCATGAACTGGATAATTCATTGGGCGAAGGCTCCCCGTTAGCGCGGATTTATGGTTTGGATGGCGCTGTTTTGCTGTTGGGCGTGGGTTACGACAGCAATACGTCGTTTCACCTGGCTGAATATCGCGCGGGTAGAGCCAAACCGGAGAAACAAGGTTCAGCTATGATGCGAAACGGCCGTCGCGCCTGGGCGACATACGATGACATTGCGTTCAACGATGGCATTTTTCCGCAGATTGGCGCACTGTTTGACGAGACGGGCGCTGTAACGATTGGTCGGGTTGGTTCGGCGAAATGCAGGTTGTTTCGGCAGAGAACGGCCGTTGACTTCGCCGTTACCTGGTTAAGGGAACATCGGAGCCGGTGACCTGCCAGATCGTTGATGGTTTCCCCACCTTTTCTAACTTTTTGGCGGGAAGTGCAAAACTGCCCGGTCGCGTCCCAAATTGAAGCGTGGGCATGATTCATTTTTCCTTAATAGCTGCTGTCCTGCCAGGGGTAAATTGATATGTAGGGCGATTTGGTAAATTGACAAATTGACAAAATTGCCAATAGATAAGCGTCCGTCTGGTCGGTGTGGGCGCCTGATTGGCAATAGCGACCACGAGGTGCGCGGAACTTTTGTTGATGGGAGAATAGAGAATCAAAAAACGGAGGGCAGAAGAAATGAAAAAACAAGACAAATGAACAGATTCATTTCGTGAAGCGAGTGATGAAGTCAGTCAGTGGCGCAAAAGACATCCAAGGGCAACCTTTACTGAAATCGGAAACGGCGTGGATGAGGAACTGGCCAAAATACGATTGTGTATGGTCCAAGACTTGGCAATGGAAAGCGAGATGCGCGATTTCAAGCAATTGCCACCAGAGAAACGACCCAAATGTCCAGTCTGTGGCAAAACGTTAGCCAGTAATGGACAACAAAGCCGAGAACTGGTCACAACATATGAACAAGTGGTCAAGTTGGAACAAAGCAAAGGGTATTGTAAATCGTGTCGGACGCGCTTTTTTCCCCCTAGATGAAGAATTACAATTGTTGCCAGGACAATACACACCACAAATGCAAGAGGCAATGACACGACAGGGAAGCAAAATGCCCTTTGCACAAGCCACCGACGAAGTGCAACGGAGCCAACGAACAGAAGTGACGGAATCCACCTTACGCGGGGTAACCCATCGGTATGGCGAAATGGCAGAAGCGATAGAACGCGCCGAAGCAGAACGAATCGAAAGGGAACGTCCACAGCCAACAACCACGCCCGAACGACTACTGGTTAGTGAAGATGGCGCATTTATCCATCTAACAACGGGAGAGCGGCGAGAAGTCAAGACAATGGTTATTGGTGAAATCGAATCTACGTGGCAAGAAAAAGCTGGGGAAGTTGTCGTCAAGACAAAGAATCTCAGCTACTTTTCCCGAAGCTATAAGATACGAGAGTTTGAGCGATATGCTTTAGCCGAATTACATCGCCGAGGATTGGAAAATGCCAGAGAAGTGGCAACCGTCAATGCTGGGTCTCAGTGGATTGAAAGTTTTGCCGATTATCATTTCCCGAAAGCAGTACGCATTATCGACTTCCGCCACGCCACAGAGTATATAGCGGCGGCTGGCAAAGCGGCATTAGGTGAAGATTCTCCCGAGTTTAGCGCCTGGTTTGCACACATAACCCATCAACTCAAACATAAACCACCGCGACAAACGATAGCCGACATCTGTCACTTGCAAACGAAAGTGGATTCAGATGACAAACTCGCCATCATTGATGATGCACGCCGCTACCTGCAAAAACGAGAAAAGATGATTGATTATCCCCATTTTCAGGCACATGGGTTTCCCATTGGGTCTGGTTCTGTCGAGAGCAGCCATAAATTAGTCGTTCAGAGTCGCATGAAACAATCGGGCATGCGTTGGGCAGAACATCATGTGGATCCTATGTTGACATTGCGCAATTTGGTCTGCAATGGTCGATGGTCTCAAGGATGGTCACAAATTGTTGCCTTTTACTGGCAACAACGGCGCCAAGAATTTCATGAACAGGCAAAAAAGCAACGGCCTCATTTGACACGAATCACCTTTGATTCAGTGACGATTGCTCCAGATTCAGCACAGGCTCAACCATCTGAGCCAGTTACAAAAAGAGACCAACCTTATCGACCTGCCCCTGACCATCCTTGGCGGCAAGGTATTGGCCTACGAGGGAAGCTTGGCGCTGGAATTAATTCCGTCAACAAAAACTCCGCACGCTGGCAGCTGAAGGTCTTTGTTATCCAGGTCGATTGTTGATGGGGTAAAAGCTAACCGATGTGTCACCTTTGGTTTTACCCCATCACTCCTATCTTAGCTAACAGGCGGCTGACGCTGGCGTTGCCAGTAAAGAGGTACAAACAAATGAACAGTTGGAAATCACAACTAAAAAATGACCCCACGGAATGGCTATTAGAAGATACCAATCCATCAGTGAGATACTTTACCCTACGCTGGCTGTTGAACAAACCAGATTATGATGAAACGGTAAAATCAGCAAATCAAGCAATTGCCGAAACTTCTGCAATCAAGAAACTGTTGAGACGACAAAAACCGGAAGGTTATTGGGGAACAGATACGCGCCCACATCATGGAACACAAGGGAACTTGCAGCTTCTGATGTGGTTGGGCTATCGGGGCGATGATAATACCAAAAGAGCAATGGAATACCGGATAAGGGGTTGCATGCAAAAAGATGGTTCTTATGGGGTCGAACTCAAAGGGCGCATTGTGAAACTACCTTGTCACGGAGCAGACTTGTTGCAAATGATGCTATGGTATGGTTTCCAGGAAGATCCGCGAACGAAAAAATTACTTAATTGGTTGGTTCACATACAAGGTGAAGACGGAGTTTGGCCCTGTGTCTCTAAGCTACATCCATTTTCATGTCTCTGGGCGACAGCAGATGTTTTGAGAGCCTACCAGTATTTACCAACCGAATGGATAACGCCCAAAATCAACGAATCACGCCGCTTGGCAACGGAACAGTTTCTGGATTCGGGATTTTATCGATATGGGAAAACAAAGCCGAGTCCAAGGTGGAATGAGTTTGGATTCCCATTGCGATTCGATTCAGACATCTTAGAAGTTTTAGAGTTGATTGCGCCGTATATTACTCCGGATGAAGGACGAATACAGTCAGCGCTACAAAACATTTTAGAAAAACAAGATGACAATGGACGCTGGCCTTGCGAAAAACATCCAAAAGGTGGTGGATGGATGAAGAAATTCATTGAGTTTGAAGAAATTGGTCAACCATCAAAATGGGTTACACTTCACGTGATGGAGATGTTGAAATCTTTGTATGAAAAAAATGGCAACTAACCCCGTGTAGAGCGGAATGGCTACGCCATAGGGTAAGCGGCGCGAAAAATCAAGTTTGATGATTTGCCAAGAGTAAGAGTGAGTAAAGCGACCCCCTTTGGGGGTGGTCATTGACTGCCGTTTGCGCACTAATTAAATTTCTATCCCCATAGCCACCTATAAAAAAAGCCTGGCTCAGTTTCCAGGCTTTTTTGTTATCTTATTCCTCATTACTAATGATAATTTTCTGAGGTGATGAAAAAACCACCTTTTGCGGAGCGGGTGGTTTGGGAACCTTGAATACCAGCTTCCGCAATTCATAAACATCCTTAGGCATTACATCAGGAATGACAAGGGAGTCACCCACTCTAGCTGTCCCTTCGATAAATTTATAGGCAGCCAAACTGATGGATAAATCACGCGCGCCGGTAAAAAATTGAAAAGTTCGCCAGAGAGGATTGGGTGACCAGTTGGTATCCAGCACTTTGGGCAAATCTTTTAGCTCAATGTTGTCTACCAAAAATAAGGTTCCGTGTTGGGGAATGGAGATGATGAAACGGGCATTCGTTTTTAATAACCGCCATTGATTGTATTCAATGCGTTCCTTAAGCGCGGTGAAAACCAGGATAATAAAGATAACAAACGGGACGAGGGCATAGGTGAGAGCTTGCGTGATGGTAGAGCCATTGCGTAAAGAGTAAACGGCCGTACCCACCGCCGCCACCACTACAATCCCCAAAATCCATCCAAAAAAACTAAAAACGATATGTCCAATAATATCGCGGTATCCGGCCAGCCGGATGACTAATTGTGGCTCTTCCCTGGGTAGAAGACGTTCGGCAATATCCTCCGGTAAAAACGTATCCTCAATATTCCAGCGGAACCCTTCCGGCAGGCGTTTCCATTGGGTCGTGACCCATCCTAGAAAACCAGCGCCGACCTGTCCTGTTTGGTTGTGTTTGCTCATATAGAATTACCCTCAAACATTGGCATCAGCTGCGCAAATAATGATGAGTGGCGATTCGCACTTTAGACACTTCTCACTGGCGGTTTACCGCGCTATGTATTATCCGGGCGACTAGCGCGGCAACTTACGGGGACGGTGGTATTTGCAGAACCTGTCCTGGCTGGATGGTATAGCTAGTCAGCCCGTTGGCGATCATGATATCATTGACTGTTGTCCCGTATTTTTGCGAAATTCCATACAAAGTATCGCCGGTTACGACCGTATGTGTGCGGGGGCCAACGACGGCCGGCACGCCTGGGGCGTTGCCGACTCCACCCGGAATTGGGGTAGCTGTTACCACAACAGGTTGAACCTGGATGATCGTGGGCTGTGGCGACGGCAGCGGCTCATTGCTAAAGGCATCTTGCACAACGTTTTCGCTGGCATTCATGAATTGCGTCCATTCATCTGATGTTGTGCCTGCCTCCAACAAATCTGTGGCCCAGCCAGCTAAAAAGGTGGTGATGAGCCAGCTAACGGCGATAAAGATAATGATAGCGCCTAAAAAATAGGTCAAAATTGCGCCTAAATTTTTTGAGGGTAATCCCTGCTTGAAAATGAGATGGTACGCTAAAAACGCTCCAATTGCTAGAGGGAGGAATTTGAGTAATTCGGCTAAGTTCATGGAAGTCACTCCTTGTTATAATGAACAAGCAAGCAATTTATGCTGCGCCTGTTTAGCATCTGTTGATTCTTCTCACTCAACAGTTATGGTAAGAATTTGCCAGGATCGATGAAGGTTTCGTTGCTTTTGTCGTAAATCGAAAAGTGTACATGTGGCCCGGTGGCATAGCCGATGGCGCCCATCTTGCCCACAGCCTGACCGCGTTTGACCTGGCCCTCTTTAACCAGGTAGGAACGGGGATGCAGAAGCCAGACGATCCATTCATCGTTCTCGATTCGTATCGTGCTGTTGTACCAGCGGTCAGTGTAGGTAGTAAGATCGCCGGAGATGGGGGCCAGGAGAACGGCCGATTTATTGCTTGTGCTGGATATGTCTATGCCTGGCAGACTGTAACTACAGCCGTGAACGTCCTGGGTGAGAACAGGTGAGTCGGTGACGGGGTTAAGTGTGGGGCGCAGGGACGGCCGTCCCCACGAATGAGGCGTATCCAAACAGTCGGCGTCACCGAGGTTGCGTTGTTGGGGGAAAGGCATGGCCGTGTTGGCAGTGGAGGAGTTATCAAGCAGGGCCGAGATCCCATTACTGACCCAATCATAAACACGGGCGCTGATATCGAGAAGGGTGATGGAAAACGGCCGTTCCGCCGCATCCCACTGCGATAAAATCAAACTTTGAACAGCTAAATGTGTCGGCCAAGCGCCCAGCGACGTAACCTGAACTGTTCCCAGTTCTACATCCGCGTACACCATATTCGTATGCGCTGCATCATAATCATTCATGACATAAGCCGACTCACTTGGGTCTAAACGATTGGCTGCGCCGGTTCCGGCATTGTAGGCGAAATAGCAGCGCTTAATAGTATCCGGGTTTTGGGTGAAATAATTGACTTCAGGACAGCGCTTTTTGAATTCCATTGCGCCGATGGCTAATTGTTCACTCACGTCAAGATCAGAAATAGGGCCGGGGGTGAAGCAAGCATGTTCGCCGGAGCGCACCAAATCATACGCACCTATGATGCCGGTACAAAGCTCCGGATTAATAGCTTGCATGCTACTCTCTTTAAACCACAAGACCAACGGTACTTCACGGGGGATATCAGCCTTGCGGGCGATCTGATCGCTGATCGGCGCCCATTTAAGAACTGTTGCCTGAACGGTTCGGGGTAAGGCGTATTGGCTATCCATGTAAAAGCGGCCGCCGACCAGAAACCCCATTACCAATAAAATCAACAAAAGTGTATCGTAAATGCCGCGCAAAGTCCCCAAAGCAATCTGGTCTGCCCGTAAGCCCAGCGCCGGTATGAGTTGGTGGCGCAACCAAATACGCAACCACTCAGGCAGTAAAATCACCTTGAGGGAAGGAGACATAACTCACATTATAACTTTACTTAACGTCAAGTCAAGTTTATGTTATGTATTTATGTACAGCATTGAAGTAGAAACGGGAGGTTACTCTGTCTTAACGCCCGCATGAACCAACCGAGGATCCAACGCATCTCGAATGCCATCGCCTAGCAAGTTGAACGCCAGCACTGTCATCGAAATAGCAACCCCCGGCACGAAAACCAGGTGCGGCGCGCTAAAAAGCTGATTGCGTTCACTGCCCAGCATTGTTCCCCATTCTGGCAGCGGCGGTTGCGCCCCCAAGCCCAGAAATGATAGAGCTGCCGTGTCTAAAATGGCAGTGGCAACGCCTAGCGTTACCAGCACAATCAGAGGCGGAATGGCATTGGGTAAAATGCGTTTGAGCAATATTTCAAAGTCACTGGCTCCTAATGCGCGAGACGCTTCAACATAATCGGTTTCTCGGATCGATAAGACAGCCGCGCGTACAACCCGCGCATAGGCCGGCATACTCACAATCGAAATTGCCAACATAGCATTGATTAAACCAGGCCCCAGGACAAAAACAATCGAAATAGCCAGCAACAAAAATGGGAATGCAAGGAAAATATCCATGATTCGCATAATGAGATTATCAACCCATCCGCCAGCATAACCGGCAAGGGCGCCTAATATCGTTCCCGAAACGGACGCTACTGTCACAACGACAAAACCAATTTGCAAAGAGACTCGCGCGCCGTAAAGCATCCGCGAATAGACATCTCTTACATTGCCATCAATTCCCAAAAAATGTTGCGGCTGATCCTCATCGCATCCCAACAAATGAATGCAAGGCGGTTGACGTTTTTTAATGCCATCTTCTTTGCCAATTAATACATCTGTTGGATCATACGGCGCTAATACAGGCGCAAAAATAGCGAGTAACGCGATAACAAGCAGGATACTCATACCTACCATAGCTGATCGCTGCCGAAAAATGCGACGTAAAGTTAACCGCCACAAGCTGTTTGCTTTGTAATCTTGAATATCAGCAATATTGTCATCGGGGATTTGCGCAACTGGTGTCATAATTGTTTAACTAGTCCAAACGGATCCTGGGATCCAAGAAAGCATAAGATAAATCAACAAATAAATTAAAGAGTACGTAGATAAAGGCAACCACAATAACAAACCCTTGTAAAACAGGGAAATCACGTGCAAAAGTGGCTTCAACAACGCTTCGTCCAACGCCCGCTAACCCAAAAATAGTTTCGGTTAAGACCGCACCGCCCAAAATGCCGCCTAATTGTAACCCGACTATGGTGACAACGGGGAGCAATGCATTACGAAAGGCATGTTTGAAAATAACAAGCCGCTGCGGGAGTCCTTTAGCTCTTGCTGTGCGGATATAATCTAAACCTAAGACTTCCAACATGCTGGATCGCGTCATACGAGCAATGATGGACATGGGAATCGTACTCAGCGCAACGGAGGGTAAAATCAGATGCTTGAGCGCATCCCAAAACAGCGCCCAATCGCCGGTGATAAGTGCATTAAAAATGTAATGATTGGCAATAAATTCGTATAAATGGAATTTGAACGACTCGGGTTCAACGGCCCATTCCCATAGCTCGTAAAATGGGGTTGGAAACATGCCGGCAGACAGGCGACCAGACGGAGGAAGGACAAAAGAGGTGTCTTTTAATATGACAGCAAAAAAGTAGATGAGTAACAGTCCCAGGAAAAATACAGGAATTGAGATGCCTGTATTGGCGCCAATCATGACTAAAACATCAACAATCGAATTTCGGCGCACAGCGGCAATGATTCCTGCGGGAATGCCAAGCAATATCGCCAATAACATGGCAGCCATCCCCAGTTCGATTGTCATGGGCAGACGCTCAACCAAAATGATGGTAACTGGGCGGCTAAAACGAATGGATTCGCCCAAATCACCACGAACCATTTTTCCCATAAAGATGAAGAACTGGACGCTGATTGGCTGATCTAATCCATGATTGCGTATAAATATTTCGCATGATTCCTGAGTCGCTTTTTCACCAAGAATCGCTTTGCAAGGATCGCCTGGAATCGAACGCGCTAGTACAAATGTGATAACGAGGACAGCAAAGAGAACAGGGATTGATAACAGCAAGCGTCGAATTGTGTATTGAACCATGAAGTAATTCCGAAGGGTGACAAACGGCCGTTTACCGTTTACCTATTATCCGCTGATTGGGGCTTTATGGTGAAAATGTATAAGAGTGGGATGATGTTTTTATTTGTATGGATAAAAACATCATCCCACATCTTTTAACTATCAGGCTTTAGGCCATCTATTCATCTTATTCTGGCGCGTTGATCAACCCATCCCACAAGTAGGAGAAGTAATCAAAGCCGCCCGTATTGCCAACGTGGTTTTCATTGGCAGCATCAATACCAACTGCCCAGGAAGCAACAACGTCATTGGCGTCGAAACTTGACCCATCATGGAAGAGAACGCCTTCACGAAGCTGGCAAGTCCAAACAGTTGCATCCTCGTTACCTTCACAAGAAGTTGCCAATTCAGGCACGGTGGCGCCAGAATCATCGGCATACTCAAGCAACGTTTCTACAACCTGCTGACATGGCCGCAAAGATTCGCCGTCGGTCTCATCAGCACAGTAAAGGCTGATTGGTTCATTGTTCTGCATGAAGACGAGGGTATCTTTGCCCGGATCTAATTTGTAGAACTGGGTCGCGCCAAATGGCGGTACGTAAGCATTGCCCAGGGAAGCGAGGGCTGCATGAGCAGATGCGCCATGAGCAATCGGCACCATGGGGACGAGTTCACGAATGGCGTTATTTGCCTGTTCATAAAGAGGAGCAGCGGTGGCGGCATCAGCAATTTGAGAGGCTTCTTCCAACACCCCGTAAATTTCTGGGAACGGATCGCCAAACTGTGGATTCTGGGCGCTAAAGTGGAAGTCCAGGAAGTTGGTAACATGCGGATAATCAGCGCCCCAACCCAGGAGATAAAAACCATCGAGATTACCGTCGGTAGATTCAGCGATGAATTCACCTGATTCCATTACGACTACTTCGGCTTCAATACCCATATTGTCGCGCAATTGGGTTTGGAACTCAACAGCAACTAAACTCGGTTCTGGCAAATAGCTGCGGAATACGTCGCGGTAATAGATGGCGGTTTCAAAACCATCTGGGAAACCCGCTTCTGCTAACAGCGCGCGCGCCGCTTCTGGATCGAAGTCGTACCATGGGTCACCTTCACACCCGCCAGGAATGGAGCAAGGGGTGAAGTGAGATGCCACTTCTGAGCCGGCCGGGTAGAAGTTGTCAACAATACGTTGACGATCAATCCCCATGGCAACCGCTTGACGAACCATTTGGTTATCAAATGGTGCAAATGTGTTGGTCATTGCCAGGTAGAGAATGTTCGGGCTGGCGTTGGGGAGCAGAACTAGATTGGGATCGGCTTCAACGGTTGCGAAGTCATCGGGGCTGACGTTGGTGATGTAGTCAGCGGTTCCAGCTTGCAGCTCGATGAGTCGCGCCGCGCCTTCCTGATTCCAACGAAGAACGGCCGTTTCTGCAAATGCCGGTTCGCCCCAATAATCATCAAAACGTTGGTAGATGACTGAATCGCCTCGTACCCATTCCTGAACCATGTAGGGGCCTGTGCCAATGGGATGCTCAAGCAATTCGCCTGTGCCGCCAGTCTCGGCCAGCCACTCTGCAGGCTGAATGCCAAACGGGGTAAAAGCAACCTTAGCCAAGAACGCCGGGTCTGGTTTACACAGATTAAACTGCACGGTCAATTCGTCCACCGCTTCAATTGAACTGATTTTCCCACCGTAGTCACAGTTTTCGGCAGCAACAGATATTGGCTCGAATGCAGCGGCCGGTTCTTCGGCGGCGGCCGGCTCTTCGGCAGCAGCTGGTTCTTCGGCAGCGGCTGGCTCTTCAACAGCGGCGGCCGGTTCTTCAACAGCGGCAGCTGGTTCTTCAACAGCGGCGGCCGGTTCTTCAACAGCGGCGGCCGGTTCCCCGGCCGGCTCATCACCGCCGGCGCTCGTGCAGGCTGCTAATGCCAAGCCTAGAACAAGCATTAACACGAACAGTAAATAATATTTGTTCTTCATCTTCATCTTCTCTCCTTAAATTGTGATTAGTGAACAAAAATAGGTGCGACGTTGGCTATGACGTACCTTTAGGATTGAGAACATAATGGTAGCATGGCTTATAGTTCGTGACAACGATTTTACGTTTTCTGTTTCCAGGTATAATCGGAGCAGGTATACGATTTTGTATTAAGAAGGCTGGTCAGGCATGAAATCAGGCGCGACGTTTACGCTTAAACAAACCTTTGTCGGATTAGATAAAAGTACGTTGGATACGCTGCGTATGGTTGCCAGACGGCAAACATATCCGGCGCAAGCAATTTTGTGCCGCCAGGGGGACATTGGGGATACATTTTACATTGTTGTCGCGGGGCAGGTGGCTGTTTCGCAGCAGCTTGAGGATGGCGAGGAACGACTGTTGGCGGTTATTGGGCCAAATCAATCTTTTGGCGAGATGGCATTGATTGATGATACGCCGCGTATGGCTACTTGCACAACCATCAGGACGACAACCGTCCTGGAAATTACGGAAGCGGTTTTTGACCGGCTGGTGGAGACGAATCCGGTTGTGGCCTATACGATGACGCAGCGGATTTTGGCGACAACGCGGGAGAATGACCGGCGCGCCATTACCGATTTACAAGTGAAAAATGAAGCGTTGGCGCAGGCGTATGCGGCGCTGCAGGCGGCCCAGGCTGAACTGGTGGAGAAGGAGCGGCTGGAACGGGAATTAGAGTTGGCGGCGGCCGTGCAGCGCCAGCTGCTGCCGGGAAAACTGCCCCAGTTGCCCGGTTATGGGTTTGCCGCTTTTTTGGAACCGGCGCGCCAGGTGGGCGGTGATTTTTATGATGTGATTCCACTGGATGAGGCGCATGTGGGGCTGCTGATCGCGGATGTAGCTGATAAAGGATTTCATGCGGCGCTGTTTATGGCAGTGACGCGGACGCTCTTTTTTCAAGAGGGAAAGCGCTCTTTGTCTCCTTCTCAAGTGGCGCTGGCGGTCCACCGGGGGATGTTGGGCGTGGCGGCGGCGGCAGATGTGTTTGTGACGGCATTTTACGGGGTGCTGCACCGGCCCAGCGGCCGCCTGACGTATGTGCGAGCTGGGCATGATCGGCCGTTGTTGTATCGGGCAGCACAAGGGGCGGTGACGTTAACGGGCGACGGCCGTTTCCTCGGTATGCTGCCCGATTTATCGCTGACGGAACACACCATCCAGCTTCAGTCCGGCGACCGCCTGCTGTTGTACAGTGATGGGGTAACAGATGCGGCCAACCGGCTGGGGTTGCAGTATAGCAGCCAGCGGCTGGCGGCTGCGCTGGTCAGCGGCGGCCATTTAGCCGCGCCCGATTTAGTAGCACATATTGCGGCTGATGTGGATGATTTTTGCCAGGGGACAGCCTCGTTTGATGATTTAACGCTGCTGGTAGTAGAAGTAAAGGAAGTGTAAGGAGTAAAGAAGAATCAATGGCCCAATACAAAGCGCCGCCGGACCCGCGTGAATCGAATGGAGGAACGTTGGGGGAACGGCCGTTTTCTACACAAAAAGAACCCATTCCCTGGCGCTGGCTGGGGGGCGGGATCATCATGACAGTGATTGGCCTCGGCCTCAGCCTGGTTATTTTGCGAGCCTTCTTGCTGCGCCAACCGCTGGCTGTCGGTCCGCTGGAGCCGACGATCATCGTTCTCACCGCGCCGCCGCGCCTCACACCGTCTCCGGAAACGGCCGTAACCATCCCCACCGCCGCCCCCACCTTCACCCCCATTCCCACCCCCGATGCCGCCGTCGCCCCGGATACCATCACCCCCGGTTACTACGCCCAGGTTATCAACACCGACAACATCGGCGTCACCGTGCGCGGCGGCCCCAGCACCAACAATGCCCCGCTGACCGTCGCCCCGGAGAACGCCATCATGCTGGTGCTGGATGGTCCGGCGGAGGGGAATGATTTTCTGTGGTGGCAGGTGCGCCTGGAGGATGGGACGGAAGGGTGGGTAGCGGGGGATTGTCTCTTGCCGGTGGCTGCGCCTTAAGTGTTCGTTATTAAGTTAATGGTTATTGGTTACTTGACTAATAACCATTAACCATTAACTGTTAGCCGCAAAATGCTTTGTCATTTGCGGACGGTCACTCACTCTTTTTATCCAACTTAATGAGGCCGCGCTGGGCGGCCAGGGTGACAGCTTCTGTGCGGTTGCCCGCGCCCAACTTGCCTAGAATAGCGCTGACATGAAATTTAACTGTCCGCTCGCTGATGATTAGTTTGGCGGCGATTTCTTTGTTTTGCCGCCCGGCGGCCAGTTCACGCAGCACTTCTTGTTCACGCGGAGTCAAGGTTTCGGCAGGCGGTTCTGGCTTTCGGCTGACCTGGCGCATTAGCTTGGAGGCGACGATGGGCTGTAGGAGCGAACCGCCGTTGTGGACGATGCGAATGGCGTTAAACAGTTCCTGTCGGGGCACGCCTTTGAGTAGGTATCCTTTGGCTCCGGCTTGAACGGCCGTTAATATCCGCTCATCCGTATCAAACGCTGTAAACACAATCACCGGCAGACCGGGAGCTACATCACGCAGACGGCGCATGGCTTCCACCCCATCCATTTCCGGCATTGCCAAATCCAGCAAGGCCACATCTGGCTTGACGGTTTTGATTTGCGCCAGAGCTTCACGGCCGTTTCCCGCTTCCCCCACGACGACAAAATCGGGTTGGGTGCTGAGAATCGCCACCAGCCCATCCCGCACCACCGGATGATCATCAGCAATTAAGATGCGAATTGGATCACTCATGGTTTTAATGGTATGTGTACATCCAGCCGTGTGCCGATTTTAGGACTGCTGTCCAGATGTAAACGGCCGTTCAACAACTTCACCCGTTCCCGCAAACCCACCAGACCAAACCGACCCGGTGGAACCTGCGCCGGATCAAACCCGCGCCCATTGTCAGCAATCACCAGCCGCACGTTCTTGGGAGCCAGCGTCAGTTCCAACACGGCTGTTGTGGCCTGTGCATGACGACCAATATTGGTCAATGCTTCTTGGGCAATGCGGTACAGTCCGATTTCGATGCGCGGCGGTAGGGAGCGGTGGCTGGCGGTCATCTTAAATTGTACAGGAAAATCGGCCTGCTCAGCCAATTCCGTTAATGCCTCGCTGAGCGTGCGTCCTTCCAACGGCGCGGCCCGCAAATCCAGGACAGAGCGGCGCGCTTCTTCCAGGTTAGCGCGGGTGAGGGACAGAGCTTGTTGGACAGATTGTTGGGCATGGGCGGGATTAGTTCCCGTTTCCAGCAGTGCGTCGGCTGATTCTAGTTGCAGGGAAACGGCCGTTAACCCCTGCGCCAGCGTGTCATGAATCTCCCGCGCCAGCCGGTTTCGTTCCTCCAACGCGCCCAGCTGCGTACTGTGGGTAAACAGACGCGCCCGCTCAATTGCCATCCCCAACATATCGCCAATCGTGTACAAAAGCTGTAAATCAGCCGTCGATAGCCGCCGCCAATCAGCGCTGGCGACATTCAACACTCCCAGCTTCCTGCCATGCGCGTACAGTGGGATACTGGCATGATAACGCAGCCCATCCGTATCGCCTACCAACCGGTTTAGGCGGCTGCACTCCACCACATTGACATTGGCCGCCCCGGCCAAATCCCCTTCTCGGAATGTGCGCAGACAGTAACAATCCCCCTCCATGCGCTGCGGATTATCAATCAGCGCCGGAGGCAGATTTTGCGTTGCTGCCAGGTAAGATGTTTCCCCAGCATCATCCGCCAGAAGCCAGACCCAGCCTGCCTGTAAATCCAGCAGCTCGGCAACTTGGGCCAGCGCCGTTTGCAGAGCCGCGTCCAGGTCAATCAGCCGGTTGAGCGCCTGGGCGATACTGTTGAGAATTGAAAGTTCACGATTACGGCGGCGCAGTCGGGCCGCATCTGAGTCAATCATAGAAAACCTGCCAGACTCAGTTTACAACATGGGGTGGGAAGCGTAAAGTGAGAAGCGGGGAGTGTAGCGCATAAAACGTAATGCTATCAGGCCGGTCAGACCGACCCGCGGGGTTGCAGGCTGGGTAACGATGGGCGAGATGAATTGACCCAGGAAGTGTGAGGCGATTTTCAAAATCGCCTCACACTTGTTAATCGTGCATTCCCGTTATGGCAGCAGCAAATGCAAATCGCCAAATTCATGCCACAGATATTCCTGGGCCAATGCCTGGGTGTAGGTCAGGCGCAGGTGGCGTTGTCCGGCCAGCGCTTCCAGCATGGCCAGGTGGGTGGCGCGGGGTTCGTGCAGTCCAGTTAATATACCGCCTACCGCCTGAATGCCCCGCTGTGGCGTGATGATGACGTTGGTCCAGCCCGCGCCGGGATGGACGGTTCCGGTTTTGTCCACGACCGTTTCCAGGGCGCGAACGACTGTTGTGCCGACGGCGACGACTCGTTTCCCGGCGGCGCGGGCGTTGTTGATGGCGCGGGCCGTGTGCAGGGGGACGCGGTAAAATTCCTCATAGGGCGGTTCATGATCTTCCAGGCTGGCGACGCCGGTGTGCAGGGTGATGGGAACGATTGGTATTCCTCTGGCAACCAGTTGGGTGACGATTTCCGGCGTAAAGGCGCGGCCGGCGGAAGGCATCTCGGCGCTGCCCATTTCGGCAGCAAAGATGGTTTGGTAATAGGAGAGCGGCCACTGTGCTTTGACGTATTGGTAGCGGATGGGGAAACCGTGTCGGGCCAGGTAATCGCCTAATGGTTCGGATAGTTGCAGGGTGGCAAGCCACAGCCGGATTTTGCCCGGTTCACCGGCGCGCTGGCCGGGATTGTAGGGTGTGCGCAGGGTGGCTGTGCCGCCGTCGGGCAGGGTCAGGGTTTCGCCGGATTGGGCGTCGTGGAAGGGAGCGGTGGTGTTGGCGGACGGCCGTCTCAATTCCACGCTCCATAAATCGGCCGGGAGGCGGGTGGAGAGGTGCAGTTCCAGCGGCGTCCCATCGGCCCGTGTGGCGTTGAGGGCGGCGTTCATCGTGCCGCTGTTGTTGATGACTAACACATCGCCCGGCGTCAGGTAACGGCCGATTTCCCGAAGTTCGGTGTGCCGTATCTGGTCGTTGCCGTAATAGGAAACCATCAAGCGCACCTGGTCGCGGGACAGGTTACGCGCTTCCGGCGGTTCGCCCGCTTCCAGATGAGGCGGCAGTTGGAAATCGAGGGTGGGCAGGCCGGAAACGGCCGTTTTCTCAATCACGCTGACCATCAACCTACCTCCGTCATCAACTCCCGCGCCTGGTAACGGCCGCTGGGCCAATCTCCCGTTAGCAGGGCGATAAAGCCGGGGACGCTGGCTTCCGGCAAGGGCCGGTCGCTGATGTCTTCGCCGGGAAACGCTTCCTGGTGCATTTGGGTGCGCATGTCGCCCGGATCCACCCAATAAATGTGATATTCCGGGTTTTCGACGGCGAGGACGGCCGTTACTTGTTCCAACGCCGCCTTGCTGGAGCCATAGCCACCCCAGCCTTCATATGCTTCCACGGCCGCGTCGCTGGAAACGTTGATGAGCCGGGCCTGGGGTTTGAGGAACGACCGTACCGCCTGCAAGATGGCTAAGGGGGCAATGACGTTAATGCGGTACACATCCGCCAGCACGTCCAGGGGATAATCGAGCAGGGCGGGCTGCGGGCTGGGGCCGAGGATGCTGGCATTATTGATGACGGCATCCAATCCCCCGGACGCCTGAGCGGCAATGGCTAAAGCGTGTCTGTGGGATGTCTGGGCGATGTCGCCGGGTACGGCCGTTACGTGAGTCATCATCGCCAGTTCAGTTTGAACGGCTTTCAAGGCGTCGGCGCCGCGGGCATTGATTATGAGATGCCAGCCTTGCTGCGCTAAAGTGCGGGCTAACGCCCGGCCTAATCCACGTGACGCGCCGGTAATCAGCGCTGTTTTCGAGGTCATTTTGTTCTCCTTGTTTAAGTATGACCTTATGATAGGGAAACGGCCGTCAGGTCGCATCGGGCAAGCGACCAGATTTCAGCCTGGCCCAAAGTACAGGCACAAAATTTTTGATTTTTGCGTGACTTCTGGCAAAATGAAGAGTCTAACGATTTTGAACAGGCAGTAACATCCCATCACGGCACAAAGCGCTGGTTCAAGTCAAAAACCTTATAATTGTGGAGGAAAATTTGAGATGTTGAAAGAATTTGGCAATTTTATTAAAAAGGGGAATGTGATTGATCTGGCTGTAGCTGTCATCATTGGCGGCGCTTTTGGCGCGATTGTTAAGTCGCTGGTCAATGATGTGATCATGCCCCCAATTGGCTTACTACTGGGCGGAGTTGATTTTGCCAATTTATTCATTGATTTATCTGGCGAAGGCTATGCTACGCTGGCGGCCGCTCAGGAAGCGGGCGCGGCAACACTGAATTACGGCGTGTTTATCAATGCGGTTATCAATTTCCTGATTGTGGCTTTTGTGATTTTTTGGTTATTCGCCAGATCAACAAAATGGAAAAGGAAGAAGAGGCCGCGCCAGCCGCCCCGACGACAAAGGAATGTCCTTATTGCTATACAGAAATTGCCATAAAAGCGACTCGCTGCCCCAACTGCACTTCGGAACTTTAGGGCAGACGTTAAATAACTGACTGGACACTGGCGTTTTTACTTTTTCTACTGTACGCACCAGAGAGAAATTCTGAAATTCGCCAGATTCCAACTAACTTACAAAACCGAGTTGGTGATTGGAGACAGGGCATACACGCTGATCTCCAGCTGATAGTTTCCTGTTTACACCGCTGCATGCTGATTGATCCTTAAAATTACCTAACTTAGTTTACACTATTTACCTTTTCCGTTTATACTTGTTTGAAGCTGACGTTAGTGATGCAATCACACCGGTCTGAAAGTGGTCAGGTTCCAGGGTAACTTAAAAAATAGAGATACTTTGGTAAAAAGCGCGCGCCAATGTAACAGTCACTTTGAATGGAGTGTTGCATAAGGCTGCTGATAAGCTGCTGACATAAATCCTTGATACATATTTTCCTTGTTTTGTTTACCATAATCCATGACGATTTTTGAGGAAAATCGTTACTTTTTGACCTTAGTACTACTTAGTAAGCAAACGCATCAACCAGTACCGCAACTTTATGATTTTGTAGGGTGAATTTGCACCCCGCCCAGGCTGGTGATTTACAAAATCACCCTACATTAGTCTGGAAAGTTAGGGTACTGGTATCTCACAATTTAGAAGAGATATAGCTGGGTCTATATCTTGCCGCCATCCCAACATCGTCATCGCAATCAAAACTGCAAGGTTGGGTTGTTGATTTTAGTAATTAAGATTAACAACTCATTTGCGGTCGGTAGAATCCGTAGTGCATTTTCGTTCGAGAATTCTCGTGTAAACGACTATTGTATGCAAGGATTTTAACGGTTTGTTCCTGTTAAATAATCCTGCTTAGGTGTTTAAGTCTATCCGCAAAAACATGCCAATAATGAGGGGCTAATTGCCAGGAGCCTACGCCGATTTTGACGCCAAGCATGGAAAAGAAAATCTCGAACCGGATCAATGCCCTTTCGACTTAAACGAAGACCATGATGTGACCTTTATGGATGAATTGCGGTCTATTTTTTGTAACTAAGACCTGTGAGGTTTCCCGCCAGAGAGGCGCACATCGAATGATCTGCCAAAACTTCGCCGGCTTTCAGAGTTAGACCTACGAGGTACTGATTTGAATTTGTAACTGTACAGGTCTCTGTCATTTCGACGAGCGGAGCAAGGAGAAATCTTTGCCGCCTCATGCGACAAGAAAGATTTCTCCCTCCGGTCGAAATGACACCTATGCAGTTGCTTAGATTTTTAACCTTCATCCGAACCCCGCCGGTTTGTAGGTTTCAAACTATGCGGGATTTTGTTGGGTAGGTTTTTGTCTTGATGAGCAGGGTTGGCGTTATGAATCAGTTTAAGTATTTGCTGGTGTATTTACTAATAGCTTTAACGGTATTTTTTAATATCGAACGGTTGGATTTTGGGTATGAAAATGCCATTAATATCCACACGGCCGTTTACATCATCGGGTTAATCGCGGTCCTGGCTGTTATTTTACTGCCCGCGTTTTACCGCCATTCACTTATTTGGCCGATGGTTATCTGGCAGATTGTTTATTTGGTGTTCAAGATTGTTTCTGCGGAGCCGATAGTGGGGAATGGCTATATTTATTTGACCGTGACGGAAATCAGCTTTCTGGCCTTGTTGGTTTGGTTGGCTTACAAGGTAGCGCGGCGTATTCATGAATTCACAGAGAGCGTCCAGATTATTACGCTGGCTGATGTGGGACAGCATCTATCCAGCCTGGACGCGGCCGACGGGCGTATCCGCATGGAGATTAAGCGCAGTCGTCATTACGAACGGCCGTTAAGCGTCATCGTCGTGGAACCGGAAGCGCACTCTATGAATGAGGCTTTGAATGGCATGGTGCAAGAAGCGCAGCAGACTATCCTGGATCGCTATGCCATGGCCCGGCTGGCCCAGGTGATGCGCCAGCAATTACGGTTGATGGACATGGTGTTTGAAGATAAGGAAAACGGCCGTCTAATTATTCTCAGCCCCGAAGCAAACCAGACTGATTCGACTGTCCTGGCTCGTTGGGTCAAAGCAGTGACGGTGGAACAGTTACAAGTGAAAGTAAATTGCGCCGCGGCTACTTTCCCCGACGATGGACTTACTTTCAATAAATTGATGCAAGAAGCGGTGACAAAACTATCTGGCGCTGTACTTCCCCTATCAGGCAAACAACGTAACGAAGAGGAAGCAGTTATTCCTGCGGTTGTGCGTGAAGGAGGACAAATCTAATGGCAACTGATTTAGGCAGATATATGGTTGACACACAAGAATATAGAAGCCCCATATTCAATCAACTGCGCCTATCAACAAGGCTTTCTACACTGCCATTTGGGCAAGAAGAGGCGGCCTGGTGGCAAAAGGAAGCGTTTAGACCTCATCTGCTGAAGGGACGCGCTTATCTGATAGCGAAAAGGGCCTTAGACCTGTTGATCGTTGCGCTTTCCCTGCCTTTGCTGATTCCGGTTGTTTTGATCATTGTCTTGCTCATCAAAACCGAGTCCCAGGGGCCGGTCATTTTCAAGCAGCAAAGGACGGGCATTGATGGCAGCCGTTTTGGCATGTATAAATTCCGCACAATGGTTTCAAACGCCGAGGATTTGAAGCAGCAGTTAGCGCATCTAAATGAACTGCAATGGCCTGACTTTAAAATAACGAATGATCCGCGCATTACCCGTGTCGGCCGGCTGCTGCGTAAAACCAGTCTGGATGAACTGCCGCAGATCATTAACATCCTGAAAGGCGAGATGACGCTGGTTGGGCCGCGTCCCACTTCTTTTGCGACGGAGACGTATACGCTGTGGCACACGGAACGGCTGGATGTGAAACCGGGACTGACCGGCTTGTGGCAGATCCTTGGCCGGGCTTCAATGGAATTTGATGAGCGGGTGCGATTGGACATCGCCTACATTGAATCTCGCAGTTTGCGGCTGGATATGCAGATATTGTTCTATACGTTTTTTGCCGTATTGAGACAGCGGGGCGCACATTGATGAAGCCCAAAATCGCTTACGTCATGTCACGCTTCCCGCATCTGCCGGAAACATTTATTTTGCGTGAAATGAATGCGATTGAGCGGCACGGCTGGCAGGTGGCATTATATCCGCTGGTCAGGCAGTCGCCAGCGGTGGTTCATGCGGAGGCCCGGCCCTGGCTGGCGCGGATGCGTCATTTGCCGTTTGTGTCGCGGGCGGTGTTGGCGGCAAACGGCCGTTCTTTCCTCCAAAACCCCTTCCGTTACCTTTCCCTTGCGGCGCGGGTTATTTGGGAAAACTTGTCCGACCTCAAATTCCTGTCACGCGCCATTGCCTTGTTTCCCCAGGCCATTTACGCGGCGCGACTCATGCAGCAGGAAGGCGTCACGCACATCCATGCCCACTATGCCAGCCACCCGGCGCTTTTTGCCTGGATCATTCATCAATTAACGGGTATCAGCTACAGTGTGACAGTTCATGCCCATGACATTTTTGTAAAAAAAGTGATGCTGCCAACGAAATTAGGCGATGCGGCCTTCATTGTCGCCATTTCGGAATATAACCGGGAGTATCTGGCGCAGCTCATTGGCCCGTCCATCCGGGCGAAGATAGAGGTTATCCACTGCGGTATTAACCCGCAAAACTATGTACCGTCAGACAAGTATTTGCAAGAAGGCGAGCGCCTGGAAATCATCAGCATTGGCAGTTTACAGCCTTACAAAGGCCAGCGTTTTTTAATTAAAGCCTGCGCCTCGCTGCGGGAGCGGCATATCCCCTTCCGCTGCCGCATCATTGGCAGCGGCGAACTGCGGACCGATCTGGAACAGATGATCAGGGCGACTAACCTGGACACGCAGGTTGAACTGTTGGGGTCTAAGACCCAGCGCGAAGTCGCCGATTTATTGACTGGCGCGCATTGCTATGTACAGCCTAGTGTGATTACGCGCGCCGGTAAAATGGAGGGGATTCCGGTTTCTTTAATGGAAGCGTTGGCCGGCCGCCTGCCGGTGGTGGCGACGGCGCTGTCGGGTATTCCTGAGCTAGTCCGCCCGAATGAAACCGGGTATCTGGTACCGGCGGCGGATGCGGCAGCGTTGGCTGAAGCGATTGCTGGCGTTTATGCTCGTTATGGTGAGGCGAAGCGTCTGGCGGAAAACGGCCGTCAACTGGTTTTGCGCGAGTTTGAACTGCGCGCCAACGTTGATCAATTATCGCGGTTATTTGACCGGTTTATCCCTCAACCGACTGTATCTGTTCAGCCATCGCTGTGCATTACAAATGCACGGCTGAGACAAAAAACCCGTTGAAAACGGGTTGAAATGCGCTCAAATCGGGTCTTTAGCGCGTTTCAACGCACTTTTTGTATTAGATGTGGATTTCCAATCCACTAATTGTAAAGATGATTTTGTCAAAAATGAACCACGCTCAACTTTTCAAACGCCAAAGTTATAAACGAACGCGCCCTAAGCTCGACTTTGTACAAAATTCGAAATCAGAAATATTTCCAGATAATTTTGTAACCAGAGTGAGAATCTGATTTTAGTCAATGCAACTTTACTCGAGTACGAATATTTGAACATCGCATAAAAAGAGTGACATGC
>JAJRYT010000132.1 GCA_024275635.1 Chloroflexota bacterium | reverse complement strand
GCTGCCAACATCGCCGCCGCACGCGGCCAGCAGCAACCCCAAAATGAATAGGCCAATCAAGATACGTATTTGTTTCATGGTGTGTTTTCCTCGTTATTAAGTGGTGGTTCGATATGCAGGGAGGCGACCAGTGCATCCAACAGGTCGAGACCGGGAATAAAATCGGCGGCTGGCAGCAAGTCTAACTGCTGCTCTGCTTCTTGATTATAAGCCAGCATCATCTGGTTTCTGGCGGCGAAATCGTCAGGTAGCGGGGCGGGCAGGGGGATGGCGTTGGGGTTTGTGTTTTGGTCGGGTTCATACCCGCTGAACAGGATGGGCGCGTCCAGGGGGATGGTGACGAGGATGTAGAAACGGCCGTCTTCCGTGAACCCTCTGTACTCATATAACAGCGCCTCGTTGTTGGCAAAGTACCCCATCTGCCCGACCATGCGCAGCGCGCGCGAACCGCTGCCATTTTGAAAGGCCACTTGTTGTTCCTGTGTTTTCAAAATGACGGCCGCGCCCAGCGGCGGCAGCGGCAAATCGGAGTGGGCCGCTTCGTAAGCGGCCACGTCATACACTTCAATGCAGCCCACCTCCCGGCACACCCCTTCCGGCGCAAATTTGATGACGGTGTAGGTCATCTCGCCCCAGGTTTCTACCGTTGGGTAAATTTGGTCGGCCAGACGGCCGTCCAGCAGAAAACGCGCGCCGTTAAAAGCGACGGCAACCGGCGGCGGCGGTGTGGGCGTGGCCGTTGGTTCCAATGTTGGCGTGGAGGCGAGCGTGACGGTGGGCAGCGAGGCAAAGGTGGGGGAAACGGCCGTTGCTGCCAGCGTTGGCATAATTGTCGGTGAAGCAGGAGGCGGTGTGAGCGAGTGAAGGCAATGTCTGGGTTGGCGTCGCTGCTGGCAGTTCTACCGCCGGCGCGCAGCCGCCCAAAACCAACAGCAGTAAAATGATCCAGCATTAGGCCAAATAGCCAATGCGCCGCCTTGGCCCAAAAGCTCTTGTGGGCATGGTTCCCCTTACCTGAGCAAATTGCCCACAATAAACCCGATCACCGGCAGGCCGCAGGCCAGGAAAAGCAAAATCGCCAGGACGATCAGGCAGCCCTTTGAGCCGACAAACCCTTTCTCCACGCTGATTTCGGCATTGGGGAAGGTCTCCTGGAGCAGCTTCTCCCGGTGGCCGGGGATGCCCGCCAGATCGAGCTTATGCGTTTGCCCATTAGCCGTTTGCACTCGCTTCAGCGTCAGCGTCGTCAGATTATTCTTCGTCTTGCGGCGCACAAAAACACGGCTCACCTTGTCGTTGGGGATGATGCGGGTCTTGTCGCCGGATTGCAGGTCTTCGACGATGACGCGCCGGTTGGTGACGCCGATGGTCTGCCCGCTGGAGCGGGAGATGCTGGCCTGCTGCGGCCGGGGCGGGCCAATCCGCTGCCCCGGCCCGGTAGCCGAAACGGTTGTGGTTTTGGTGCGGGTGATAGGGCCAAAGAGAATTTCTTCACCGGGTTCTAATTCGGTAAAATTAAACGTGTTCATTTGTTACCTCCTATTGCGATCAGATTGGTTCAATCTACCAGATTAAACTAATCGCCTAATAATTAAAAGGCTCTTTGGGATTCCGCGGGATTCGGCCGTATTGCGTATTGCGTGTTGCGTGTTGCGTAAGGTCTCTCTGGATACGTAGTACGCAATATGCAATATACAACCCCGCAAATTCCTGAAGAACCATAATTAAAACTCTAGCAAATACCAACGGCCGTTCCGCTGAATCAGCGTCATCATCTCTTCCTTGTCCCCTTCTGGGCCGAAGGTAAAGGGGATTTCGGCGCGGTCGCCGTCAATCGCCGCCGCGCCGGTGATCTGGCCTTTGGCGAACCATTCCTTAAAGGAAGCCTCATACTCGTGGCCGGTCGTGATTTCGCAGATAGCGGCCGTGTCGTCGTCATTTTCCCCCTGCGGGTCGCACAGCCCGGCCAATTGGCTGTAATCGCCCAATCGCGCCGAATCAAACACGGCTTGCAATACGTTGGCCGGGTCTTCAAAATCCACCGCCACTACTTCTACGGCAAACTCCTGCGCCACTGGCCGCCAGGCGATTTCAAAGAAGGGGCCGGGGGGCAGTTGGGGGTACGGAATGGCCGGGCCGCTGCCATCGGCGGGGATGATGTTGAGCTGGTATACGTCTTCGTCCTCCAGGGTGAGGTAGGCGATGGTACGGCCGTCCGGCGACCAGGTCGGCGAGAAATTAGATTGGGCGTTATCCGTCAACTGCCGGGTTTCACGGGTAGCGAAATCAAAGACAAAAATACCCAGCTTGCCATTCACATCCGACACATAAGCCACCTCGTTGCTGTTCGGCGACAGGGCGGGGGCAAAATCCAGCACATCATTTTGGGTGACGGGAACCTGATTCGAGCCGTCTGCCCCCATCAGATAAATTTCATAATCCCCATCCCGATCCGAAGCGAAGAGGATGAAATTACCCCGGTCTGACCAAACCGGATCGGCGTTGTTGCCCGTATCGGCAGTGAGCCGGGTCAATGCCGGCGGCTCTACGCTAAAATCATACGTATAAATATCCATCACCCCATCGGGATCGGCAGTGACGGCTAGAAGACGGCCGTCTGGCGACCAGTTGCCATATTGAAAACGAACCCCCTCATCCGACACCAGCGCCCCGTCGCGGTTTGTTATGTGGATGGCGCAGACGTCCCCGGCACAGCGGGAATAGCTGATATCGTCGAATCCGGGCCGCCAGGCAGGCTGCACGGCATCTTCCGCCACCACTGGCCCCATCTGACCGGTGACCATGTTCAGCGCCGCCAGGTTATACTGGTCAAACGCCTTGACAATGATGGCCATTTCTCCCTCAAACTGAGGGGCGCGGGCGGGCAAAGGGTCGACCGTTTGGCCGGACGGTTCGGCCGTCGGATCGGGGTAATGGACGATTGTGGAATCGAAAATCGCCTGGGCCAATTCGGCGTATTCGTCAGCGCCAACGGCCGTTACGCCATAGGCAAATGTCCCGTACCGGCCGCCGTTCACGATCACAGCCGATATCAGCAGCAATGCATCGCCGTCAGCATTTATCACCTCAAATTCCTGGCTGGCAAAGTTGACGCCATCCTGCTGCCAAAGGGAAACCTCGCCGGTCGGCGACATATCCAATCCCGATCCCTCCACCCAATCGGCTAAAATAAGGCTGGGATCATCTGAATCAAAGCGGGCCGTCCACCGAATTTCACCAAGGGCAAAGCCCAATGGCTGGCTGAAATCGTCCGCGCCTAGCAAATCGAACACGTCTTCACCAGAAGTAAGAATGAAGACGAAGGCGTCATTGGGTTGTTCCTCGGCGTCCAGTTTCCAATCGGACGGATATTGGAACGTCACCCGCTCCGCTTCATCGCTGAAGGTTTCAAAGTTGGCGGTGATGTCCGGGGTGAGGGGCGGTGTGGGCGTCGGCGGGACGGGGGTATCGGTGGGGGGAATAGGCGTGTCGGTGGGCGGCACGGCCGTGACTGTGCTGGTCGGTTGGGGCGCGGCGGTGGGAAAGACGGCCGTCGCCTCCGCGTCCCCGCCGCTGCAAGCCGCCAACAGCACAATCAGTAACGTCAAAAAAACAATACTCGCTATTTTTCTAACAAACATAGCAACCCTCCATATGGTTATAGGTTGGATTATTCAACCTCCCGGAGGTTCAAAACCTCCGGGAGGTTTTGCCTCTAAGGCTCTGCAATAACTGTGGGAAGGAAAAGACTATACCCACACCCCTGGTCATAAGCAAAACAGTCTAGCGACCGCCGCAGCAGACCTGATAATTTGGCGTCGCTTGCCAGCGCCCAGGGCGTCGCGCTGGCCCCGATCACCAACACATGACCGCCGCCGGTATGCGAGAAATAGAGAATGGTGCCGGCTTTGGTAGGGGGCGTATCAGATCCCCCCGTGTACGGTTCAGTGCCAATGACTGACGTGGTATATTCATCACAAGTCGGCACAGTTGGGGTGATGCCAACGTTACTCAGGAGATTATTAACGTCTCCGGTATCTCCTGCGCCCTCCGGGTCAAAATTGGCGCCTTCGGCCAGGATCACTGGCTGCTGCCCGGCTGCCAGTCCCGGAATGGGCATCCCTTCGACCCAGGTGTCCGCCTCGTGCCCCACAGCATAGGTTGGGGTGACGAACGAGGTTGGACGCCCCACGCCAAAGAGATCATCATTGCTCAACCCGCTCCCCTGCCAGAGCCAATGATCGGAATTCTGCGCTTGCCATTGACCGTAACAAAATGGCTGATTGTCACATGGGCGAATGAGGTGAGCCGATACCCCTAAAGCCTGGTAATCTTGCTCGCCATAATAATCACGTCCACTACCACAAATGGCCGCTCCACTCCAAGTACCCATAAAACTACCGTCAATGCCGCTAAACATATCAACTGTGCCCACAATCAGCGTCCGGCGGTATTTCCGCACCTCTATCAACTGATTACTGCCATACACAACCCGCCAACTGAACATGTTCCCTGCCGGTGCTACCACGCTGCCGCCATCATCCAGGAATTGGGTGAGCGCGTCGAACATCCCATCCGACCAGTACTCATGGTGCGCGTTGGGCATCAAGACGCGGTAATCTGATGCCAGGATTGCGCCGGCGTCGAGGTCTTCGTCGCTGTACACGTCATAATCAAACCCCTGCGCGTCCAACCATTGCACCAGGTACATCGAGCCGGGTGCGCGCACGATAGAACCTTGCGGGTCAAACACGGTGGCAATGGGGATCATTTCTTTGGACGGACGCTATAACCCGTGATAATAGGCCAACGACGCCGCATCGCCCATTTTGCCATAAGCGGAGTTGTTCCCGCCTCCTTTATTTGGGCCGCCCGGATAGCGGCGACGATCTGTGATGCCGTTCCCGGCCAAATAGGTGTCATAGGTAGCCGGCCAATGGTTGTAGGCCAGCCAGGTGTTGGTCGGCAGCACCACGGCGATGGGCGCTTTCGGTGCGCCGGCCGCTGGCCGGATGGCGAAGGCGCGTACAGAGAGCCGGTCGCCGGTTTGCGTGGCCGTGAAGGGGGCGGTGAGGGCTTGAATGGCGTACATGCCCGAATCCGTTCCCGGCGGGATGACCAGTTGGGCCGTCACTGACCAGCCCGCATCTACTACCTGGTCGTGGTTGAGGCGGAAAGCGCGTCCGGTGTCGGTTAGGACGCCGGATACGCCCGGATTGCCGTGATTGACGACGGTGGCGGTGTAGCTATTGTGCGAGGCGTTGGTGACGGCCGGATAAGCGTCTTCAAAACCAACGTAAAGGTCTACGTTGTTGAGGTTATTGGGGATGGGATCGGCTTCGGTTAAGCCGCGCTGGCGGCGGGTCTCAATCTGGGATTGGGTTAGAGCCGTTGGCCATAATGCCCAGGAATCGAGACGGCCGTCAATCACCCCCGTGAGATCGCCCGGCGCATTGGCCCGCGCCCCCAGCCGGAACGGCGCATTCACCAGCGCCACCGCGCCGGTCTGCGTCCGCTGGGCGGCCAGCACGCCGTCAATGTACACCTTCACCTGCGCGCCGTCATAGGTGAGCGCCAGGTGATGCCAGTTATCGAGCCAGCTCTGGAAATCGGCCGGCGAGGGGGCTGTCGCCAATTTATTCAAGTCCATGAGAGCGGTGTCGCTCACGTACCCGGCCAGTTGTCCGCTGGCACGGACGACGATGCCCGCTGCAGATTTGATCAGGCCGATCTGCCCGGCCACAACCGTCAAATCGCCGCCGAGCAGCGTGGGATGAAACCATCCTTCCAGGGTGAATGCAGTTCGCCCGGAAAGGGTGAGGGCGGGAAATTCGATGAACGAGCCGACTTTGGCCGTCTGCGGGCCAACGGTGATCGAGTTGGTGCGGGTGATTTCAATCCAGTCACTGTCCAGCCGTACCAGCCGGTAGACGGTCGCCTGGTCGGGCGCGGAAGCGTAGATGTTGATGGTATCGCCGGGGGTGTAGCTGGCAGCGTCGGTGTAGAGGCCATACCAGGTATCGGGGCTCGCTGAAGTACTTGTTGGGGTGGAACCGAGGGGCTTTGTCGCCGCCCTGATTGGCTGCGCCAAAATCCAGATGGCGGCAGATAGGCCAATTATAATGAGGAGGAAAGGCTGCCACATTTTATATCGTTGTTGGGGAATCATTTTCGTTCTCTTTTAGGGTGATTGTTCCTGGTTTCGTTCGTCCAGTCCATCTTTTGCAGATGTAGTTTGTTCTTGCAAGTATACAAAGGCTTGTTCCAAACTGGCAAAACCATGCTGTTTGCCGGTGTGGGGGTTCTCCAGCAGCGCCCGCCAGGGCTGTTGTTCACCATCCCGCCACAGACGCAGCAGGTAAGCCTGGTAAGTGGATGATTTCATGAGTTAGCGATTGATTAACTTCTGGGCATGCTGGCGCCAGTTGAGCGGCCGCATGTCCAGACCGATTCAATATGATCCAGGCAGGCATTCTGGGTTCCCTCAAAGCCCGCATTTTGCCAACCCGAGGGGTTGTTCCGGTTACAAAACCAGATTGCGTATTGTTCTTCATGATTTACAACAACTTTGAATGTTTGTTTTTCCATTTTTGTCTCCTTTGTGCATGGGTTACGAAGTACTCCGTCGTTTTGCTGCTTCGCCGATCCGCTTAATTGGAAAAGATGCCGAACAGGCTGAGCGTGCCACTGCCGCCCAGAGCTTGCCATTGAGCGCTGCCGCTGCCGCGCATCAAGGTTCCGGTTAGATTCAGGTTGAGCCGGTTTCTGGCGCGGCCCAGTCCAGGCAAAACCATCATGGCCTGTAATTCTTCATCAGTTCCTTTGAAGGCGGCGCCGCTGATTTGGCTTCTGAATCGGAGTTGGGCCAGTTCTGTTTCTCCGCTCTGGTCGAGGATAATGGGGGTTGTGCGGGAACGGCCGTTTATCACACCCGCGCCAATCACGTCAATCACAATGCCCAGGGTTTGCCGCATCTGCACCTGCGCCCCTTCTAACCCGGCCGCTTCGCAGTCCAAGTTGCCATTGCAGGCGAGAACGGCCGTTGCCTGTAAGCCTCTGGTGCGAACGCGAAGACGGCCGTCCCGCAATCTGGTCGTCGTTTGCCCCAGGCTCACATACTGCAAATCTTCAATGCCTGCTTGAATCGGGCGGGCACGCCCCGCATATACTGCTGAAGGAATGGCAGCCAAAACCAATACAACAACGAGCAAGATCAGTTTACGTTTCATTTTGGTATCCTCATTAACCTGTTAATTGAAATCGTAATTTCCTCAATGTAGAGTGTGGAATCAGTTATAATGATGTGAAGTGTAGTTAACGAACGATCAGAAACCGATCAGAGGCATCTGTTTATAACTATGTGGGGTTCATGGCAAAACGCATGGCTGAAAAACTAACCATCAAACTCTTGGGGAGCGTCAGCATTGAATTGGGGGGGAAGCCCGTTATTGGATTGCCCTCGCGCAAGGTGGAGGCTTTGTTGGTTTACCTGGTTTGTCATGAACGGCCGTTCCCCCGCGAATTCCTGGCCGACCTGCTGTGGGATGACCGGCCGCAAACACAAGCTCTGGCCAATCTCCGTTCGATCCTCTCCAGTTTACGGCGTGTATTGGGACCCTACCTCGCCGTCACTCGGCAAACAGTCGCCTTCAACCACGAAAGCGATTACTGGTTGGATATGCAAGCGTTTGCATCTGCTTTAGACGCCAGCCAAACTCATTCCCACCTGAATCTGGAGGAGTGCGCTGAGTGTGTGCGCGAGTTGGAAACGGCCGTTACGCTGTATAACGGCCGTTTTTTACAAGGATTGATCATCGGCGACAGCCCCGCCTTTGAAGAGTGGTCATTGATCGTTCATGAACAAACGCAACGGCGCGTCTTAACCGCGCTGCACCAACTCGGCAACCATTACGCTCGTCAGGGGAAATACGCGCAGGCGCAGCGGTACGCCCTGCGTCAGGTCGAACTGGAACCGTACCGCGAAGAAGCCCACCGCCAACTAATGTTTACCCTGGTCCGCAGCGGCCAGCGCAGCGCCGCCCTGGCCCAATACGAAATCTGCCGCCGCATCCTCAACAAAGAGCTGGGCGTAGAACCCGCTGCCGAAACCCGATCACTCTACCAACGCATTCGTTCAGCCGGCAAAGCCAGCCCCCACAACCTGCCACCCTCACTAACCCCGTTAATCGGCCGGGAAAAAGAACTACAACAAATAGCCGCCCACCTAGCCGACCCCGCCTGCCGCCTGCTGACTTTGACTGGCTCCGGCGGCATTGGCAAGACTCTGTTAGCCTTACAGGCCGCCCGCGAACATACAGGCATCTACTTGCACGGGATTTATTTCATCCCGTTGGCCCCCATCGCCGACCCCGATCTGCTGGGAACAACCATTGCCGATGCTATCCACTGCCCGCTGGATGGGACAAACGATTTACAAACCCAACTGCTCGATTTTTTGCGCGAAAAGGAATTGCTGCTGATCCTGGATAACTTTGAACACTTATTAACCGGCAGTAGTTGGATAAGCCAAATCATTCAAGCCGCCCCCCATGTCAATTACCTCGTCACATCCCGCGAGCGACTAAACATTCGCGGCGAATGTTTGTTAAAGATTCGCGGCCTCGCCTATCCGACTAAGACTGGCGAAACACCGGCACAAGCGGAAGCGTACAGCGCCATTCAACTCTTTATGCGCGCAGCCCGGCGCGTAAAGCCCGATTATGCGCCGTTCCTGGATGAGATGCGGCATGTCATCCGCATCTGCCAGCATTTGGAAGGGATGCCGTTGGGGATTGAGTTGGCCGCCGCCTGGATTCGGTTGGTTTCCAGCGCGGATATCTGGCGCGAAATTGAACGCGACCTGGATTTTTTGGCGACATCCCTGCGCGATGTGCCTGATCGGCACCAAAGTATGCGCCTGGTTTTTCGCCAATCGTGGCATTTATTAACGCCCGCCGAACAGACCGCGTTGAGCAAACTCGCTGTTTTTCGCGGCCCGTTTAGTCAGGCGGCGGCGCGTCATGTCGCCGGGGCCAATTTCCACATGCTGCTGTCCCTGGCCGACAAATCGTTGCTGCGGCGAACGGCGGATGAGCAGTTTGATTTGCATAAACTCTTAAAACAATATCTGGCCGAAAAACTGACGCAGCGCCCAGAGGCAGAAACCGCAGCTTATGATGCGCACGGCCGTTACTTTGCCCGCTTTTTGGCGGAACGAGAACAGGCGTTGAAAGGGGGTCGGCAGGCGCATGCCCTGGCTGAAATTGCGCTGGCAATCGAGGATATTCGAGCCGCCTGGCAGTGGGCGGTGCGGCATAAGCAGTTCGCTCTGCTCGGCCAGACCGCCGAAAGTTTGTATTTGTTTTTCTGGGCGCGGAATCGCTTCGCCGAAGGCAAGGCGGTTTTCGTTGCGGGTATCAATGCCATTGCCGCGGATGACGCGGCCGTTGCAACCAGCATCCTTCTGGCGCGATTGCAGTCGCGCATGGCGGAAATGGCGTTATGGTTGGGCGAGTATGAAGTCGTGGAAGTAACTCTCCAAGAAAGTATCGTTGCCTTTCGCCGCCATCAAGTGAATCATGAATTGATGTTAGCTTTGGAAATACTGGGCCGGCTTTTTTATGCTCAAGGAGCTTACGCGCCTGCTCGCCGCTGTTTTGAAGAAAGTCTGACCATTTCCCGTCAAATTGGATCAAAAGAGGGTGCGGCTCAGGCATTGAGTGACCTGGCAACGACGATTTGCACCGAAACGGCCGATTACGCCGCCGCCAAACAACTGCTGGAAGATGGCCTGGCGTTGAGCCGCGACTCAGGCCACCGCAACGCCATCATCGAGTCCTTAATCAGTCTGGGCCGGGTTAGTATCAAAACTGGCGACTACCAGGACGCGGGGGAGTATCTGGCCGAAGCATTACAAATGGCGGCTGACATCCAGACGCCTCAATTGATGTTGGGGGTGTTAAAAGAGTACGCCAGACTGTTTTTCGCTACCGGCCGGAAGGAGCAGGCGGTCACTTGCCTGCAAATTTTGTTGAATTACCCGCTGGAAGCGCAGGAGTTAAAGGAGCAGGCGCGGCTGTTGTTAAATAAATTTGCGCCGGACGCTGTGCTGGAAGATGGGGGAAACGGCCGTTCTCAACCAACAGCGCTCACTTTGGAGAAAGTGATTGAAACGGTATTGACTACCTCGCTGACGAACTGGTTAGTCTGAATATGCTTACCCATAACGGCAAAACCAGAGTAAACTACGGTTAGGATGACCAAAAAAGTTGAACCGCTAGACTTGGATGAGGGGCGAGCATTGGTGCAAGTCGCCCGACGGGGGCTGGAGCGGTTTGTTCGTGAGCGAGTCGTGTACCAGCCTGATTGGACGGAACTGCCAACGGCCGTTTCCCATCCCGGTTGTAGTTTTGTGACCTTGACCAATAACGGCCGTTTGCGCGGCTGTATTGGCAGCACCGAACCTCGTTGGCCATTAGCCGAAGACGTGGCCCGCCATGCCGCCGCAGCCGCCCGCGATCCCCGCCTGCCGCCGGTTAACCCGATTGAATTGAACGACATCCGCCTGGAAGTGACCCTCTTAACGCCGCCGCAGCCGCTCCTTTTTACCAGTTACGACGAGTTGTTAGACCGGCTCCGACCTGGGGAAGATGGCGTCGTTTTGACATGGCGCGGTCATCGCAGCGTTTTACTGCCGCAAGTTTGGAGCCGTATTCCTGATCCGGCCCAATTTTTGGCCGTGCTGAGTCGCAAAGCCGGTATTCCAGACGGGGAGCTGGCAAAAAGCCCACCTGTTGTTCGTGTGCTGACATTTCCAGTGCAGCATTTTGCCGAGACGGGTTATCAAGAACCTGGCAGTTGAAAGCGCTGCTGTCTATTGGCTGCCTCCGTTATAATTGAGATATGCTGCCGATAGATACAAACAATTTCCGCAATTTACGGCGCAGCTTGATCGAGCATTTCAGCCGGGATGAACTTATGGCTTTGGTAGATGACCTGGGTCTGTTTTGGCGCGATCTGCCCGGCGACCGCAGGGCGACGAAGGCGTATTCGTTGACGATGCTGCTGAAGCAAAACGGCCGTCTCGCCGACCTCCTCCCGTTGTTACAATCCAAAAAACCAAACATCAATTGGCAGGTCATGTTGGTTGATGCAGTTCAGGAGGAGGCGCTGCAAACATACTGTGAGCAGATGTCTAATTTGCTGGTTGAATTTGATCAACAAGATGAAAAGTTACAAGAGATTGTCAAAAAGCAGACGTCCAATATTTTGCAGGAGATGGATGGAGAACGAAAGGGATCGGTCTTGCGTTTTTTGCGGGAGTCGGGTCTTATTGACAACGTGGATATTTTTGAAACCAGCAGCGTTGACTTGAGCGAGGCGAATCTGCGTGGAACTAATTTAACAGAAACCAGTCTGGTCAAAGCGTACATGGCCGGAGCCAATTTGAGTAAAGCTAATTTAAGCGGCGCAGATTTACAAGGCGCTAATCTGATTCGGGCTAATTTGGGCGGCGCGAATTTGTGGAGCGCTAATTTAAGCGGCGCCGATTTGAGTGACGCGCATATGTGGGGCGCGAATTTGAACAAGGCTAACTTGTACGGCGCTAACTTGAGCCGGGCGCACTTGAGCGGGGCCGACATGTGGGGGGCCGATTTAAGACAGGCCGACTTATACCGGGCGTATTTGTGGGGTGTGAATTTAGACGGGGCGGATTTACGCGGGGCGAAGCATGTGACGGCCAAACAGTTGACATTGGTTAAGTCAATGGAAGGCGCTCTTTTGCCTGATTTGCGCCGACATATTGGCTAGTACCTCAACTTTATGATTTTGTAGGGTGAATTTGCAATTCGCCCAGGCTGGCGATTTACAAAATCACCCTACATTTTTAGAAAGTTACGGTACTAGGAGGCTTCACGGGCTGCCGCCAACTGAGCGTTAAGCGACTTTTTGGGTTACGCTTTGGCCGCTTCCTGCGCCCGTTTTTCGTTGACAAACGACAATAGGATTAGCCCGACTACAAAGAAGACGCCAATGGAAAGAATAGCGACGCGCTGCCCAGACTGCTCGGCGAGAACGGCCGTTTGCCCCCGCGTCTCATACCATAACGCTGCCCGGTAGGCCAGGATGCCATAAATTGTGGGGCCAATAAACGAAGATGTGCGTCCGGCAACGGCAAAAAAGCCGTAAAATTCGGCGCTTTGTCCCTCTGGGGCGAAGACGGCCACCATCGAGCGGCTCACCGACTGCAACCCGGCCATACCTACCCCGGCCAACACGCCAATCATGAAAAAGCCAGATTGGGTCTGATTGAGGTAAAGCCAGATAATGGCGGCCAGCATCATAAAAATGGAAATGGTCAGCGACCGTTTACCGCCGATCCGATCCATCCAGACGCCGAAAATATACGCGCCGAACACGTTAGCCACATGCACAATGATAATGAAAATAATTAGCCCCTGCTGATCCAGGCCGAACAGCACTGCGCCGATAATGGCGGCAAAGTCGAGGGCCATGATGACGCCGTCATTGTAAATGAGAAAGGCGATCATGAATTTGATGAATTCTTTGAAGCGGCCGGCGGTGCGAATGGTTTGGCTGATCTGTTTGAAGGCCAGGCTGAGATAATTCTCACCGGGCGGGAGAGGCTTGCTTTTGGCCAGTTCCGGCAACCACAGGAAAATAGGAATGGCGGAGAGGATGAAGAAAACGGCCGTTATCACCAATGTCAGCCGCACAACCACCGTGCCTTCCAAGGGGATGACCCCTTGCTGTTGTAATATGATGAGTGGTAGGACCAACAGCAGGCTCAGAATTCCGCCCAAGTTGCCGATGGCCCACCCATTGCCCGATATTCGCCCTATCTCTTCCGGCGTAGCAATTTCTGGCAGCAGGCTGTTGTAAAACACTTGCGCGCTGCGGTAGCCGATTTCGGCCAGGATGAAAAAGCCCATGCCAATAGCCACGCGCCCCGGTTCGGCAAAGAAAAGAGCGGCCGTAAACGTACAGGCCATAATCGTATAAAACAGCAGAAACTTCTTCTTGGCCCCGGAATAATCGGCGATAGCGCCTAACACCGGCGAGGTGACGGCCACGACCAGCATGGCGATGCCCACCGCGATGCCCCACAGCCGCGAGCCTTCCGCGCCGCCGACGATTGTGCCTTGAAAATAGGCCGAGTAAACGGCCAACAGCACGACGGCGGCATAGGCCGAGTTGCCAAAATCGTACAAATACCAGGCGATGCGTTCTCTTCGGGTGGATATGGGTTTGGAATCCAGAGTTGCAGTTGTCATGCGGCCTCCTCAGTCGTATGGTTCGGTTTGGAAACGGTTTGTTCAATGGCCCCCACCATGGGTGGCGTATTGTAAGCATCTCCCTGGCAACTGGCAACAAAAGGAGGAGGTTTATTTCCCTGGAAACTCTGAGCTTCCAGGGAAATAAACCTGCCGGTATTGGGCGAGAACGGCCGTTATCCCTGCCAGATTTTGCAGCCAATCCAGTGATTCGTGGGTGAGAAGTTCTACTTTGTCCAGAAGATGAGCGATATTGGGGTCGGCTTGCAAACTATAGCTGCCATTCAAATTCTGCCCAATTGTTCCCATAAAACGGACACTATACAGAAGCGCATAGAAATCTACCATCTTCAACTGAAGGTCCGATAGATTCAAGAATTGACACCAGCGAGAAATAAAGTCTGTATCCTGCTGCATTGTTAGCAAGATGGTTTTCCCACGGCCAATTGCTAGGAGCGGGTCGCCAAACCATAAAGCATCTACATCAATGATCCCGGTTACTTCACCACCCTTAACAATGACATTTCTAACATTCAAATCGTACAAAAACGGAACTGGTTTAACTGTGTGCAAGTAATCCAAAAGGTCTTGAATTTTCTCGCTGACACGAGCGACATGCTTCTTTTTGCTTAGTCCTACTGCCAGAATCTCCCTTTCACTTCTTTTAACAATCGTGTGTATCACATCAACCCACGGGTAAATTCTTTGAAAATGGTGCTTATCCAGCAAATGAACCTTCTGTTGTATTTTAGCTACTGCGTGAGCAATATCCCTTTTTCCCAGTGTGGATAATGAAGGATAAGCATCTTCCAAATCAGTACCCGGAAGTCGCTCATAAACAGACCAAAGGTGATTATTGACTGCGCCTGTATGATATATTTCAGGTAAAGGTATTCCTACTGCCCTCGAGCCTTTCTTGCCAATAGATTCCGCGTTCAAACTCGGCCCTTCTTTCGGGTCGTGCAATGCGAACGACATAAGGGAAGTTGTCCCTGGTAACGACATCGAAAACGAAATGTGAAAGCCCTGTAGGAAAGCGCCTGATTGTGGCAATGCGTTTGCCAAGTATGTCTTCCATGATGATGCGGGCGTAGGCTTCCATAAAGTTTGTTCGTCTCTCTGTTGGCTTTATTCGTAAAAAAGTTCATCGAAGAATTTCTGCCGGCCCAAGTTAGTATAGGTTTCCAGATCGTACTGCGAGAGAATATTTACAAAATCATCGTGTGTAAATACTGTTTTGACGGCCATCTTTTTTCACGTTTCGTTCCCTGAGAGATGCAATCGCTTTCTACCCGCTCAGCGCATCGTCTATCGCCTGGGCCAGGCGTTCAAGCCTAATTGGCTTGGTCAACCAGGCGACCAAACCCTGCGTGCGCAACGCGCCAAGCTCCTTACCCATCGGGTGACCGGTGAGCAGGATTACCGGTATTTCCCAGCCTTTTTGCTTCATCGCGTGGAATAATGGGATGCCACCCATCACCGGCATTACCACATCGCTCAACACCATGGCGATCTGCTCTCCCTGTTCCTCTATAACCGCCAACGCTTGTTCGCCGTTTGCCGCCTCCAGCGCCCGGTAGTTCAACTGCTCCAGGCTGGTTACCAACGCAGCCCGCAGCGTCGTCTCATCCTCCACTACCAGCAGCGCCTCCCCCCGACCTAACGGCGTATCCGAGATCGCCAGTCGGGATGATTTAATCGAGTGCGCTTCCAGCGCGGGCAGATAGATGGTAAAGGTCGTCCCTTTTCCCATCTGACTCTCTACGCTGATGCGCCCCCCGTGCTGCCCCACGATGCCGTGTACTTGCGCCAACCCCAGCCCGCTGCCTTCCCCCGGTCCTTTGGTGGTGAAGAAAGGATCAAAAATGTGCGGCCGTACGTCCGACGGGATGCCCGTGCCGGTGTCCGACACCGTCAGCCGTATCCATTCCCCCGCTTTTATCTCCGGCAGAAGGGGCGATTGGCCTGGCTCGATCGTACTCTGCTCTAACTTGACACGTAAACGCCCCCCATCCGGCATGGCATCTCGCGCGTTAACGGCCAGGTTGGTGAGCATCTGCTGCATACGGGTGGGGTCGGCATGGACCGTGTACGCACCGCGCCCATAATTCAACTCTATTCTGATGTGCTCTGGCAGCGTTCGTTCCAGCAGCTTGACATGCTCTTTTAGTAGCGGCAGCAGATCGAGGGGGTTCCTTTCCAGCACCCCCCGCCGGCTAAAGTCGAGAATTTGCTCGATCAGCCGGCTGGCATGCCAGGCCTGTTGGTTGATCACCGTCATCCTTTTCAAGTTGCGCTCCGATAACCCTTGTGACTTTGCTACCATCTCGGCGTAAAGCACAATGGACGCCATAATGTTGTTGAAATCGTGAGCGATGCCGGCGGCCAGTTGACCCACGGAGGCCAGTCGCTCTTGCTGCTGAAGCTGTGCCCGAATTTCACGCTCCTGTGTCACGTCGTTGATCACCAGTACCCAATCTTCCGGTTTGCGGTCATTTTCCATCGGGCGGGCGATGACTTCAAAAGTTCGACCATTGGCCTTTATCTCATGCCAGAGGCCCTTGGTGGGCGGCGAGGTGAGCAGTTCGGCCAGCAGGCGGCCTCCCAGGTGGGTGAGAACGTCGCCCACCTGGGCATCGGCCAGGACAGCCAGGTCTTTTTCCGCCACGGGATTGGCCTGCATAACCCGTCCCTCGGCATCTAGCAGCAGGACGCCGGCCGGCACAGTGTCCATGATCTGCTTCAATTCTCGGGCCTGCTTGCGCATCTGAGCAGTTAGATACTCACGCTCTTCTTCTGCCCGCACTTGCTCGGTAACGTCCATTGCCATACTAATAACCAGCCGCCTCTGGTCTGGCAGTCGCCCCAATGGCGCGGAACTGAATTCCCAGGTTCTTTTCTCGCCGCTTTGGGTCATAATTTCGTATCGTCCCTCATCAACCCTGGTATCTAGATCGTATAATCGGTCAATGTCTGCGCGTACGAGTTCTTTTCTTTCACCGTATGCTTTTTCGGTCCATTCTGTTAACGTAGGGAGTTCTGCTGCCTGGTAACCTGTCAACTCTTCCCATACCGCGTTGATCTGGATCACCTCGCCATCTTCAGCATGAAGCATGACGGGAAAAGGCGCATTTAGGATTGCTCGCCGGAATTTTTCCTCGCTCTGCCGCAGCGCTTTTTGTGCAGCGCGCTCATCGGTCTGGTCGCGGAAGACCATGACCACGCCGATGATTTCGCCTTGGGCGTTACGAATGGGCGCGCCGCTGTCGGCGATGGGGCGTTCTGTGCCGTCGCGAGCGACCAGCAGGGTGTGATTGGCCAGACCGACGACAACACCTTCGCGCATCACCCTGTCGGCCGGGTTTGCTACGGATTGCCGGGTCTCTTCGTTGATGATGTGAAAGACATCATCCAGCGGCCGGCCCTGCGCTTCCGCTTCCTTCCAGCCAGTGAGATGTTCAGCAACCGGGTTCATGAGGGTGACTTTCCCCTGGACGTCAGTGGAGATCACAGCATCCCCAATTGAGCGCAGCGTGACTTCCAGGCGTTCGCGTTCTTCGCTCAAGGCGCGTTGGGTGTGTCTGATTTCAGTAATATCATGCACTGAACCGATCAGATGTGTACACACTCCTTGCGCATTCCGTGCCGGTGTTACCGCCACCAGCCCCGTCAATTCGCCAGTTGGATACGTGGAGACTTCTTCCCATTGGATCGTGCGGTTTTCTCTGATTGCCTGCTGATACTTGCCCAGCACTAACGCTTGAGCTGGTTCAGGAATGACTTCCTCAATCCGTTTACCGATGACTTGCGCCTCGCTCATTCCGGTAATCCTGAGAAATGCCGGGTTTACGGAAACGAAGCGAAAGCCGTCATCAGGCTCTACGGCCAGTAGATAGAGAACATCTTCCACTGTATCATAGATCAGCCGGGTAAGTTCTTCGCTCGCGGTCAGTTCCCGGGTGCGGGCGGCGAGGGCAGTTTCCTGATCGTCGTACAGGGCCGCGTTCTGGAGAATCAGCGTTACGACACGCGCCAGCATGCCCAGGGCATTGATGACTTGGTTGAGATTGTGTTTATGCGGCAGGCCGAAAAGCAGCAAAGCGCCGACTTGCAGCCTACCCGCCCGCAGCGGGACGGCCGCCGCAGGGCCGGGCAGACTCTCTTCTATCAGGGATTCAGCTTCGGGGGGAGCGCTGCCCCGTTCCCATAGCGTGGGGCCATCCAGGTCAGAGGTCATAGCGACCAGGGTTAACATGGCCGGCGATTCTGCTAACGGCCGTCGCCGTTGCGGCTCAACGGCGGCCAGTTCATAGCCTCCGGATGGTTTCCTCAGGCGCGCCAGGATGACCAGCCGCGCCTCGGTCAGCTTTTGCATTTGCTCAACTAGCTGTCGGTTCAGCCGGATAGGGTTGGCGGCGTTTGCCAAGGTGTCTTCCAATAAATTGTATGTGAACGCGACAAACGTCGAATCAGGGGGGAAGGGGTCTCCTGGATCAGGATTCATCATTTAGTCCCTCGAGTAGCTTCAAAATGGCATCCAGCAAATGATATGGTCAGCAGCCAACATATAAGTCAATAATTGTTCTGGCGCATCGATTTGAGATTCGTTCTCGGACATAACGTTCATTCTTTTGGGAGAGATGGTCGAATAGGCGTTAAGTGACGGCCGTTTCCCGCCGCACTTCCCTACATTTATACATCTTACCTGAAATCACAGCCATGATACAATCGGAGACGGCCGTTCCTCCCCTGGTACTTTGGCCCCACTTGCGGCGGCAAATGAAAGAATACAAAAGTCTAAGTCATACAAGAGGGGAGTGCAAATACCGCATCGTGTGGTCGTGGCGATAATCAGTACCCTTAACCTATCTAGCCAGTGTGCTAAACAGACCTTTTTCCCAGTGCTTTTATGTTTGCAGTGGATGTACACTGTCTTCATCTGGATGGATAACCGCACAGCAGCAATGGTAGTAGACTATTCCAGACTGAATTAGTCTGGATGAACGGGAGGAAGAAGTCATGAGAAGTGCGACCACTTTCGCAACTGAATACGCACCGGCAGAACGCGCTGCTTTTAATGTTTTGCAGCGCCAGAAGCAGGAGATAGTTGGATTAGGACTTTTAGTGACCATGTTGGATGCTGTCCCCGGCGGCTTGGTCATTTTGAACCAGCAGCGGCAAATTGTCTATGCTAATCAGGCATTTCAGCAAGTTGTTGTGCTAAAAGAACATCATACGGTGGTTGGTCTGCGGCCGGGTGAAGCATTGAACTGTGTTCACGCCTTCGAGAGTGACGGCGGATGCGGCACCACCAAGTTTTGCAGCACGTGCGGCGCTGTCAAAGCGGTTCTGAAAGCGCAGCGCGGTGAGAAGAATATTCAGGAATGCCGGATTACGCGCACAAGTAATGACGGTATAGATAGCGCGTTGGATCTACGTATTTGGGCCACGCCGCTGCGATTTGATAAAGAATGGTTTACGATTTTTGCCGTTAAGGATATCGGTAATGAAAAGCGGAGGCAGGTTCTAGAGCGTATTTTTTTTCATGATATCAGGAATACGGCTGGCGCGATTCAGGGGTTAGCCGAGTTGTTGACGCTGTCAGATGGCCCGGAGGGAGCGCAGTTGTTTGATTTTGGCGGTTTATTAGAGCAGGCGTCGGTGCAGTTGATTGATGAAATTGAGGCGCACAGGCAGATATTAGCGGCGGAGAGTGGGGAACTTGCCCCGGAACATGCGCCGGCATCTTCTTTGTCGCTGGCATCTGAGGTTGTAGAATTGTATAAACGGCATGTTGTGGCTGATGAGTGTGTATTGCAATTAGGCGCGCAGGCACAAGATATTATGTTTGTTACAGATCGCGCGTTGTTGAAGCGGGTGATAGGGAACATGGTCAAAAATGCGCTGGAAGCGTGCCAGCCTGGTGAAACTGTAACGGTGGGCTGTGATAGGTTTGAGGATTATGTGCGCTTTTGGGTACATAACCCGGCTCATATGCCGCGCCATGTTCAATTGCAGATTTTTCAACGGTCGTTTTCGACGAAGGGAAATGGGCGAGGGTTAGGCACGTACAGCATGAAGTTGTTGAGTGAACAGTATTTGAACGGCCGTGTTTCTTTCCAATCCTCGCAGGATGAAGGTACTGTTTTTATCGGCATGTATCCGTTGGCGGCTGATTGATTGGCTGGGTTACGTTTTGAAATGGAAAGAGCGGCTCGCTTTGATGCGGCCGCTCTTTTTTGTTATTGAGTTTATGAAGTAAGCGTCTTCCAGGCACGGCCGTATCGCTTTAATCGCACAATCCCTTTCTCATCCAGGGTAGACGGGCGGCGGATGTCCATATTGTGCGCCAAATCGGCCAGTTTGACGCGCTGGGCCAGCGGGTTGGGTTTGATGGCGGCCACATACGCTTCATAACTGGTTGTTGTTTTGTCGTGGGTCAACAGCGCCAGCGCGGTGCGAACGGGTTCCGGGAAGCCAGCCGCTGCCAAATCGGCCAGGGTCACATCGCTGTCTTCGATGACGTCATGGAGAACGGCCGTTATCATCTCCTCCTCCGTTTCCATCTGCATCATCAAATGGAGCGGGTGCAAAATATACGGCCGTCCCGCCCTATCCACCTGCCCTTTATGCGCCTCAACCGCAATCTCAATCGCTTTTTCCAACATATTCATCACGCTTTACGGCCGCACATGCCCGTCCCCATACCCAATCCACTTATACGTCGTCAGTTCCTCCAGCCCCATCGGGCCGCGGGCGTGCAGCTTTTGCGTGCTAATTGCCACCTCGGCCCCCAGGCCAAACTGCCCGCCGTCATTGAACCGGGTGCTGGCATTAACAAAAATTGCCGACGAGCTGAGTTCATTCACAAAACGAGTCGCGTTGCGCCAATCATTGGTCAGGATACTTTCCGTGTGTTCGGTGGTGTGGGCGTGGATGAAGGCGATGGCTTCCTCTACATCGGCCACCAAGTGTACGCCCAGGGTAAGCGACAGCCACTCCTGGTCAAAATCATTCAGGCCGGCGGGGACGACTTTGGCTTCGTGCTGAAATCTTTCCAGGATATTGCCGGCTTCGCTGGTCGCCCGCAGTTCAACGCCGCTTTGGGCCAGACGAACGGCCATCCTGGGCAAGAAATCTTGGGCGATGCCCGGATGCACCAGCACCGTATCCAGCGCATTGCAGACGCTGGGCCGCTGTACTTTTGAATTCTCAACGATGTCTACCGCCTTGTCTAAATCGGCGCTCTCGTCTACAAAGATATGGCAAATGCCGATACCGCCAGTGATCACGGGGATGGCGCTTTGCTCTTTGCACAATTTATGCAGTCCGGCCCCGCCGCGGGGGATGAGCATGTCCACGTACTCGTCCAGGCGCAGTAGTTGGGCGACCAGAGCGCGGTCGGGGTTGTCAATGTACTGCACGGCCGTTTCCGGCAGCCCCACCTTCTGCAAACCCGTTTGAATCACCCGCACCAATGTCAAATTACTGTGCAGCGTCTCGCTGCCGCCGCGCAGGATGACCGCATTGCCGGTTTTTAAGCAGAGTGTGGCAATATCAATAGTCACATTGGGCCGCGCTTCATAAATGACCCCCAGCACGCCTACTGGAATGCGGCGGCGGCTGAGACGCATCCCATTGGGCAGCATCCGGCTTTCCAATTCCACACCCACCGGATCGGGCAGATCAACAATGCGGCGCGTGTCAGCGGCTAACCCGGCTACCCGCGCTTCTGTTAGCAGCAGTCTATCCAACAGCGCCTCGCTCAAGCCGCGGGAACGGCCGTCCGCAATATCCTGCTCATTTTCCGCCAACACCTGCGCGGCTTGGGCCTCGATTTCATCGGCAATCGCCAGCAGCGCTTCATTCTTTTGCAATGTCGTCAAGGTCGCCAACTGGCGGCTGGCTGCTTTCGCGGCCCTTCCCATAGTAATTAAATCGGTCATAAACAGTCTCCTTGAAGTGAACGTTGGAGATTGGAGCTTAGAGACTGGAAAATCTCATATAGTCTCCATTCTCCAGTCTCACAATAAGATCATATCATTCCGGTGGACGGCAACGGAGCCATAAGCATAGCCCAATCGTCCGGCGATTTCATCTGAATGCAGACCGGCGATACGGTTGAGATCATGGCTGGTATAGCGGGCGATGCCTCGCGCCAGTTCCGCCCGGTCCGGCCCCAGGATGGAAATGGCATCGCCGCGTCCAAATGTACCTTCTACGGCCACGATGCCAGCGGGGAGGAGGGAACGGCCGTCTACGCACAACGCTTTCGCTGCCCCTGCATCCACAGTTACACAGCCTGTCGGCTTCGGTCCGGCAAAAATCCAGCGCTTGCGGCTTTCCAGCGGCGTTTCCAGCGCCGAAAAGTGCGTCCCCACCCCTTCGCCAGCAACTGCCTGCAAAATAACATTGGGAGCATAACCGGCGGCAATCACCACATCAATCCCGGCGCGGCGGGCCACATCAGCCGCATTCAACTTGGTTGCCATCCCGCCCACACCCAGGCCGCTCACACTGTCCCCGGCCAACCGACGCAAAGTCTGGTCAATCGTATGCACTTCCGGGATAAGTTGGGCGTCAGGGTGGGTGCGGGGATCGGCCGTGAACAGCCCTGGTTGATCCGTCAGCAGCAGCAGCAAATCCGCTCCGGCCAACACCGCTGCCAACGCCGACAGATTATCATTATCGCCCAGTTTGATTTCTTCAGTGGCAACGGCGTCATTTTCGTTAATAACCGGCACAATTCGCTGCGCCAATAATGTTTGAATGGCATCCTGGGCATTGAGAAAACGGCGGCGGTGTTCCGTATCGGCCCGCGTCAGCAAAATCTGGCCGACATGAATCCCATAAATCTCAAAAAAGCGCTCCCACATAAACATAAGACGGCTTTGGCCTACCGCGGCTAGCATTTGTTTATTAGCAACCGTATCCGCCAGGTCAGGAAAATCCAGCCGTTCACGCCCGGCAGCGATCGCCCCCGATGTGCAAATAAGAATGTCCTTGCCCCGCTGGTACAGGGCCGCACACTGGCGGACCAACTCGACCATATGTGGCTGGTTCAATTGGGGTGTGCCGCCAGTAAGGACGCTGGTGCCTAATTTGATGACGATTCGTTGGTACATCTGGTCAAGTATACCATGCCGTTATAAAATAATACGCTGTAAATGGGCTGGATGTTGGCGCCTGGTTTTTTCGTTGGTAATTAGTAATTGGTAATTCAGTGTCATTAAGTTAACGAACATGTTCTTCTTTTTTAAGGCAACAACGGATTTTAGTTTTTAGTAAGGAACGGACAAAATCCAAAACCAATGTATTATCTGTTCCTCACTTGTATCAGTTGTTGCTTAAATAGGGTAAAAAAGCCGAGTCTTTGGGATTTCGCGGGGTGATCGGTATATCTGGTAGGGGCAGTTCACGAACCGCCCCTACATTTGGTGTCAACCCCATGTAATCCTAAAGAGCCAAAAAACCTTAACTTAATGATATTGACTGGTAATTAGGTAATTACTCAATTACTCTTTTACTCTTAATAATCGGCCATCTTTCAGAAAAAGGAATTAAAAATGCAAGCAGAAACAATTGATGAATTATTTGGACAGTTAGCTGGTGTAGTGAATGTAGTTGGTGATCATGTGGCGGTGGAAGACGAGTTGGCTGTGCCGGATAAGATGGATGGATTGGTGTATACGGCCGTTTTCGGCCAGGGCTTACCCCGCGCTACCGCGCGCTGGCTCATTTGGGAAATCGGCCAGGCAGTGGGCGTTTACCCCGCATCCATCCATGAGTTGTACATGGCCATTGGACGCGGCGACGTGCCCGCCACTTTTACCGTGCCGGCGATGAACATCCGCGCCATGAACTACAACACCTCCCGCGCCGTCTTCCGAGCTGCCAACAAGATGGATGTGGGGGCGATGATCTTCGAAATTGCCCGTTCTGAGATTGGCTACACCGGCCAGCGTCCGGCCGAGTATACGGCGGCCGTCATGGCGGCGGCTATTAAAGAAGGGTATCGTGGCCCGATTTACATCCAGGGCGATCATTTTCAGATTTCGGCGGCGCGTTACGTGGCCGACGGTGACGCTGAAGTGCAAGCTGTTAAAGATTTAATGGTCGAGGCGGTAGATGCTGGTTTTTACAACATTGATATTGATACTTCCACTCTGGTAGACCTGAGCTATCCGACGCTGGACGAGCAGCAGCGGCTTAATTACACACTCTGCGCCGACCTGACAAACTATGCGCGGCAGTTGGAGCCGGACGGGATTACCATTTCCCTGGGCGGCGAGATTGGCGAAGTCGGTCATAAAAACTCGACAGTTGAGGAACTGCACGCTTTTATGCAAGGCTATCGTCGTGAGTTGGGCGACGCGGCCGGAATTTCCAAAATTTCGGTGCAAACCGGAACCAGTCACGGCGGGGTGGTTCTGCCGGACGGCACATTGGCCGATGTGAGTGTTGATTTTGATACGCTTAAGGATTTGAGCCAGGTGGCGCGCGCGGCGTATGGGCTGGGCGGGGCTGTCCAGCATGGCGCGTCTACGCTGCCGGATAATGCCTTTGGCAAGTTCCCGGAAGTCGGCGCGGTGGAAATTCACCTGGCGACTGGTTTTCAGAATATGATTTATGACCGTCTGCCGGAGGACGTGGTCGCGGCGGCGTATGATTATTTGCGGGAACATCACCAGAATGAATGGAAGCCGGGAAAGACGGAGGATCAGGTGTTGTACTCGGCGCGGAAGCGGGCGATTGGCGCGTTTAAGCGGGAGTGGTGGTATCTGGACGCGGCCAAACAAGCGGAAATTGGCGCGGCTCTGGAGGGGAAGTTTGCTTTCTTGTTTGAATGTTTGCAAGTTGGCGGCACGTTGCCGGTTGCTGAAAAAGTTACGTCACGGGTGACAATTCACAAACTACGTCCGCAAACGGCAGCGGCGGCAGTGGCGGCTGAGGATGTCAGTGACCTGGCCGATTAGTTTGAACAGATATCCGATGCTGCCTGTTTCGATGAGACAAGGCGGGGGATACGGAACGGCCGTCGCCTTCAAGAATAATCGACCCCGCCGGGAAGCGGGAGTCACAGAACCGGCAGCGCAGCTATGATCAAGATCGACAGCGCCATTCGCTTTTCATTCATGTTCCCGGCGGATCGCTCCACAACATTTGCCTACTATAGCGACATGCACCGGTTGGCGCAGCATTTGAAATACATTCAACTGGTTGAGTCTGATCCAGATAACCCAGAGCGTGAATTTCGGTTATACTACGCCACGGTCGAATTAGGCTCCTATCATATCCATGTTTATTGCGATGTTTGTGTGGATGTCAATAACCGTCAACATACAATTCACCTGACGCCGATCGAAACGCCTCCACCCGTTAAATCAAAAGTAACATTGAATGCAACAACCTCGCGTGGGTATTACAGCAGTGAAGCAGTTTTTATTGAAGCAGGGGAACAGACGCGGGTAGAGTATGCGTTATCAATGAAAGCGCGCCCGCTACGCCCCAAAGGAATGCGTTTTATGCCTGGGGGCATGGTTGATAAAATTGCCCAAAACATTACCAACCATCGCATTAAGGAAATTGCAGAAACGTTCATAGCCAGTTCAATTGATGCGTTCCCTGAATGGTTGGCCGAGCAATAGCATAAACGTAGTAGATCGAGATTTTTGCCGCGAATTGGTATCTTCTCAAAATTTCGGGGCAAAGATTACAAAAGTTTCAAAACGGGCGCTATGCAGACAATATGTTGTTAAAACTTTTGTAATCTCCCCAGTTTATTGAGAAGATACTCCTAATTCGTGAAATTCGTGTAAAATTGTACCGGGGATATCCTCAATCAAAAAATTTATGGCGGAATCTTGAGTTTACTTATGTCAATCCCCATACGATAGTCCTGGTTTCCCCAAACCAAACTGCACCCGCCCCAAATTGGCCGTGATATTTTGTTACGGCCGTCTTTCCTCACCCGTCTCGATCAGGCCATCGCCAACCACCCCTTTACCCTCATCTCCGCCCCCGCCGGTTCCGGCAAAACCACCCTGGTCGCCGTTTGGCTTCGCCAATTACTCAATCAACAATCCGAGATCGTAAATCCAAAATCCAAAATCTCATCTGGCTGCGGTTGGATGAGGGGGATAACGACCTGGCGGCGTTTTTCGCGGCGCTGTTGGCGGCGCTGCGGCAGGCGGCGCCCGGTTTTGGCTCGGACGTGGCGGCGCTGCTGGCCGCTTTGCCCGACGCAGCGGACGAGGCGCGACGGCTGGCCGGGGCGTTGGTGAATGGGGTGATGGCTTCTGATTTACGGCCGTTCGCCCTCGTCTTCGATGATTTACACCTGATTGAGGAAACGGCCGTCCTCACCGCCCTCGATTATTTGATAGAAAACCTGCCGCCGCAGATGCGCCTTGTCGCTACCAGCCGCTACGACCCCGACCTGTCGCTGGCCCGGCTGCGGCTGCAAGGGCGGCTGGCCGAATTCCGGCTGGCCGATTTGCGCTTCCGCGACGCGGAAGCCGCCGCCTTGCTCAACGATTGTCTCCAGCTTAACCTGGCCGCCCTGCAGAGCCACAGCGAAGGCTGGGCCGCCGGGCTGCGCCTGCTGGCCCTGTCGCTCGACCGGCGCACCTCCACCTCTGGCCGCGCCGCCTTCATCAGCCATCTGTCCCAATCAAGCCGTCACGTTTTCCAGTTTTTGGCCGACGAGGCGTTGGCCGATCAGCCGTTTGAGATGCGCCAATTTCTGCTGGAAACGGCCGTCCTGGAGGAACTGACGCCGGAACTGTGTACGGCCGTCACCCAACGGCGCGAAGCGGCCCAACTGCTGGACGACCTCTACCGGCGTAACCTCTTCCTCACCTTGGTGGAGAGTGACAGCGGCGGCCTAGCTTACCGCACCCACGACCTGTTCCGCGACTTTCTGCGCCAGCGGTTGGGCAAATGGATTGCGCAGCTGCCCAGAGAAATGGCCGGAGACCGGCCGGGCGTCGCCCACATCCGCGGCAGTCTGGACCACCAGGCCGGCCGGATGGATGAGGCGCGGGATTATTTGGAAACGGCCGTCGCCGGTCTGCAAGCCAGCGGCGGTGAAGAAGCACTGGCCGAAGCGCTGTTCCGGCTGGCCGGCGTCAAGCTGGAGATGGAAGGGACAGAGGCCAGCCTGGAACTGCTGCGCGACGTGTTGACCCGCCCCCTGCCCACCGCCATGAAAGTGGCCGCCCACATTGACCTGGCCTGGTCGCTGGTTCCCCGGTACGACTGGGCGCAGGTGGATGAACACGTGGCCCAGGCGATTCACCTGACGCTGGCTTCCGGCGACAAAGGCGCGTTTCAGACGTTGGGCCAGCACATGGGGATCGCTATTTATTTTGGCGACCTGGGGCTGGCGCCGTTTCAACAGTTTTGCCGCCAGGCGCTGGCCCGTTTTGGCGAAGGGGAGGGCATCATCCAGATGGCTGCTTATCTGCATCTGGGCATCTAAACGGCCGTCTGCAAGAGGCGATGCAGTTTGCCGCCCAAGCGGCCCAAATCAGCCACCGGATGGGCGGCTTTGCCTATGTGGAAATGGCGCGACTTGCCCTGAGCCTGGACAAATGGGCTGGCCCGTAGATGTAGAATGTGCTTATCAGGCTGACCAGCTCTTTCTCTTGCAATGCCGTCCGGTGACAACGCTTGGAGGGTCAACGTAAAAACCCCGGGTTACTTCTCTGGACAGGGTAATTGCATACTCGCTAGTTTTCCTTTTTTTCGCCACGAATTTCACCAATTACACGAATTTAGATAGTTTTTATTCGTGAAATTCGTGGCAGAAATCTGGAATATGCAATCGCCTTGGGGGGTAGGGTCCGGCACTTTTTGAATTCTCAAAAAACATTATAATCGGGTCAATGACCTCATTTAACTTACCCCTATGGTTGCAAACAGTTCATCATGACGGTTCGGCGATTTATGTTTCTAAGCTTTATCCGCGCTTGGGGGATACAGTGCGCGTTCGGCTTCGCGTAGGAAAAAACACAGCGTTAAAACGGCCGTATCTGCGTACATTTCCTGATGGTGAACAGGCGTTTACGGCGATGAAACTGGGCGCTGAGGATACAGTCGTCCGGTGGTGGGAAGCTGACCTCCTTGTCAACCAGCCCACTGTTCACTATCGGTTTATTCTGGAAGCAGAGGACGGCGTTTGGTTTTATACGGCCGCCGGACCGACGGCCCAACTGCCACTCGATTATACGGATTTTCGTATTTTGGCTGATTATAATCCGCCGGGTTGGCTGGAAACGGCCGTTTTCTATCAAATCTTTCCCGACCGTTTTGCTAACGGTAACCCTGACACTAACCCCCAACCTGGTGATTTTGCGCAGCATACCCATCGCCCCCAAACCTACCTCTGGGGCCAACCTGTGCGTGAAGGCCAACCATTTCCCCTCATTTTCTATGGTGGCGATCTGCCCGGCATCATCAAAAAACTTGACTACCTGCAAAAACTAGGCATTAATGCTCTCTACCTCAATCCCATCTTCACTGCTTACTCCAACCACAAATATGACGTAACTGATTATGATCATGTTGACCCGCACTTAGGCGGCGATGCGGCCTTGATAGCTTTGCGTCAGATGTTGGATGAACGAAGGATGCGCTATTTACTGGATATTGTTCCCAACCATTGCGGTTATTGGCATCCCTGGTTTCAAAAGGCGAGGGCCAACATTAACGCGGCTGAATTAGATTTTTTTACATTCACCGACTATCCGGACAAATATCATTCATGGCTGGGCGTTAAAACATTGCCTAAACTTGATTATCGCAGCCAGGAATTGCGTCGCCGTATTTATGAAAGCGGCGACGCAGTCTTCCGTCGCTGGTTACGTTACCCTTTTGCCGCCGATGGCTGGCGTGTTGATGTGGCCAACATGCTTGGGCGGCAGGGCGCTACCCAAATTGGTGAAGAAATCGCCAGAGGCATCCGACAGGCGGTTAAGGAAACACGTCCTGATGCCTATTTGATGGGTGAAAACTTTTTCGATGCCTCCGCGCAGCTCCAGGGTGACCAGTGGGATGGCGTTATGAATTATTCTGGCTTGACATTACCATTGTGGCACTGGCTGCGTGGATTTGATCAAGGCGCGCATGGGATTAGCTGGCACATCCAATCATCGCAGCCCTGGCCCACCGCAGCGCTGGTTAGCACCTGTCAGCGTCACCTGGCTTCAATTCCCTGGGCCGTCGCCCTACAGCAGTATAATTTGCTCGACAGCCATGATGTGCCGCGCATTCGCACAACGGTTAATGGGAATGATGCGCTGCACCGGCTGGCTGTTGTTGTCCAGTTTACTTACCCCGGCGTGCCTGGCCTGTATTACGGTGATGAGATTGGTATGATGGATGAAGATGGATTTGAATCGCGGGGCTGCATGATTTGGGATGAAGCGCGTTGGGATCATGATCTGCTGGACTTTTATCGGAGGCTTATTAAGCTGCGTAAGGAGTCGCCTGTTTTAGCGCGGGGCGGTTTGCAAATGCTGGTCGTGGAACGGGATACGTTTGCTTATCAGCGAGAGGGTGAAGACGGCCGTATTCTTGTCATTGCCCATCGTGGCGAAACACCGCGCCGGGCGGCGCCATTACCGGTTGTCCATGGCGGTATTCTGGATGGCGCGCGATTTATGGAATATTTCTCCGGTCAGGAGATGGTTGTTATCCATGGCAGCCTCCCTTTGTCTGACCATGCCCAGGGCGCGACATTGTGGCTGGAAACAAGGTGAGCTTTTATCAATAGAACCACCCTCCGGGAGGTTCAGGCGTTGATGATGTCGTTGAAGAAGCCTCCTGAGGAGGCGCTGAGGGATGTAAGGATTTCCACTGTGTAGCGGCGGGATGTGGCGTAAAGTGATGTGATGAAGCGATGGCGGCAACGGTTGATGATTTTATGGTTTTTATTAGCGGTAGGGTGTGCGCGGGTGGCGGAAGAAACGGCCGTTTCCCCTCCCACTTCGCCCCTGTCCCCAACCCCAACGCTGGCTCATGCCAATGCCGCGTCCCAGAAATGCGCCAATCCGGTACCGGCGGACAGGGAGTTCCCGCTGCCGCCCTGGCCGCGCACCAATTTCTGCCGTCACAGCGTGCCGTATGAAACGTTCAGTTATGGCGGCGCTAGCCGGGACAGTATTCCAGCGCTCGACAATCCTGCCTTTATTAGCATCGCCGAGACGGAGCAATGGATAACTGATCAGGAACCGGTGCTGGTTTTACAATTAAATGAAGATGTTCGCGCTTATCCGATACCAATTTTAATCTGGCATGAAATTGTCAATGATGTGGTAGACGGCCGTCCCGTCGTCATCACCTACTGCCCCTTGTGTGATTCGGGGCTGGCCTTTGAGCGAACAGTGGCGGGGCAAACGCTGGATTTTGGCACAACCGGCATTCTCCGCAATGCCGATCTGGTCATGTATGACCGGCAGACGGAATCGTGGTGGCAGCAGTTCTCCGGCGAAGCAGTTGTGGGCGAGATGACCGGGGCGAAGCTGCCGCTGCTGCCGGTCAACCTCGTTTCCTGGGCCGATTTCAAGGCGCAGTTTCCAAACGGCCGTGTGCTTTCCATTTTCACCGGTTTTGACCGTACTTATGGCGAAACGCCCTACATCAATTATGATTCGCTGACGAATCTGGGGGTTAAATTTTATGATGGCGAACCGGATGACCGTCTGCCGCCCAAAATGCGGGTGATGGCGATTGTGATTCAGGGGGAAGCGGTGGCATATCCTTACGCGCTTTTAGCCGAAAAGGAGGCGGTCAATGATACTCTTGCCGGGCAGCCGCTTGTTGTATTTTGGAAAAGCGGCACGAATTCGCCTTTGTACGAACAGTTTATCGCTGAAGCAAAGGACGTGGGCAGCGCTCAAATGTTTAGCCGGGAAGCAGCTGGGCAAACATTGACATTTGGTCCCGCCGGGGATGGCGAATCATTTGTGGATGTGGAAACAGGGAGCCGGTGGAATTTGTGGGGAACGGCCGTTGCGGGAACACTAACCGGCACGCAATTAAATCCATTGCCGGGACATGAATTTTTCTGGTTCGCCTGGGCCGCGTTTCAGCCGCAAACGAAGATTTTTGAAGATGAGCGGGGATTGGGAGATTCAGTAGATCAAGATTTTCGACACGAATGACACGAATTTCACGAATAATAGGCGTCTAATTCGTGAAATTTGTGAAATTCGTATCATATTTTGGATCTACTGAGATTAGGGGATTAGATCACTTCCAGACCTTAGCTTCTTTTTCGCGGCATATGCTACAATAATTGGGACGTAAATCTCGAAAAACGGGGCGTTGTTTTTGTCGCATCCAACCCTCGCCAAAGGAATCATCTTGTTCAGCAAAACGGCCGTAAAACCAGCGCTCATTATTTTTCTGACCACACGTATCTTTTTATCGGTGTGGGCGATAGTCATGCTGGCTCTTATTCCCCTGCCTGAAGAGCCGGATGAAGGGTTACGGCCGTATCTCGGCGAGCCTATTTTGCATGATGACTTGAGCGGGAGCCTGCTCGGTCCCTGGCAGCGTTTCGACAGCCAGCATTACCTGCGTATCGCCCGGCAGGGATACGCCAATGAGGCGGATTCTGTTTTTCCACCGCTGTATCCTTTGGCAATTCGCGCCCTGGGCAGCTTATTCGGCGGCGGCGCGACGGCCAATCTAGCCGCCGCCATTTTCCTGGCTAACCTGGCTTTCCTGGGGCTGCTGATTTTGCTGCATAACGTCGTTTCAACCGAACTTGGCCCCGATTCAGCAACGCGCACGATCGTTTACCTGGCCCTCTTTCCCACCGGCTTTTTCCTGCTGGCTCCCTACACCGAGTCACTGTTCATTTTACTGGCGTTAGGCGCTATCTGGGCGGCGCGAAACGGCCGTTTCTGGCTGGCGGGCCTCCTTGGTTTGTTCGCCTCTCCCACCCGGTTAACCGGCTGGATTCTCCTGGTTCCCATCGCTTACGAATATTGGCAGCAGCGTAAATGGAAGTGGGATACGGCCGTTCTCGCGCCCACATTACCGGCCTGGGGGACGGCCGCCTTCATGGGTTGGCGCTGGTGGGTGGGACTTCCCGATCTCAGATGGGTGTATGAAAAGTATTGGTTCCAAACGACGGGGTTTCCGGGGCGGGATTTGGTAACGGCCGTTACCACCTTCTTCTTCAGAGGTGCGGCGCGGGCCGGTGAGTTTACCCTTATCTTTGACTTCGTCGTCACCCTTTTCCTGGTGGCGGCGACAATTTGGAGCTTTCGTCGCTTGAACGCCACGTTTGGCCTCTATTCAGCGCTTCTCCTCTTATTCATGTTGTTGCCAGCTTCAGAAAATTATAAGCCACTGTACTCCTTTTCGCGTTACGCGCTGGCATTCTTCCCTGCCTTTATACTGCTGGGATTGGCTGGAAAACGGCCGTGGCTGAACCGTCTGATCCTCTACCCATTCCTGCTTCTGTATCTTTACTTGAGCGGCCAGTTTTTTATTTGGGGTTGGGTTGCTTGAAATCGGCTAAGGGCGATGGGAAGTCCGCGAATTATGAAGGGCATTGCCTCGTCGCCGCGGATACTACCGCTGGTTGTATTGTAAGCCTTTAATGTGATGCGCTGCATTTGTGCCTCTTTTGGTTCAGGGCGATGGCATATTCCAGATTTCTGCCACGAATTTCACGAATAAAAACCGTCTAAATTTGTGTAATTGGTGAAATTCGTGGCGAAAAAAAGGAAAACCAGCAAGTATGCAATTACCCTGTCTTTTGGTTTGGTTAGAAACGCTATCTTACCAAAATGAGGTACTTTTATTTATTTTGCCGCGACTACTGAAAAGCCGTGCGCCTTGCCACTCTGCTACTTTGCTCTACAATTTTGTTTCATGAACCGCGCCCGGCATTTATTCCGCTCCAGCCTCATTGTCATTGCCCTATTGGGCGTAGACAAGGTGGTTGGTTTGCTGCGAACACAGTTGGTTGCCGCTGCTTTTGGCGCCGGCAGCGATTACGACGCTTTCACGGCCGCCAATCAACTGCCCGAAGTATTTGTCACCTTGATTTCTGGTGGGGCATTGGCGGCGGCGTTCATCCCCGTTTACTCAGCCTATCTCCAAAGCGACAGAGCCAGAGAAAGCGCCCGGCTGGCCAATGTGATTATTACGATTGTGCTGCTGGCGCTGGGGAGCATTTCGGCCATCGGCGCAGTGTTTGCCCCCTGGATTACGCGGGTTGTGTTGGTTCCTGGTTTTTCGGCCGAGATGCAGGCGTTGACGGCCGTTCTCATGCGCGTCATCCTCATCCAAACCACCATCTTTGGCGTGAGCGGCGTGTTGAGCAGCATCTTAAACGCCCACCAACATTTTGCCCTGCCCGCGCTGGCGCCCACCGCCCTGCACGCCGGATATATCATCGGTTTGTACCTGTTTGTGCCTCGCATGGGCATTCAAGGATTGGCCTGGGGGACAGTCATCGGCGGGCTGCTGCATGTGTTAATTCAAGTTCCCGGATTGCTGCGTTATGGTTTTCACTACCGTTCGGTCGTTGATTTGCGACTGGCGGGCGTGATGGAAATTATTCGACTGATGGGGCCGCGCATCATCACGCTGGGCACGGTGCAAATCGCTGATTTGTTTATCATCCGCATTACGTCCGGGCTGGATGCGGGCAGCACGTCGGGTTATTTCTATGGCTATTATTTACAGCAGCTGCCAGAGACGCTGTTCGGGACAGCGATTGCGGTGGTCATGTTCCCCACGATGGCCGAGTTATTTAATGCCGGGGATACCGAGGGGTTGAAGCGCACGGCCGTTTCCGCTCTCCGCATCATTTGGTCATTGACCATCCCGGCGGCCGTCGGTCTGGTTTTATTGGGTCAACCGGCTATCGCCCTGTTCCTGGAGCGCGGCGAATTCACGGCTGAATCAACCCGGTTGGTTTATCGGGTATTGCTCTTTTTCAGTGTGCGCGTTGTCGGCGAAGCGACCCTGGAAATCGCCGCCCGCCTCTTTGTTGCCCAGCATGATACGCGCACGCCCATGTTGGTCGCTTTGGGCTGGCTAGCGACCAATGTCGGGCTGGCTTATTGGTTTGTTGGGGCGATGGGCGTGGGCGGGCTGGCGCTGGCCAGCACCATTGCCTTTACACTGCAAGCGGCCGTTTTGTTGTTTTTGAATCACCGTCGTCTGGGCGGGCTTGATGGGCGGGCGTTGGGCGTAGGTTCTGGCCGCGCCTTAGCCGCCGCAGTGGGGATGGCGTTGGCGGTGATGGCTGTGGGGCGGGTAGTAGACGGCCGTTTACCATTTCTCATCATAGGCGCTGTAACTGGAATCGTGGCTTATGTTGGGCTTCACTTGCTTCTCGGCGGCCGCGAGGTTCCAGAGTTATTGCGCCGGCTGCGTTCCCGTTAAGCGGGCAGCCATAAAAACACTCCTTTTTTATAATTATGAACGATAGTTCGACGCTTTTGATTCGGCATTGACAAATTAGAACAAAAGTGCTAGTATCTAGCTATAACTATAATATCACCCCTGACAATATTTAGGAGTAAATCTGATGGCTAAATCAAAAAACAATAGCGACGCCCGTGCTACCACCCTGGAAAAGACCTTGGATTCCTTGACCAAGCGATTTGGCGAAGGAACCATTATGCGGCTGGGCGATGCCAAGCACTTACAGATTGAATCTATCCCTACCGGCGCGTTATCTTTAGATATCGCTCTAGGCGTCGGCGGCATGCCCCGTGGTCGCGTCATCGAAATATATGGCCCTGAATCTTCCGGTAAGACCACGCTCTGCCAGCATATCATCGCCGAAGCCCAAAAACGGGGCGGCATTTGCGCCTTCGTAGACATGGAACACGCCCTCGATCCCAACTATGCTGCCAAATGCGGTGTAGACGTGAATAATCTGTACGTATCCCAACCCGACACCGGCGAACAAGCGTTAGAAATCGCCGAAGCTCTCATCCGTTCTGGCACGATGGACGTGGTCGTCGTTGATTCTGTTGCCGCTCTTGTTCCCCGCGCCGAAATCGAAGGCGAAATGGGTGATTCTCATATGGGTTTGCAAGCCCGTCTCATGTCGCAAGCCTTACGCAAACTGTCTGGCGTCATTAAACAAACCAACACCGTTGTCATTTTCACCAACCAGTTGCGCTCCAAAATCGGCGTTATGTTTGGCAACCCGGAAACGACCAGCGGTGGCAATGCGCTCAAATTCTACGCCTCGGTACGATTGGACATCCGGCGCATCCAGGCCCTCAAGATTAAAGGCGACGTTGTGGGTAATCGGACGCGGGTAAAAGTAAAGAAAAATAAAGTCGCACCACCCTTTACCGAGGCTGAATTCGATATTATGTATAATGAGGGTATTTCCTTAACCGGCGATGTTTTAGATCTGGCTGTAGCCCATGAAATGATAGAGAAACGAGGCGCTTTTTTTCGTTATGGTGAAACATTATTGGGGCAGGGACGGGAAAATGCCAAGATTTGCCTGGCCGAAAATCCGACCATTTTGGACGAACTGGAGTATATGATTCGACGTGAATCCGGGCTGCCTACTGATGAATTTCAACCGGCGGATCAGGTTGGCGAGGAACTGACTGAAGCGGCTGCCTTTTAGTCGAAAATTTGTTTGACAGGCTTCCCCTGACTGCTATAATTACGGCTTGTCTTTATAACAAGCTATTGTGTTCTGTTCCCAATATGATGCGGAAAACTGACGGTTTTTATGCGCAGAGCGCAGACCACATTAAACCCTGCCTAGGAGAAGCTCTGTCATGAGTGAAGAAAATACCGAAATTCAGGTGGAGGCGGTTGCCCCCACAAGTTTAGATGACCTTAAACCCAAAATGAAATTGACCGGCGTCGTGAAGCGTTTGGAGCTGTATGGCGCTTTTATTGATATTGGTGTGGACGTAAATGCTATGGTTCACATTTCCAAATTGGGTAAAGAGCGTGTTAACCGTGTTTCTGACGTTCTTAATGAAGGGGATGAGGTCACCGTTTGGATTGAGAAGGTCAACAAGGACAATCGGCAGATTATGGTTTCTATGATTGAACCATTGGCTGTCGAATGGGCTGATTTGAAGAAAGATCAAGAATATACTGGTCGTGTGAACCGGCTAGAGAATTTTGGCGCTTTTATTGATATTGGCGCTGAGCGGGAAGGTCTGGTTCATATTAGCGAATTGAGCTACGATTATGTAAAACACCCCAGTGAACTGTACCATGTTGGCGATGAGGTACGGGTGCAGGTATTGGGCTTTAGCAAGCGGAAGCGTCGTATTGATTTAAGCATTAAAGCGTTGTTGGAAAAGCCGGAAACGGCCGTTTCTTACGGCGGCGGTCAAAGTAAATCTCGACAAGAGAATAGCTACAGCGATTTTGATGATTTCGAAGAAGAAATCATGCCCACAGCTATGGAAATCGCTATGCGTCAGGCGATGGGCGAACCAATTCCCAGTCCGACAAGGGGTAAGGCACGTAAGCGCCGCCGCAGTCGAGCCAAGATGCGCGCGCAGCAAGAAGAAATTATGAGCCGCACGCTCCGTGTCCGGCACGACGGATAAATTCATAATTAACGGAAAAACAAAAAGCCCCGTTTGGGGGCTTTTTTTATGGAAATATCCGGCTTCTCTAAAAAATTGATCCTGGCCAATCAATCATCCAGGCTGTTAATTGTTCGCCTGTCTTAACGTGTGTCACCCCTTCCGGAACGATGAGCAGGGCATTGGCTTTGACAAGTGATGTCATCATGTGCGAGCCTTGCCCGCCAGTAGTTGCGGCAATGTAAGCATCCCCTTCTCTGGCGACGACGGCCCGAATATAGCTCTCGCGCCCGTCTGAAAAGATTTCATCTTGCAAAATGATGTTGATTTGGGGGCGGTTGAGCCGGGTGTGGCCGGCCATTTTGAGGATGGCCGCGCGCGCGAACCGCTCGAATGAGACCATGGCTGAGACAGGGTTGCCCGGTAAGCCGAGGTAAGGAGTATCGCCGTATTTGCCGTAGGCGAGGGGTTTGCCAGGACGCATCCGGACGCGCCAAAAGGCGACATTCCCTTCCCGTTCCAGGACAGATTTGACTACGTCGTAGGCCCCGACAGAAACTCCGGCTGAGCTGACGAATAAATCTACGCCGGCATCTAAACCGATTTGTAGTTTGGCGCGAACGTCATCTTCGGTGTCGCCGGCAATGCCCAGGGAGACAGGGACGCCGCCTAAAGCCATTACCTGAGCAATTTGCGTGTAGCCGTTGCTGTTGCGAATTTTCCCTGGCTGTAAGGGCGCATCCACGGGGATGAGTTCATCTCCGGTGGCCAGGACTCCTACTTTGGGCCGCCGAATGACAGGAACCTGGCTGACGCCAAGCGCGGCCAGGATGCCGACTTCTTGCGGGCGCAGCGCATGACCGGCTTTGAGGACGACATGACCGGCGTCTATGTCTTCGCCGATGTGGCGAACGTAGTCGCTGGGTTGTATCTGGCGATGGATTTGTATGTGGGTGGGTAACGGCCGTTCCACATCACGCCACGGTTCATTGGTATCTTCTACGGGGATGACCGCATCGGCGCCGGGCGGTAGGGGCGCGCCGGTCATGATGCGGGCGGCTGTGCCTGCCGTTATCATCGTTTGTGAGACAGTTCCGGCAGCAATATCGGCCACGACGCGCAAGGTGGCTGGCGTTTCTGGCGTGGCTCCGACTAAATCGGCAGCGCGCAGAGCGTAGCCATCCATCGAAGAGTTAGCGAAGGGGGGCAAGCTGTCGCGGGCGATGACTGGTTCGGCCAATACACGCCCTAATGCTTCCAGCAGAGGAACGTGTTTGGTGGGTAAAACGGAGACGCCGTCGAGAATAGCCGTTAGCGCCTCTTTCACCGTGATGTATTCTTGTTTTGTCATGGCTTTGAGGTCATGTAAGGGCTAAACGGCCGTCTAATTCCAATGGTTCTGCCACGCCTTGCATGGCGGTTAGCACATTGCCGATATGCGTCCACATGTCTAGCTTCCCGTCAAAACATGCGCGGCTGAAATCGGCCGTGACTGTTTCGACGTGCTCACGATCCACGCCGGCGGCAAACTTGAGATTTTTCCACTTCTTGCGGACGGACTTGAGGGCAACTTCAGCGATATTGCGAGACGGCCGTACCAAGGTTGTCGCAATAATCAGTCCTGTAATTTCATCACAGGCCAGCAGCGCAAAATCAATCGGTTTCTGTCGTTCTACTCCTGTGCCTTCCGTGTAGTGGGATAAGATGGTGCGTATCGTTGCTTCATCCCAACCCCGCTCACGCAGTATATCGGCCCCTTTAATCGGATGCCGGTTAAGATCGGGATGAATTTCCCAATCGAAGTCGTGAATCAGCCCAACTATTTCCCAATAATCGGGGTCTTCTCCCAAATTTTCGGCATACCAGCGCATGGCGGCGGCAACAGACAGCATGTGCCGGCGCAAACCGGCGTCCTTTACAAATTCACAAACCAGTTCCCAGGCAGTTTCCCGATCGGCCGTCACCTCATCACCTCTTTACCCGTTTATTTTTTCGCGCCGCAGTCGCAGCCGCCGTTTTCATGTTTGGAACAACCGGCTTCGGCTTTCTTTTGCAAGGCTTTCAACTCTTCCAGCGGTTCAATTTCATGCTGAAAGACTTCGTGCCGCTCGCCATCCACATCAACAATGACTGATTCGCGCAGCACGCGCACATCCCAAACCTTGCCGACGCCATAGGGTGTGCCAATCCGTTTACCTTTCCGGGGCAGTGTCTTCTTCGCCTCAACGTACTGCTCATACTCATAAACCAGGCAGCAGCGTAAACGGCCGCACATCCCCGTAATTTCTTGAGGGCTTAACGAGATTCCCTGCGCCTTGGCCATACGAATCGAAACCGGGCTGAACTCGGTCAGAAATGTCGAGCAACAGCGCGGCGCGCCACAAGCCCCATAGCCGCCTAGAATCTTGGCAACGTCGCGCGGTCCAATTGCCCGCATCTCAATGCGCGTATCAAAATGCTGCTTTAGCTCTTTTTGAAGCCGGTGTACATTTAGTTTTCTGTTCTCTGTAGCGTAATGAAATGTTAGCCAACGGCCGTCAAAACTGTATTCTGCTTTAACAAATTTGGCGTCTTTAACGCCCAACACCTTTGCTTTTTCGCGGCAGGTAATGAGCGCATCTAGTTCCTTCGTTTCCCAAACTTGTTTCATGATCAAGTCGCGCGGGTTGGCTTTGCGCCCCACTGGCTGTAATCCTTGTTGGTTATGCACTTGTTGGGGATCGATGTAGGCGATTATCTGGCCTAACTGGCGCCCTCGTTTTGTGCTTACCACTACATGGTCGCCTGGTTCAACATCCTGCTGACGGCTTAATTTGAAATGGTACAGTTTACCGAGCTTTTGAAAGCGCACGCCCACTACCGATGATTTCTCAGCTATTGTCGTTGCCATGTAAAACTCCGTTTTTTGCATTTCCCCGGAAACCTGGAGCTTCCAGGGAAATGCTTTTTGTGATGAAACGGCCGTTTACCCAATCATCTGAATGGGTATAAAGCCGCTTTCCTGGCTGGCGATGGTCAGCATACTCACACGCGCGGCCACCTCTTTCGTAATGGATTTGATTGCCTGGGCCGATCTGGCATCTGGGTGGGATACAACAATCGGTTCCCCAGCGTCTCCGCCAATACGCACCTGGGGTTCCAACGGCACTGTGCCCAGATACGGGGTATTGTAATCGGCCGCTAATTTTTCACCCGCGCCCGCGCCGAAAAACTCACCGCTCATATTTTCTATGATGCCAATAATGGGCACATCCAGCTTTTCAAACAGTTTAAGGCCGCGCAGAGCGTCAGCAGCGGCCACCTGCATGGGCTGGGTGATGACGATGGCGCCGGAAAGCGGCAAAACCTGGGCCAATGTGAGCTGGGCGTCCCCTGTTCCCGGAGGCAAGTCAATGATCAGGTAATCCAATTCGCCCCACTCGACATCGGTGAGAAGCTGTTGGATAGCGCTGTGCAGCATTGGCCCGCGCCAGATGAGCGCCTGGTCGGGCTTGACCAGGAAGGCCATGGAAATGAATTTAACGCCGAATCGTTCCGCTGGAATCATCTTACGGTTTTGGGGAGGCGGCATGGTATCAATTCCCATCATCATGGGAATGTTGGGGCCGAGAATATCGGCGTCTAACAGGCCAACGCGGGCGCCTTCCTGGGCCAAAGAGATGGCCAGGTTGACGGAGATGGTGGATTTGCCAACACCGCCTTTGCCGCTGGACACAGCTATCGTGTTGCGGAATTGCTGGCCTAGCTGGCTGTTAATGCGGCTGTCTGTAGGGACATTTGATCCCCATTTAATCGTGATACTGCCAATGTCGGGAACGGCCGTCAATGCCGCCCGTGAATCACCTTCCATCTTACCTTTGAGCGGGCAGGCTGGCGTGGTCAACATGATTTGGAATTCGACATCATTTCCTGTAATTTTGAGGTCGCGGATCATGTTGAGGGAAACCAGATCGCGGTGGAGTTCCGGCTCAATGACTGTCGCCAGCGCCGCCATGACTGCTTCTTCAGTCACACCGTTGTTCGTTTGTTTTTTTGCCATAATGTTTTCCTAAAATTTTTACTGCCTAAATTATAATGAGTTCACTCAACTGAGTGAACTCACTATTATGACACAAAATGATATATTTTTTGACCTTTGTGGTTAGAGGTGAATTAGAATTGCTTAAAGCGGCGTAATTACTAATTACATAATTACTAATTACATAATTACTAATTACATAATTACTCAATCGCCATATTGCCGGGTTATTTGCGCCTAGTAAAGCCCGCCACGATAGATCAATTGACGTGACTTGGCCTCTTCCAAACGCTCTTCTTGCCCTTCTTCACCACCGCGTTTCCTGTTTTTACGTCGTTCTTTAGCCAATTTGGAAAAATCACGCGCGGCTGCTTCAGCTTCAGCCTTTTTGGGCGCAATTTCGCGCCAATAGCTGAGGGGTTTACTCAATCGTTCTTTATCATGAATGTGGGCTGTGGTGCGGTCGTAGCTGGCTAGTTCGTAATCGTGGTCCATTTTGATGGCATCGAAGGGGCAGAATTCGGCGCAGAGGCCACAGTTCATGCAGATGTCAATATCAATGAAGAATTTTTCTGGTTCGGGCTTAGGACGGCCGTTAGGCTGTTTGCCCCGTTCGATCCAGATACATTGGGGAGGGCATACCTTGGCGCAAATGCCGCACGACGTACACCAATCATGTCCCCAATTCTGACCCGATTCCGGCTCATCCGTCACCAGAAAAGGCACAAACCGAAACCGCTCCGGAACCGGCAGCTTCTCTTCCGGGTAAAAAACAGTGATAACCCCTTTCCCATTTAAGCTTTGCCGTACTTGCAGCGCCTCATCATTGTAATAACGGCCGCCTCTCGACAACCAGTGAATGTCATCCAAATAGGTGGCGACAAAATGTTTCATTGTAATCGCCATACCTTTAATAATTCCGAGTCCGTACATACTTTTCTCCGAAAAGAGGGATGAGGGCTGAGCGATGAGGGATGAGGCTTGAGCAGCTTTCTTTACTCAGTCCTCATTACTCAGTCCTCATTACTCAGTCCTCATTACTCAGTCCTCATTACTTTCAACTTATCTGTCTACTTCTCCCAGAACAATGTCAATACTGCCCAAAATGGCAACCGAGTCGGCTACTTTGTGGCCCAACGTCATTTTTTCCAGCGCCGTCAGGTTAATGAATGATGGGGCGCGGACATGGTAGCGATCCGGATTGGCGTTACGCCGTTTGGCTGTCAGGTAAAAACCCAGCTCCCCTTTGGGATTCTCAACACGGCCGTAGGCTTCGCCGCCCTTAGGCATTCGCATGGCGTATTGTGGTTTACTGCCAATTACCGAAGCTCCCTCAGTCGCTTTGAGATGGGGCAAGACCTGCTCCAAAATACGTAAACTTTGACGCATCTCATCCATGCGAATGAGGAAGCGATCATAAATATCGCCGTTGTAGCGAACAGCCACATCAAAATCAAGATGTTCGTAATAAGAATAGGGTTCAGCGCGGCGCACATCATAGGGAACGCCGCTGGCGCGCAAACCGGGCCGGCCGCGCTGTAGGCAATAGCGTCTTCGGCCGATAAATAACCGACGCCAATGCTGCGGTTACGTAAAATTTCGTTGCCGGTCATTAAACCATCGCCCTGTTCCAGCGCTTTGGGTATCCGTTCATAAATCAAATCATTTAGGAACTTCATAATCGGCTGGCCGCGCACATCATCGGGCAAGTCATAGGCGACGCCGCCAAAGCGCATGAAATTACACATCATACGCGACCCGGCCGTCGCCTCGAAGAAGTCCAGAACAAGTTCGCGCTCGATGTAGAAATAGAGCATCGGCGTTTGCAGCGCGCCCAAATCATTAAGCAAAAAGCCCAAAGCCCAGAGATGGTTGACAATTCGGGTCAATTCCACCATCAAAATGCGAATCCATTCAGCCCGCTCCGGAACTTCCGCCCCCATCAATTTTTCCACCGCCAAAACATAGCCGTGATTGTTGGACATGGAGGAGATATAGTCCAAACGATCGGTGTAGGGGATGTTTTGAATGAAGGTGTTGCGCTCGCCAATTTTTTCATGGTTGCGATGCAGATAGCCCATCACCGGCTTCAAGCCGACGATTGTTTCACCGTCTAGCGTGACAACCATGCGGAACACGCCATGTGTGGATGGGTGCTGCGGTCCCATATTGACAATGACTTTGTCGGTTTTTAGGCCGGGGGTGCCATCACGCGAGACGGTAATGCCCTCGTACATGTTGGTTTCGATTTCGTACTCTTCGCCAGTGGGCACCCATCCGGAAGGATATTGGACGTTTTTGCCGTATAGGTTCTTTTCTTCGGCGCGATGGACGCCGCCGCCGGGCCAGCGGCTGCCGAAGGGTTTGTGGTCGTCTTCGTAAAAGGGTTCGCGCCAATCTTTGCGCAGCGGGTGGCCGTTAAACTCATCCCAGGTGAGGATACGGCGCAAGTCCGGGTGGCCATCGAAGCGGATGCCGAACATGTCCCAGGCTTCGCGTTCCTGGAAATCGGCGCCGGGGAAGACGGGAACGAGGGAGGGAACAACGGGGTCGTCGCGATCTACCTGGACATGCAGGACGACGGCGCCGCCGCCCTGCTCGATGTTGTAAGCGTGGTAGACGACTTCCATTTTGTTGTCTTCGATGAGGTCAACGCCGGTGACGCTGGAGAGGTAATTGAAACCTAATTCGTCACGCAGCGCGGTGGCGACAGCAACGATGTTTTCGGCGTTCACGACGACGCCGCTGTAATTTTCGCGGGAATCGTCGGTTACAGCGGCGGGGTAGCGTTCTTTGAGGATGGCGATGGCTTCGTCTACGGGATTTTCGTAAACGGTGTCAGGGGTTTTAAGAGTTGTGTCGGTCATAGTCACTTAGTCTCGTAGTCACTTAGTCTTGTAGTCAAGTCGTGGCGCTGGTGGGGTTAAACGGCCGTTTCCGCTACTTCCGCCTCAGTTATTTCAGCCTGAGCTTTGGCAGCTTCAGCCTTGATAAGATCAATCTGGCGCACATCTACCAGGTCGGGGCCAAGCACAGGCACAGGTATGACATCCGCCATGGGATCTTCTTTACTGTACCAGCTCGCGGTGGCAATAGATTGGTGGTCAATTTTCTCTTGCAGCGCGATCAAACCATTCACGAGCGCCTGCGGGGTGGGCGGGCAGCCGGGGATATAAACATCTACCGGCAAAAATTTGTCAATGCCATCCACAACACTGTACCCTTCTTTGAAGGGGCCGCCGCCAGAAGCGCAGGCGCCCATGCTGATGACATAGCGGGGTTCGGCCATCTGGTTGAACAAACGCACAATTGTGGGAACCATTTTTTTAGTAACGGTGCCGGAAATAATCATCACATCGGCCTGGCGGGGGGTGGCGCGGAATACCTCCATGCCAAATCGAGCCAGGTCAAAACGGCTGGCTGCAGTACAAATCATTTCAATCGCGCAGCAGGCCAAACCAAAACCCAGCGGCCACAAAGAGTTGCGACGCGACCAATTGTAAATGGGGTCTAGTAGCTTGGCGATAGTTGTAATAGCGACGTTATTTTGAAGTTCGTCCGGTACCTCAGGTGAAGCGGCGCCTGGATCGGTTGGGCTTACGGTCATAAACTGGTTGCCTCCTCATACCATACGGTTTGAATATCAAGTAAAATTTGTTCGGTGACCAGAGCGGGGTCATCGCTGAATCCAGGCAGGGACTGAACTAAATGGGCTAGTTCGGTGAGTCCCACGTTTTCAGGATTGCGGTTGGGGCAGTGTTCAATTAGCGCCATCGCAATGGCATAGGTTGCTTCCCAATACAACTCAGGAATCCCGTCTGTCAATGTTCAACTCCCGCCTGGAAAGTTCGTCGGGTAGTATATTACAATGTAACGGTGAGGGCGAATATTTATGACATTATTCACAATAGGAAGTGAGGAGTGATAAGTTGCAAGTTGCAAGTGGGTGAGCGATGAAGGTTATGTTGGTATCGCCATATCATGGCGGTAGTCACCAGGCGTGGGCGGAGGGGTACCGGCAGTGCAGTGACCATGAGGTTGCGCTGTTGACGTTGCCGGATCGTTTTTGGAAGTGGCGGATGCACGGCGGGGCGGTGACGCTGGCGCGGCGTTTTATGGCGGCGGGCGACGCCGATCTGGTTTTGGCGACGGATATGCTGGATTTGACGACGTTTGCGGCGCTGGCGCGGCATAAATTGGGACGGACGCCGCTGGTTTTGTACATGCACGAGAACCAGTTGACGTACCCGCTGCCGGTGGAGGGGGAGACGGGGCCGATGCGGCGGCAGTTGGGGGAGCGTGATCAGCATTATGCGTTTGTGAATTATGCTTCGATGCTGGCGGCCGATCGGGTTTTGTTTAATTCGCAGTACCATTATGACAGTTTTTTTGCGGCGCTGCCTCGCTTTTTGAAGCATTTCCCAGAGTATAATGAGTTGGGGACGGTAGCGGGGCTGCGGGAAAAGAGTCAGGTATTGCCGGCGGGGGTTGATTTTCAAAGATTGATGATTGATGATTCAAGATTGGCAAATCATCAATCTTTAATCTTTAATCCTGTTCCTTTAATTGTGTGGAACCAGCGATGGGAGTATGACAAGAACCCGGCGGCTTTTTTTGAGGCGTTGTATGTGGCGGCAGCGGAGGGGATTCCATTTCGGTTGGCGTTGTGTGGGCAGCAGTTTGGAAAACGGCCGTCATCCTTCACCGAGGCCATAACCAGATTGTCCGACCGGATTGTGCATGTGGGGTTTACGGAGTTGGATACGTACCGGCGGTTGTTGTGGGAAGCGGCCGTGACGGTTTCCACAGCCCACCATGAGTTTTTTGGTATCAGTATCTTGGAGGCGATTTATTGCCACGCCTTCCCGATTTTGCCGCACCGGTTAAGTTATCCTGAACTTATTCCCGAAGCATACCATCTACGCTGCCTGTACCAGAATCAAGGCGGGCTGGTGGAGCGATTGCGCTGGGCGCTGAGCCATGTGGATTAGGCGAGAAGGATCGCGGAGGCGTTGGGAACGGCCGTTTCCCGGTATAACTGGCCTCAATTGGCCCCGCAATATGACACTCTCCTGACTGATTTAGTGACAACTGAGAATTGATGTATATTTATGCGTGGTAATCTTTACAACCGGCTTATCAAAAGGGAGATATGTATGAGCCAGGACAAAGGGCAACAAATGGGCAAACGGATAGGATTGATTATTGGAAAAGAGCGCGATTGGCCGGAAGCCTTCATGAAGGTTGTCAATGAGGCCGATGATGATGTAAGCGCCGAACTGGTTAAACTGTCGGGCACAATGATGGATGAATCAATTCCATATGATGTCATCATTGATCGCATCTCTCACGAAATTCCGTTTTTCCGAGTTTGTCTGCACCACGCGACCTTAAAAGGCAGCTACATCATCAACAACCCCTTTACCTGGTCGGCCGACAGTAAATTTTTTGGCATTGCCCTGGTTAACCAGATGGGATTTACCAGCCCTCGTACCGTCGTGTTGCCCAATAAGCATGTGGAGAAAGAGATGACCCCGGACAGCTTTCGGAATCTGGTTTATCCGATGGATTGGCAGGGGATTGTTGATTATGTGGGCGTGCCAGCGATCTTCAAAAATATTAATAGCGGTGGGCGATACGCCGTTTATCGCGTCCACAGCGTAGATGATCTGATCCAACGGTATGATGAGAGCGGTACAATGACGATGATTTTGCAGCAAATTGTCGAGTCGGATAGGCACATCCACTGCTTTGTGTTTGGTCATGAACAGGTCATGCTCTTGCGTTATTCCCTGACAGACGGCCGTTATTTTCCCGACATCTTGCCTGCTGATGATGCGCTGGGACGGCAGTTGGTTCACCAGTCTCTCGCGCTTACCCACGCCTATGGCTACGATGTGAATATGGTGGAGTTTGTCTTGAAAGATGACCAGCTCTATGTGATTAATTGTACCAACCCGGCTCCGGTCATGACTCGTGAATTGATGACTCTGGAGCAGTTTGACCGCTGTGTACAAAAAATTGCTGAGGTGGCCGTTAGCCGGGTGAAACGGCCGTTACCCCAACGTTCTATTTTTGATCATGCCCACGATTAGACACACTAAAATGTTGTTGGAGAATGTAGAGGCTGGCCTTGTGCCTGCCTTGTTGGGCGATCACAAAGACCGCTCCTGCCCAACACATTTGTACGGCCCCCTCGTGATTAATCAGTTTGTTGCCAAATAAAAGGGCGTGGTATAATCGTCGCTTGGTTAGTTGATGTAGCAACTAATTTCGATGAGATAGAAATGCAACCGTCAAAAAGGACCAGTAAATGATACCTGTAGACGAAAAAATACCTGAAAAAATCAATCGCTTGCCGGAATTGGCTTATAATCTTTGGTGGAGTTGGTCACTGGAGGCGCGGGAACTGTTTCGCCGCCTGGATTACCCGATGTGGCGGCGCACCCAGCATAACCCGGTGCAGATGTTGCAGGAACTCAGCCCCATCCAACTGAAAGCGGCGTCCCAGGACGGCGCTTTCATCCGCCAGTATAACAAGGTGATGATGTTGTATGACCGGGAAATGAGAAACGGCCGTTCCTGGTTCCACATCACCTACCCCGAACATATTGATAAAACAATCGCCTATTTTTCCTTTGAGTTCGGGCTGCATAATTCATTGCCTATCTATTCCGGCGGCCTGGGCATCCTCTCTGGCGATCATGCCAAAGAAGCCAGCGATCTTGGATTGCCCTTCGTTGGTATCGGGTTCATGTATCCCCAGGGGTACTTCCGGCAGCGGATTCCTTCACATGGCTGGCAAGAAGCCGTTTACCAGCAGCTTGATATGGGCCAGACGGCGATTCAGCCTGTGAAAATGGCTGACGGCCAGAGCCTTAAAGTCAGCGTCAACCTGGCCGGCCGAACGGTTTATGCGCGTGTATGGCGTGTTCTCGTTGGGCGAGTATCCCTTTATCTGCTAGACACCGATGTAGATGATAACGATCCCTGGGACCGGGAACTATCTGCCCGCCTGTACTCCGGCGACAGCGAAATGCGAATTCGTCAGGAAATCATGTTAGGCGTCGGCGGGATGCGTGTTTTGCGGGCATTGGGCGTTGATCCGGCCGTTTGCCACATGAACGAAGGCCATTCCGCCTTTATCTTGTTAGAATGTATGCGGGAATATATTGCTCAAGGATTTAGTTTCCGTGAAGCGTCGGAAAAAGTGCGAGCGAATACTGTTTTTACCACCCATACACCTGTTCCGGCCGGGCATGATACGTTTAGTTTTCACATGGTAGAACACTACTTCAATGGTTTCTGGGATGAAATCGGAATCAGCCGCGAACAGTTTCTTGGCCTCGGCGGACATGAGGAAACGTGGGGTATGGCTTTTAATATGACGGTGTTAGCTTTACGGCTGGCCGGACAATCTAATGCTGTAAGCCGGCTGCATGGCGAAGTTTCCCGCAAAATGTGGCAGGAGGTCTTCCCGGCTAACGCTATTGATGACGTGCCAATCAGTTCCATTACCAATGGCGTTCATGTCCCGACCTGGATAGCCAGTGATTTGCATGAATTGTTTGATAAATATTTTGGCCCAGAGTGGCGCGGGCGACATGACGATCCGGCTCTCTGGCAGCGGTTGGTGGATATTCCCGATACGGAATTGTGGCAGGTGCATCTCCTTCTAAAGCGGATGTTGATGGGTTTCTTGCGGGAACGGGCACGTCGTCGTTGGGTAGACGGCCGTAACGATCCCACCCAGGTATTGACCAATGGCACTTTACTTGACCCCGATGCCCTGACCATTGGTTTTGCCCGCCGCTTCGCCACTTACAAGCGGGCCAACCTCATCTTCCGCGACCTAGATCGACTGCAACGACTATTACTAGATATCCACCGACCAGTGCAGCTTATCTTTGCCGGCAAGGCCCATCCTGCCGACGACCCCGGCAAAGCCTTAATCCAACAAATCTATAACATGGCTAAACATAACCAGTTAGGCGGTCGTGTTGCTTTTGTTGAGGATTATGACATGCACATGGCTCGCTATTTGGTGCAGGGCGTAGATGTATGGTTGAACACGCCGCGCCGCCCCCGTGAAGCCAGCGGCACAAGCGGTATGAAAGCATCGCTCAATGGCGTTCCTAACCTCAGCATCATGGATGGTTGGTGGGTTGAAGGCTACAATGGGGCTAATGGTTGGGCCATTGGCGGCGAAATTTGGGAAGACCACAATGCCCAGGATGAGCATGACGCCAATACTTTGTATCAACTGTTGGAGGATGAGATTGTCCCCTTGTATTACGGCCGTGATCGTGATGATGTGCCGCGAGGGTGGGTAGATCTGATGCGCGAGACAATCCGCTCCAATGCGCCACAGTTTAGTATGCGCCGCATGGTGAAAGAGTATACGACCGAGTTGTACCTCAAGGCGATTGAGGGTGAAAAATAAACAGGTAAAACATATTGGATGAAAAGGCCAGACCGGGAGTAGATTTTCCGGCTCTGGCCTTTATGCTATGGTGATGAATCGCTGGCTGCGCCGGTTTTTATATCTGATTGTGGTTATGGTTTGGCTGATTGTGATGAGCCTGCCCATTTTAGCATTTTCTCTGGCCGGCAAGGGAGAATTGCAGTTAGGTGAGGATGCGCGTCTTTTTTTGATTCAAGAAGATGAAGTGGAAGGTATAGGATTGCAATGGACACGGCCGTTCCGCCAACAACCATCTTGTACCCGCACAACAGTTACTTACCTCATGTGGGAAGGGCGCAGCGAAAATACGGTTTATTGCCAATGTTACGATAAACAAACCGGAGCCATGCGGCCGCCGGTCGCACAATCTTGTAATTTACCCTGAACGAATAAGGAGATAACATGAGCATTGCTGTGAAATGGACTGGGGCAGAGAGTAAACTATTTATCGGGCGTGACACCTTTGGTCACGTCGTCATGACCGGTTCCTGGCCGAGCGACGATCCCGAATGGCAGGAATGGAAAGCGCTCAAGCCATCCGATTTATTATTGCTGAGTCTGGCATCTTGCTCGGCGCATGATGTTGTGATGATTTTGGAACGCCAGCGGCAGGATTTGACCGATCTTTACATCCAGGTAGAGAGTAAAAATGCGCCGGAGCCGCCCTATCAATTTACAGACATCCACCTCCATTACGTGGTTGAAGGAAATCATTTAGATGCGAACAAAGTAGCGCGCGCCATTCAGCTTTCGGAAGAAAAATATTGTTCGGTGGCGGCAACCGTGCGCGGTGTTGCCAACTTAACTCACAGCTTTGAGCTTAAATAAAACGACACAAGTTATTCCCCTTCACCATCCTTACCAGTTGTGATACAATAAACATAACATAATCGTGGTAATGTGGCATGACAACACCGGTACAAACAAACTCACACTATGAACCAACAGAGGCACAGGTAGCCCGCGCTGCCTCATTGCGGCGGTTTAACTGGCTGGCTTTGTATTTACCGCTTGGTTTGGCCGGTTTGATCATCTTGGTTTTAATTGGTTTGTTGTTATGGGGAATGTTGTCGCCCAACATCACCGGGACGCGCGAGTTCATGTCTGGGTTGGCCGATATGGTTATTATTTTAACGATTTTGCCTTTGCTTGTGACCTGTGCGCTTGTGCCGATGGCTGCCATTGGGTTTGTTATCTATCGCCGACAGCAGCCGAAACGGGAATACGGCCGTTTACAACCTCTTTTCTGGCGTCTGGATGGCATGATAGGAAAAGCGCAAAACAAGACTGAAACCGCATTGCCCAAAGTCGCCAACACTGTGATCAGCAGCCATTCTCGAATAACTTATTGGCGCGTCCTTGTCAATACCCTTAAAAAACAATTCACTCGGAGATAGAAAATGTCCCAGGTTGAATCAACTGAAAACTGGAAAATGAAAATATTGCTAATTGGTACAGCGCTTGGCGCTGTTGTAGGATTGGGGACTGCCTATTTATTGGCTCGTACCGCTGAAGAAAATCACGATGGCCCTCCCAAAATCAAAACGGGGGATGCGCTCAAGATAGGCGTTAACATCATTGGTGTGATACGGGGTATTGCCTCGTTAGCCGGACGCTAAAACCGCTGCCCTGTGGGCCAGTTGTTCCTTAAAGTTGTTTCAGTCCCGACAATGAACAACAAAAACTATGATAAAAATCCTTGTGGTCGATGACGACCCAGCAAATATCACCCTCATTCAAATGCTTTTGGAGTTAGATGGCTTCACAGTAAAAACCTGCAGCGAAGTTGATCAGGCCATTGCTATGGCCGAAACGGATACCCGCGCTTTTGTTGTAGATTATCACCTGGCTCGTGGTTCCAACGGCCTGGATTTGTTGCGGGCTATTCGTAATGGCAAAACGGCCGCTTCCCGCGATGCTGTCGTTTTCATCACCTCCGGTGATTACCGTTGTGAACCCGAGTCAATGGAAGCCGGCGCTGATTTATTTTTCCTCAAGCCATATCCACCCAACATGCTGTCTCAGGAAATTCACAAATTAATTGCAGGAGGAGCGTAACATGTCCGGACGTTCCCGACAACGACGATCTCGAACGAGATCACCTAAACGCCAATGGCGGCGGATGGACTTACATTTACACACTCCAGGCTCCAACGATTACCAGGAACCGCATATCAGCTACCTTGACATCTTGCATCAGGCTGAAATTCGGGGCCTGGATATCATGGCCTTTACCGATCATAACACCGTTGCCGGTTTCTCCGCGATGAAAAAGGAAATTGAGCAGTTGCTGTGGCTGGAACAGTTAGGGCGAATGGAGCCGGATGAAAAACGGCACTTAGAAGAATATCGCCGTTTGCTGGACAAAATCATGGTGCTGCCTGGTTTTGAGTTTACGGCTACCTTCGGCTTCCATATTTTAGGCATTTTTCCTTCAGAAACACAGGTCAGCTTTTTAGAGCATTTGCTGCTTTCCCTTAACATTCCGCCTGATTTATTGGAAGCCGGCAGTTCGACAGTGGGGGCGACCAGCGATGTGCTGACCGCTTACCGGGTTATTAATGAAGCCGGCGGCCTGGTTATTGCCGCTCATGCCAATTCCAACAATGGGGTCGTGATGCGCGGCCTGGATATTGGCGGCCAAACCCGTATCGCTTACACGCAAGACTCCAACTTGCACGTCCTGGAAGTGACAGACCTGGAAAAGCGGGGTCGGTATACAACGCGCCGCTTTTTTGATGGTTCCAAGCCGGAATACCCCCGGCCAATGCGTTGTATTCAGGGTTCGGATGCGCATCGGCTGCTGCGGGAATCGGCCCAGTCTAAGTCGTTGGGTGTGGGGGAGCGCATTACTGAGATTTTGCTGGATGAGGTTAGTTTTGAGGCGTTGGCAAAGGTGTTGACGGGGAATGATTTTGCCTTGACACGGCCGTATCGTGGCCCGGCCAACCCTGTTGATTTTGTGCAACTAGCCCGCGAGGAAGGGGAGTCCATTGTCCAAACCTTCCATCCCAGCATGGCCCAACGCGGCGGCTATGCGGACCGCGTACTCAAGGATATTTGCGCCATGGCCAATACCAATGGCGGTACAATCTATGTCGGCGCGTCGGCCAATCCTAATGAACAGCCGATTGGCGTACGCGAACCAAATAAGGCGATTGAACGATTATATACGGCCATTTCCAATCGCTTCAGCCCCGAAATAGAACTGCACATAGACAGCCTGAACTCTAAAAATAAACCCATCGTTCGTATCATCGTCCAGCCGGGCCAAGACCTGCCCTACGCCATAGACGATAACAAATTCTACGTCCGCGACGAATCCGAAACCAACCTGGCTGTGCGTGATGAGATTGTCCGTTTAGTTGAGCGCGGACTGGCGCATGAAGAACGGGAACCGGTGGCGCTGCCCCTGCCCCTGCCTTTGCCTGTTCCCGCTGCTGCCGCCGCCAAGACAGATAAGGGGAATGGCGGTAAACGACACAAAGGTAAATTGGACGCACCTCGCACCGGCGTCGAAATCGTTAGCAGCGAGAAACGGCAGGGAACAATCTATCACACCGTCCGCGATCTGCGTAACGGCAACCTCATCAAAAACGTCACCCGCAAATCGGCGCGCAAATTATGGCATTATGCCATCACGCAGGTTGAAGCTGGCGTACCTAAACCAGGCGATATTAAATGGCAGGGCAACATGGCTATTCTTGACCAGCGCAAGAAACATGACAGCGTTTGGTATGATCTGGCCATGCGGGATAACGGCGATATTCACATCTACTACGGCGTGACCGACAGCGGCCTGAATGATGATTGGTTGGCGCTCGTCCAGAAGCAATAGTGAGGGATGAGGGATGAGAAACACCGCCACTCATTCCTCATCCCTCATTCCTCATCCCTCCCTTATGAAGATCGGCGTTTTGACGATTAGCGACCGGGGCGCACGCGGCGAGTATGAAGACCGCAGCGGCCCACTTATCGCCCAGATTTTACAGTCGCGCACTCTCTGGCAGATCACTCACCGCGCCATCATTCCTGATGAGATTGATCTGATTGCCGATACGCTCATTGCCTGGGCCGATGCCAACGTGACTCTTATTCTGACCAGCGGCGGCACTGGTTTTGCGCCGCGTGACATCACGCCGGAAGCAACCCGCCGTGTGATTGAACGGGAAGCGCCGGGTATTGCCGAAGCTCTGCGCGCTGAAAGCCTCAAAATTACCAAACATGCGATGCTCTCGCGGGCTGTAGCCGGGATTCGAGGATGTACGCTCATCATCAATATGCCCGGCAGCCCCAAAGCTGTCCGCGAAAATCTAGATGTGCTGTTGCCTATCCTCCCGCACGCCCTGGAGCTGCTGATTGACTCGCCGACTGGTGAATCGCAGCATCGTTCGGTCTGATGGATAAGTTGGCGGCATCTCTGGTGTTGAAGAAGGGGCGGGAGAAGCCGGTTGTGAATCGGCATCCCTGGATTTTTTCGGGGGCCATTGAGCGGGTTGAAGGCCGGCCGGAACCGGGCGATTTGGTGGATGTAGTGGGGAAAGACGGCCGTTTCCTCGCCCGCGCTTATTATAATCCTCATTCCCAAATCCGGGGTCGCATCCTTGCCTGGGACGCCGACGAAACGATTGACGAGACGTTCTGGCGGCAAAAAATCGAGCGGGCCATCACTGGACGCGCGGCTTTAGCTCTGGAACCGGCAACGACTGCTTATCGCCTCATCAACGCCGAGGCCGATGGCTTGCCCGGCCTTGTTGTGGATAAGTATGGCGATTTCCTTGTCATCCAATGCCTGACGTTGGGCATTGACCGGCGCAAGGAGATGCTGGTTGGTTTGTTAGCCGATAGTTTGAACCCGGCCGGCATTATTGAACGGTCTGATGTGAGTGTGCGGGCGCAGGAAGGGCTGCCTGAGTTTAAGGGATTGGTTTGGGGAGAACCGCCGCCGTCTGATTGGATTGTGCGCGAAAATGGGCGCCAATTTGGCGTTGATTTGTTGGGGGGACACAAAACAGGGCTTTATCTGGATCAGCGGGAGAATAGAACGGCCGTTTGCCGACCCCATTTCGTCGCCGGAAAAGAAATCCTCAATGTTTTTGCTTACACTGGCGGCTTTGCCTTGTACGCCGCGGCCAGCGGGGCCGGCCCCATCGTCAATATTGACAGTTCGATGGCGGCGTTAACGCTGGCCGAGAAGAATGTGATCGGCGATGGGTGGGAACGGCCGTTAGACGAATACATCGCCGGGGATGCGTTTGAAGTGTTGCGCTATTATCGGGACGAAGACCGCAAGTTTGACATGGTCATCCTTGATCCGCCCAAATTTGCCCACAGCCAGCGCGGTGTGGAACGGGCGGCGCGTGGTTACAAGGACCTTAACTGGCTGGCCTTGCGCCTGCTGCGTCCCGGCGGTTTGCTGGCGACCTTTTCCTGTTCCGGCCGGGTCAGCGCCGATTTGTTCCAGAAGATTGTGTTTGGCGCGGCCGTAGACGCTGGCCGTGACGTACAAATCATCCAACATTTGAGACAGGCTCCTGACCATCCCATTTTGCTGACTTTCCCCGAATCGGCCTATTTGAAAGGCTTGCTTTGCCGCGTTTGGTAGCGGAAACCGAAATTATCAATTACCAACTGGACACTGGTGTTTTTTGCACTTCCCAGTGTAGGGCGATTTTCAAAATCGCCTTACGTACCAGAGAGAAATCTGAGATTTGCCAGACTCTAGTTGCCAATCTTTAATTTTTGGTCACGGTCAGTTCTGTTTTAATGATCCCATTGTCAAAGCCAAACAACCATATTGCATAAAGACCATTTTGCGGTAGGGTGTAATTGGTTAGCTGTTCAGTTGCACCGTCGCCCAGGGCGTCAATGCTTTTGAGTGTCTCCCCATTTGGCCCTATTAGATCGAATCCGATATCGGCTGTGCTGTTGGGAACGGCCGTTATCGAAATATCATCTCCCTGACTCCCTGTGAAAAACCAAAGCTGTTCACTGTTTTCGTTAAACGTGGTGGCTATCAGATTGTTGTAGGATATGATGTCAAAGGTGATTGGAAACGATACATCTTCCAGAATCAGCAAGCCATAATTACCACTGCCGCCATTGGCGGCGAAAATCTCAATCAAATATTCGCCTTCCTGAGGTAAGTTCAGGTTAGTTATCGTTTCTACCTGGCCTATACCTGTATTGTTTTGTGAAATCAAGCGGTCGCCAGAGGGGCTGGTGACCGTGATGGCGACGTCAACATTATTGACAGAAACGAAATTAGCCGTCAATTTATTGTTGTTGATTTCATTATAAAACGTCCATTGATGCCTTTCATCAGGCCCTAGAAACGCCGTATACAATGATTCTGGGTCGAGCTGTTCCTTGACAATGTTATTGAGAACAGGGGTGCTGGTTGCGGTTGCATTTGATGGCTGGGTAGGAACCGGGGTAGGTGTTGCGCCAAGCAGTGGGGTGGCGCTAGGTGTGGGGGTGGCCGAGCTGGTGGGTGTTGCGGTTGGCGGAGGCGGGGCGCCGGGGATTGGGGTATTGGTAACTGTGGCTGTGGGTGTTGCGGTGGGCGCGCCGGGAAGCGTTGTCGCATTGACAGGCGAGGTAGGCGTGGCTGTCGCTGTGGGTATTGAACTGGCGGATGTTGGTTGATTGGCGGACGATGTGGGCGAAACGGCCGTTTCCGTGTCGCCAGGGGATTCATTTGTAGTGGATGGGGGGACGGCCGTTTCTGCATCATCAAGCAGTCCATCTTGCGTTTCAGCAGAGGCGCTGTCCGGCGTTAGCGTGGTCTGGGTGATGGGGCTGGGCGAGAGGATATGGGTCACAGCCAGATACCAAATCTTTTGCGGTTGGGCCGCGTCGCCGCAGCCAACAGGCCCCTCCCAATACTGCCAGCGTCCGGCAACAGTCATTGTCAGACCTTCAGGGAGCAACGGCCGTAACTGAGCGTCAAAGCCACCTGCCAGCGCCAGCAGCGTATCCGATGTCAACCCCCAGGTTGCCGGAGATGACTGTGCCGCCGACTCGCAAATCAAGCGGGGCAGCCGCTTGTACCGGCCTGTTAGCTGAATATAGTTTCCTGCATAATCGGATGGATTAGCCGCTAATTCACTTAATGTCACCACAATTGGGTTACTGTTCTGCGTCAAAGCTGCTGGCGTAGGCGTGTCGTTTTCTTCCTCGACAACGTCTGAACGGCAGCCAATTGCCAAAAGCCCAATCAAAACCAATACCCATATTTTTTTCATGTGATGCCCGCTGTAAACTAGAAAATCAGAAAAACTGATACCGATTATGTTTTCTTGAAAGTAATCTGCGTAATTTGTCTGCTTACCCTCCCGGAGGTTAATCTGGCGCAAACAGCTAACCACTCATTTACCTCTGGGAGGATGCCTGGCTGTTACCGTGATTGATAACTCGACTCTGGCGAAAAATTGTCAGAGCCTTTTTGACAATTGAATTTTCTGCAAAGCCGGAAGCGTTTACGAAAAACAGTTGGGCATAGGACGACTCCTGAGTGGATAATTGCAAGACAATATCCACCGGTTCCAACAG
>JAJRYT010000131.1 GCA_024275635.1 Chloroflexota bacterium | reverse complement strand
GAGACAAAAAACCCGTTGAAAACGGGTTGAAATGCGCTCAAACCGGGTCTTTAGCGCGTTTCAACGCACTTTTTGTATTAGATGTGGATTTCCAATCCACATCTAATTGTAAAGATGATTTTGTCAAAAATGAACCACGCCCCCCAAACCCAAATTACGAAAATACAGCAGAAACGTCACTTCCAAACCGGAACAGTGTTGTAGTTGGCAACGCGGCGACTGGCCGCCGGGAAGCGCCGGCCGCCGTTGGTGGAATCGGGTAGTTGAGTCAAGAGAATAAGGAGGTGGTGATATTGAGGCGTCCCCAACATTAGGGGGCAGCAGGAGGAGGAAACTCATTTCGCCTTGCATGACGGCCGTTCCCCCTGCCGCGCATAACCCCACGCAAGACACAATCATTTCAATTTTAATAGCTCTCGCAATTAGGAAGAGGATAGAGATAGAGAAGCAAGATAGAGGCAGATGATTTCCTCCATCTCTCACTCTAAACTCTAGCTTCGTTAGGAGGAAGAAATGAACACTCGACAAATCTCGTTAGCAGCCGCCTTTCTGGCGCTTGTATTCCTGGCTCACGCTGCCGGCCGTTTTGCCCAAATCGGTGGCGCGCAGCTTGCTCTTAGTATTGCAATTTACGTCTTGATGGCCCTGCTCATGGCCCCGTCCCTGAAATGGGGGCCGCTGCTGGGTATCGGCCTGGGCGTCGGCATTCTTACCATGTTGGCTACCTCCAGCCCCGTACCCTGGGCCAACATCCCGGCGCACGGCGGCGGCTTCCTGGCTGCTGCTTGGTTGGCCAAAAAGTTTACCAGCGGCGACGAACCTGTTTCCGTGAAATGGCAGGAAGTCATTTTAGCCGTCGGCACCAACCTGGCCTTGGTCCTTTTTGCGCTCTTCACCTGGCTGGGAATCAGCCCGGCGTCCGGCTTCCATGAAAAAGCATTTGAGCGGTTCGGCATGTCCTTCGGCAACGGCTTCATCGCCTGGTTCCTGTTCGGCTTCGTCGGCGTCGTCATTCCCACCTGGATCTTCGGCGCCATCGTCCTACCCCTCCTCTACAAAGCCGTCCGGCCGGCATTGGTACGCCAGGGGATGTTGAAGATGGCGTAATTAGGTGATTGGGTAATTAGTAATTCGTAATTTGACGCCAGAATTGGGTTAGCCTTTGCCAATTACCAATTACGGATTACCAATTACAGATTACCAATTACAGATTAAAAAATATGACAAAAGAAGTGGTCATCTCCGTCCGCAACGTACAATACAAATACCCCACCAGCCGGGATTGGGTCTTGCGCGGGATTAACATAGATGTCTATCGAGGCGAATTTCTCGGCATTGTGGGAGCCACCGGGGCGGGGAAGACCACCCTTTGCCAATGCTTCAACGGCCTGATTCCCCATTACACACAAGGTACATTTGAGGGGGCGGTGCTGGTCGAGGGGCGGGATACCCGCGAAACGGATGTAGCCGATTTATCTATGTTGGTCGGTCTAGTCTTTCAGGACGCCGACGCCCAACTGGTCATGTCTTCCGTCTTGGAGGAAGTGATGCTGGGATTGACGATGCGCGGTATGTCTACCAACGAGGCTAAAGTACGAGCGCGGCAAACGTTAGAATCGCTGGGTATCAGTCACTTGAGCAATCGTCCCCCATACGCGCTTTCCGGCGGACAAAAGCAACGGGCAGCGATTGCGGCCGTGATGGCCATGCACCCTGACATCTTGGTGCTGGACGAAGCCACTTCGGAACTGGATTCGCTGACCGTCCATCGCATTTTCGACCTGTGCCGCCGCCTGAATGAAGCCGGGGCAACGATTATCCTTGTCTCCCACGAGGTTGAACTGCTCTGCCAGTATGCCGACCGGCTGGCGCTGGTGGATGCAGGACATATCCTGCTGGAAGGCTCGCCGCGTGAATTATTCCAGCAGGCAGAATTGTTCCATCAGGTCGGGATGCGCCTGCCACAGGTCACCGACTTGGCCCTTTCCCTGACCAACCAGCTCCAGGTCAAATCGCTGCCGCTGAACGTGGAGGAAACAAAGGCCATCCTGGCAGCGAGTTAAGGACACAGAGGACATGAAGAAGACACGGAGGGCACGGAGAAATACTTCTTTGTGTCCTCTCTGTGAATCTCCATGTCTCCTCTGCACACTCTGTGTCCCTTTTTACGAACAAGGAGACATCATTTGAACGACGCCCCAGTCATCACAATCGAAAACGTCAATTTCGCTTACCAGCCCGGCGTCACCGTCTTGCATGACATCAATTTGTCTATCGCGGCGGGGGAGTTCACGGCAATTATCGGCAATAACGGTTCCGGCAAGACGACGCTGATGAAGCTGATTCTCGGCTTGCTGAAACCGACGGAGGGGCAGGTGCTGGTGGGCGGGGTGGATACACGCCGGGCCAAAGTATCGGAAATGGCGCGGCGCATCGGCTTTATTTTTCAAGACCCCAACGAGCAGTTGTTCGCCAATTCGGTGGAAGAGGAAGTTTTATTCGGCCTGCGCAATCTGGAACTGGCGGAGGAGGAGGTGCAGCAGCGTCTGGAAGAGACGATTGCGTTGTTTGGCCTGGATCCAATTCGAGAGGTGTTCCCCCGGTTTCTGGCGCGGGGGGATAAACAGAAGGTGTGTATTGCCGCTATCGTGGCCATGCACCCGCAAATTATTTTGCTGGATGAGCCGACGACGGGGCAGGATCACCGGGACAGCCGTCAGATCATGGGACTGGCGCAGACGTTGAATGAGCAGGGGATCACGGTTTTGCTGGTGACGCATGATATGCCGAACGTGGCCCGCTATGCGCGGCGGGTGGTCTTGTTGAATGACGGCCGTCTCATGAAAACCGCCCCCACCCCCGAAATCATCGCCGACGCCGAACTGATGGCCTCGTGCAGCCTGGTTCCGCCGCAAATCACGCGGCTGGGGCTGGCGCTGGCCGACCAGGGGCTGCGCCCGGCGATGAGCGTGCCGGAGATGGTGGATCAGGTGAAGGTGTGGCTGAACGGCCGTGGAGGTACACCATGTTAACCAATATCCCCAGTCCCTTGCGCCAGATTGACGCCCGCGCCAAGCTGGCCTGGCTGCTGGCTACTTTTGTCATGGGCGTCGTTTTCACCAACATCCCCTCGCTGTTGATCATCCTGGGCAGCATTTTGGCGGTGGCGCTGATTGGCCGGGTGTTCAAGCCGGTCATCATCAACCTGAAGGGGATGTGGGTCCTCATCGCCATGATCGGCCTCATTTTAAGCGTAACGGTGGGCGGGGAGACGCTCTTTTACCTGCTGCCGCCGGGCCTGCCGCTGATTGGCGGCCATTTGCCCGTCACCCGCGAGGGGGTACAGTTGGGCATTATCTCAGTGCTGCGCATGTTTGTCTACGTCCTGCCGGTGGTGATGATGGTGATGACGACCAGCAATTCGGACATGCTGCGCGCCTTGATGTTTGTGCGCCTGCCGATGGAATTCGCCCTGATGATTGTGCTGGCGCTCAATTTTGTGCCGTTGTACATTGAGGAGATGGGGCGGATCGCCGACGCGCAGCGGGCGCGGGCGCATTCGCTGATGGACAAGGGGGCGCTGGGCAAGATGCGGGGGATGGTGCCGATTTTCCTGCCGCTGACGCTGAATGCGGTGGACAGGGCGGATACGATTGGCAAGGTGTTGGAGATTCGCGGGTTTGCGCACGGCCGTTTCACCGTAGACTTTGAGCGGCTGGCGTGGGATAGCTGGCTGCTGATTGTCTTTTCGGCCGTTTTGCTGGCGTTGGCGCTGGCCTCGGTGGCCTTCAAATCCGACCTGATTCTGGCCGGATTACAAACGATTGGCGGTTAATGACAATGATATTCGCCCATACCCGGCGAATAAATTCGCAGCCACATTGGCAAAGTCGGCCTTCGCCGGCTGAGCGCCAGACCGCGCCGGCGGTTTTCGCAATACGTAGGCGCGGTTTCAACCGCCTTGACTAGCAAACGAGAATTCACGAACTTCTACTTCCAACCGATCACCCAATTTATCTTCCGCTACATCCAGATCGTAATCACTTTGTAGACCCATCCAAAATTGCGGTGACGTACCGAAGAATCGGGATAATCGTAAAGCAGTATCGGCCGTTACACGACGCTTTCCCAATACGATTTCATTGATACGCCGGGCATCTACACCAATACTCAGGGCCAGTCGGTGTTGACTCAATTCTATTGGCTTCAGAAATTCTTCCATCAATACTTCGCCCGGATGTACGGGATTCAATTTATCTGCTATCATTTCTCACTCAACCTACTCTCACCTACTTAGTGATAATCAGTAATTTCAACATTATGCGCATCCCCACCACGCCATTCAAAGCAAATTCGCCATTGATCATTGATCCGAATACTGTGCTGCCCCTTTCTATCTCCACCGAGTTTTTCTAACCTGTTGGCTGGCGGGATTCGCAGGTCATGTAAATTAACAGCGTTATTCAACATGCGGAGCTTACGATAGGCCACTTGTTGAATATCATGAGGTAGTTTTCGCGATCGCGTTCGAGCAAATACCTTTTCAGTTTCTTTGCTTTTGAATGACCGGATCATGCAAATAAATATATAGCGAGGCGCGCCAAGCGTCAAGCACATTTATCATTCCCACCCGTAGCGTATTTCTTTTCATCCTTGTTTTTAAGGAGATGAAATGCACCTATTTGAATTATCATGGACAGAGTGACAGATTGGTTATTGAGCGGGCCGCCCTGGGTTGAATACCGCGCGCGCGTGGATCTGCTCGACCAGCCGGAAGATGATCCCGAAGTCACGCAAGCGCGTAGCGCCATGTTGGAACACCCTCAGGTCAGAACATTAATCGCGGCGTTGGGGGAATGGCCCGGCCCCATCCTCAAATCACATAAATCGGCCGGTCACCTGCTGCACAAACTGGTCTTTGCGGCTGAATTGGGTTTCCAGGCCGACGATCCAGGCATCTCAAACATTATTCACCTGATCCAGGCGCATCAATCGGACGAAGCCCCCTTTCAGGTGTTGGTAAATATCAATCCCAGATATGGCGGCACAGGCGAAGATCAGTTTGTCTGGATGTTGTGCGATGCGCCGTTAATTCTGTACGCGCTGAGCAAGTTTGAGTTGGGCGATTCCCAACAGATACGAAAGGCGACGGAATACCTGGTCGGATTGGTGCGGGAAAACGGGTGGCCGTGCGCCGTTTCACCGGCGCTAGGCAAATTTCGGGGGCCGGGCCGTAAAGCGGATCCGTGCCCTTACGCTAACTTGCTTATGCTTAAATTGTTGGCGCGGTTTCCCGAATATCATGCCAGTTCCGGCGCGCGAACCGGCGTGGAGACGTTGCTGTCTTTGTGGGAGCAGCGCCAGGAGCGGCGACCCTACTTGTTTGCGATAGGCAGCAGCTTCAAGAAACTCAAAGCGCCCTTGATTTGGTATGACGTTTTGCACGTTACCGACGCGCTTACCCAAATCGCCTGGGCGCGCGACGATGCGCGTTTGCGAGCGATGATAGACATTATTCAAAGCCAGGCGGATGACGACGGCCGTTTTACCGCCGGGTCAGTCTGGCGCGACTGGAAAGGATGGGAGTTCGGGCAAAAGCGCGCGCCATCCCGATGGATAACATTGGTCGCGCGCCGGATATTGAAACGAGTAAACCTTTAGGGCGTTTGAGAAGTTGTGACCAAGTAATTGGTAACTGGTAATTGGTAACTGGTAATTACCCAATTACCAATTACTCAATTACAAATCACCAACAAACCACACAGCCAATCTTGAACGCCCCCTCAGTCCAACGGTGGGTTGAAAATGGAAAGCGCTTCCACCGGCTCGCGGCCCCGGTTCTGGACGGTGTGTTCGACGCCGGGCGGAGCGTACCCCATCTGACCAGGGCGCATCTCCATCTCCTCGCCACCGACGCGGCAGGCAGCCACGCCGCGCAGGATGTAAAAGGTTTCGGTGCTGTGGGGATGGCTGTGCGGCGGCAGCCCCGCGCCGGGCAAGAGGCGCACGCGGGTGGCGGTCAGGCCGGGGTTTTGTTTGGACGTAATCAGGGGGCGGATAAACGCGCCTTCAAAGCGCGGATGCGGCTGCCAATCACCGCTCTCAGTGTCGAAGAGGTATTGGGGCATGGGTTCCTCCTTTGCGGTTATTTGGTAATTGGGTAATTGGGTAATTACTTGAGTTTTGCGATCAAACGGGCAAAAAAGCCCATCGCACATTAACAAACGAACAGAGACAACACAACAAGCCAGCCAGGTGAGAGCGTTTGCCATCAGACCTGCCCGGCAACGACAAAAATGACCGGCTTACAGT
>JAJRYT010000130.1 GCA_024275635.1 Chloroflexota bacterium | reverse complement strand
TTGCATGTCACCCTTTTTATGCGATGTTCAAATATTCGTACTCGAGTAAAGTTGCATTGACTAAAATCAGATTCTCACTCTGGTTACAAAATTATCTGGAAATATTTCTGATTTCGAATTTTGTACAAAGTCGAGCTTAGGAAGCGTTCGGAAATAACTTTCCGTATTCCGTATTCCGTATTCCGTATTCCGTCACGACACGATACGACACGGATAACGGGTTACGGAATACGGATAACGGATAACGGCTTACGGCTAACCAAAGCGCTAAGTCAATTACGAACGTCGCCTAAGTTGGCCGCTTCTGCCTGACGCTGCGCCCAGGATTGGGTAATCCGGTCGAGAACGATGGCCATCACCACGATGGCCAGACCGGATTCTACGCTGGCCCCCATTCTGTTGTTTTGCATCGCATCTACGACTTCAAAGCCCAGACCGCCGGCCCCTACCAAACCGGCAATAATCACCATCGCCAAAACCATCATAATTGTTTGATTAATCCCTAGCATGATAGAAGGAAGCGCCAGAGGGATTTGCACGTGGCGCAAAGTTTGCCAGGTTGTGGAGCCGAACGCATCAGCCGCTTCGACAGCGGCTTTATCAACCTGGCGAATGCCTAGATTGGTGAGGCGAATGGTGGGCGGCAGGGCATAGAGAACGGAAGCGATCACGCCGGGAACGCGGCCCAGGTTAAAAAGCATAATGACCGGAACCAGGTAAACAAAGGTGGGAATTGTCTGTAAAAAGTCGAGGATAGGTCTTAAGCTGCGTTCGGCTCGGTCGCTGCGCGCCGACCAGAGTCCCAGGGGAACCCCGATGAGAACAGATAACAGGACGGCGATGAGAACCTGGCTTAATGTGTCGGCCGCGCCTTCCCACAAACCAAGCCAGCCGATCAGTAGTAAACTGAGCAGTGAGTAAAGGGCCAGCCGCCAGCCGGATACGGCCCAGGCTATCGTCATGGTGAGTAATATAGCCGCTGGCCAGGCCAGCCAGTCAGTGAAAAAGGTACGTAACGGCCGTAATAGATACAGCGAAACGAAATCACTAAACGGCCCTGTCCCAATAAACGAGTCGCCAACTTGATACAAATTGACCTGCGCCCACTTAACAACCTTATCAACCGGCTCATTTAACGACAAGTCCAGGCTTTGGGGAAAATCAACCCAGCCCAATACAAAACAAATCCCGGCCAGTAAAAGCAGGGCCAGAAAAGATGTCAGTAGATAGCTGTGGCGACGCGCCGCAGCCTGGTAGCGAGGCAAAGTATGCGCCGTTATCTGAACTATCTTCTGTTGTAAACGATCGCCCCACTGGTATAGTTTAGCAATAGGCGTTTCAACCGCTTTGGCCCAGGCCAGGTTGCTCCACTTTTCGGGCAGCAGGTGAAATCCCTGATACTTTTCCACACTGGTATGTTCAATCTGGCTGAGGGCGAAACTTAATCGGTCCAAAAGGACAGCCATAAAAACAATAGCCAGCCCGCCTTCCAACGCCGCCCCAACTTGTAATCGTCGTAATGATTTCAGCACGACGTCACCCAAACCGCCGCCGCCAATTAAAGCGGCAATGACAACGATGCTCAAGGCCATCATGATCGTCTGGTTCACGCCGGTCATGATGGAAGGCAGGGCTTGCGGGATTTGCACTTTGGTTAAAATCTGGCGCGGCGTAGAGCCGAAGGCGCGGGCAGCTTCAATCGTTTCCACGGAAACGCGCCGAATGCCTAAATTCGTCAGGCGGACAACCGGGGGAATCGCATAAATTATGGTGGCAATGACGCTGGGAACGCGCGCAATGCCAAAAAACAGGACGACCGGAATTAAATACACAAAGGCGGGCATGGTTTGCATCGCATCCAGGATGGGCCGCAAGAACTGTTCGGCGCGATCATTCCGCGCCGTCCAGATGCCCAGGGGAATGCCGATAAGAAGGGAAATGATGACGGCCGTTACCATTAACGCCAATGTCTTCATACTCTCATCCCACAAACCCAGCAGCCCCATCGCAAACAGAGAAAGGGAAGTGATCAAAGCCAGCGGTAACTTCCCAATCTTGTTCGCCAGCAAAAACACAAAGCCCACAATCACCGGCCAGGGCAGCCAAAACAGAAAATCCTCGGCGCTGCGAATAAAGAAGTCAATGGAAACTTTTAGCGGCTGAAAAAAGAAAGCGAACATCCAGTGATCATCCCGGTTAGCCACAATGACCCACTTCTTAAACTCGTCAAGCGGATAGCGCAAGCCCAGGTTCCAGGATTCCGGGAATAGCCCCAGATTATTAACCAGATGATGGTACAAGAAAATGATGACGGCCGCCGACAACAGGACAAAAACAGGCATGTGGCGGCGGTCGGGAAGTGAATGGGGCAGGCGATTAGAGGCCATTAATTTCTCCTCAGCTGATCTGACCATCTTCAATGGTGGCCAGCGCCATCATGACATGTTTACGGTTAACAACGCCAACCATATTTTGATCGGCGTCCATCACCGCAATAGCCTCATCGGAATCGGCCGTTAACGGGATCAGCTTTTCCAAAGTGGTGTCTATTGCCACTGCTTTGCCAATCAAATTTTCCTTTTGTTTGATCGGGCGCATGACAGTACGGGCCGTCAACACCTTCACGCGGGGCACATCTTTGGTAAATTCACCCACATAATCGTTAACCGGGTGAGCCACAATTTGTTCCGGCGTCCCAATTTGCACAATTTCACCATCTTTCATGATGGCAATTCTATCCCCCAATTTGAGCGCTTCCAGAAAATCATGGGTGATGAAAACCAATGTTTTCTCCAAGTTCTGCTGCAAACGAATCAACTCGTTTTGCATACCGCGCCGGATAAGGGGATCCAGCGCGCTAAAAGGTTCATCACAGAGCAAAATTTCGGGATCGACAGCCAGAGCGCGGGCCAGACCAACACGCTGCTGCATTCCGCCGCTCAATTCATGCGGATAATGCTGTTCCCAGCCCCCCAACCCAACCAACTCCAGAACTTCTAATGATTTCTGGTGGCGCTCGCTGCGCGGGATGCCCTGAACTTCCAGGCCATAAGCCACGTTATCCAGGACGCGGCGGTGGGAAAAGAGGCCAAATCCCTGGAAAACCATGCTCATTTTGTGGCGGCGCAGTTCGCGGAGCTGCTCTGCGGTCATTGCCACCACGCTTTCATCATTGACCATGATTTCGCCCAGAGTTGGTTCAATCAAGCGCGACAGGCAGCGGATCAGCGTTGACTTACCGCTGCCGGAAAGGCCCATGACACAAAATATTTCTCCTTCATGCACGTCAAAGGAAACATCGCGCACGGCAACAACGTGGCCTGTTTTTTCTAATACGTCGGACACGGTCGTTTCCGATCCTAGCGTTTTTGCAATATGCTCCGGAGTGGGACCAAAAACCTTCCAAACATGACGACAGGAAATTTTTATATTATTCATGATGATGATTAAGTGTGTGTGGCGGCAAGAGACATCGTTGCAAAAGAATAAGACGGGAATTTTGCAATGTTGCCATTTTGCCAAGTGTTATCCAGAATCAACAATAAAGACCCGCCTCCAACGCGGCAAGTATACCATAATAGTCAGCGACTGAAGACTGGGGATTAGCCCAGTCTCCAACTTGGTTTCGCAAGTTATTTAACGTCTGGAGCTTGACACAAAACGGCCGTTTCCCTCACAAGTGGCAAACAAGATGCGGCCGCTAAAAACAGCCTCATCGCCGGGGGCGGCGGAACAAAAAAGGCAGTAAAAGCACGGTAACTACCGGCCATACCCAGGCCAATTCGCCAGGGCCATCGGGGCCGGTGCGGGCTTCCGCGCGCTTAATGTGAATAAGGCGATAGCTGGCTGTTGTTTCAGCCAGTTCTTCGTCGGTTATGGCCCTGGGGTTAATCCCGGCGGCATAAGCGGCAAACCCGCTGGCGATCAACACCTCGCGCAGCAGGAACAGCCGGTTTTCAGCATCGGTCACATCCTCAGCGACGCCCGCCCACCAGCCGTCGGGCAGCCAGATTTCCACGTTGGGGTTAGCCTGGATGTTTTTGTACCAGTGAGCCGCTTTGCCAAAACCGGCCGTGCAGTAAATCTCGCCGAATACGTTGGCGTAATTAACCGGCGTGCGCCGGCGCAGCCCCGTTTTCCAGCCGGTGTTGGTGATGACCATGATACGGCCGAATACATCCGGCCAGGCATTGATCATCCACCCCAGTCCCAACCGCCACATGAGCAGCATAAACTTGTTCAAATGTTTGAACCAAAAGTGTCTGAGTTGTTTTTCTAACTGCGGATCGAGGCTCATCATTCCCTCCAAATCAAATATGAGGGATCAGGGGGGTAAAATTCCCAATCCCAGGTTTGCTACCAACGGCAATGGCGGTATAAAGCCGCATAAGGAATACCAAACATTAATACAAACCCCAAATCATTGTGGATATTCAATTACCATGTTATTCAGTGAATCCCTTTGCTAAAAATCTTCTTCTTATACCAATCCATCTCGGCGCGGAGGCCGTTTTCAAGCCGCGCTTTGGGTTCATAGCCTAACAGCTAACGCCTCCGGCGACGTGACCGGCTGCTGGCAAACAAAACGACGGCAGACGTAAGCCGTTGCCTTGCCATCCACAAACTTGCGGTCGGTCAGCAAGGGGATTGTCTTGCCGCTTTCGCCAACGGCTACGACTTGATGGGGGCGGTAGCGGGCAAACACCGCGTCAATCATCGCTTCCGTATCCTCCAGACCATGATCGCCGATGATGGCCACTTCCTGCGGCTCGCCCAAAATGAAGGCGGCAGCGCTGAGCCAGTGGGCGAACCCGGTCGGATGCTGGGCCATTGCTTCGTAAAGGGCGGAAACAGCTTGTTCGGCGGCGTCCCAGTAACGGCCGTTTCCCGTATATAAACTCAGCTTCAACAACGCCTGGGCCGCCATCGCATTGCCGCTGGGCGTGGCATTATCCTGCGCATCCTTGGGCCGGTGGAATAAATCTTCATGATCATGCGACGTATCAAAAAAGCCGCCATTTTCCGCATCGGCAAAGTGGGACAACATCATCTCCGCCAGTTCCCGCGCCCAGACGAACCAGCGGTCGTCAAACGTGGTGTGATAAAGCGCCAGCAGGCCGTCGGCCAAGTAAGCGTAATCTTCCAGATAGGCATTGTATCTGGCTTTGGCCCCCGCTTTCCAGGTGCGGAGGAGACGGCCGTCCCCATTCCGCATCGTGTCATATAAAAACATGGCGTTACGGGTAGCAACTTCCGTATAATCGGGCCGCCGCAAAGCCCGCCCCGCCTCGGCAAACGCGGCCAGCATCAACCCGTTCCAAGCTGTCAACACCTTGTCATCCAACCCCGGCCAGACCCGTTGGGCGCGCACATCCAGCAGTTTACGGCGTGATTCGGCCAGCCTGACTGCCATTTCCGCCGGTTCCAACTGCGCCAGCCTCGCTACCTCCTCCGGCAGGCGCGGCATATTGAGAATACTTTTGCCCTCCCAGTTGCCCCGCTCACTCACGTCATAATACAACATGAACAACTCGGCGTCCTCGCCCAGCGCCGCCCGGATTTCCGCCGGCTGCCAGACGTAAAACTTGCCTTCCTCGCCTTCGCTGTCGGCGTCATAACTGCTGTAAAAGCCGCCTTCTTCGTGCCGCATCTCGCGGGCTGCAAAATCCAGCGTCTCCTCGACAATACGCCGGTAAAGCGGTTTGCCCGTCACCTGCCAGGCATGGAGGTAAACACGTACCAGCAAAGCATTGTCGTACAACATCTTCTCGAAGTGAGGGACGAGCCAGTTATTGTCGGTTGAGTAACGGGCAAAGCCGCCGCCAAGCTGGTCGTACATGCCGCCGTAGGCCATCTTTTCCAGAGTTTTTTCAACCATTTGCAGAGCCGATTCGTCCCCATCGCGCAAGTAGATGCGCAATAAAAATTCCAGAGCCATCGCCGGCGGGAATTTGGGCGCGCTGCCGAACCCACCCCGCTCGCTGTCAAAATTGTGCGCCAGGTTGTGGACGGCGCGCTCAAACAAAGCGGGGTTAAGGGTGTGTTCGCCATCCAGTGACAGCGTGCGGCCGATGTGTTGGGCGATTTCAGCCGCGCTTTCCTCAATTTCGCTCCGTTTGGTTTGCCAGGCTTGAACGATGCTGGCTAACAGTTGTTGAAAGCTGGGCATACCGTAACGCGGCGTGGGCGGGAAGTAAGCGCCGCCGAAGAAGGGTTGGCCATCGGGGGTGAGGATGACGGTCATCGGCCAGCCGCCCTGCCCGGTCATGGCCACGACGGCGCTCATGTAGATGGCGTCCAGGTCGGGGCGCTCTTCCCGGTCTACTTTGATGTTGATGAAGTGGTCATTCATGGTTGCGGCCGTATCCTCATCCTCGAACGACTCATGGGCCATCACATGACACCAATGGCAGGCGGCATAGCCAATGCTCAACAAGATAGGCTTATCTTGCTCGCAGGCCAGCGCCAACGCTTCTTCGCCCCAGGGATACCAATCAACAGGATTATCTACGTGTTGCAACAAGTAAGGGCTGGTTTCGTTTACTAAATGGTTGGTCATATATTTTTCCCATCCCACAACAACTCTTACTTGATCAGGCATCCTGCTGGTCAATACGTCTGTGACTATCTTCATAGGAAAAGCCATCGGGGTATCTCGTCAATAACTTATCAATGTTCGTTTGCATAACATCTGCCAGTGAAAAATCGAGACGGGTGCATAAGGCTGACAAATACCAGAGAACATCGCCTAATTCTCGTTTGAGTTCACCTTTGTCAATACCGTGTTTGTGAAGAATCCCTTTCTTGATATGCTCGGCAATCTCGCCCGCTTCACCGACAAGCCCCAGGCTGTTCCAAATAAGGCTGATTTCCAGATCGTCAAAATCGTTTGAACAGTCGCCATCCATTGTTCTAGCAGCCTTTACCTGATACTCATTTGCATTCATTGGTATTTCCTTTGGAATCTTTTGACAATGAGATCTTAAACAAAACGTCAGTCGGCCTTTTTTAACGACAATTGCAGCGTTCGCACAAATTGGGCCGCGGCAGCCGATTTGTTATTGGATTGGTTAACAGCATTGATGAGGGCGCTGCCGACGATGACGCGATCGGCCAGATGGCCGACGTTGGCGGCTTGTTCGGGGGCGCTGATGCCAAAGCCGACGGCCAACGGAACAGTGGCCTGTGGGCGCACACGAGCGACAAAATCGGCTAAATCGGCTTGTACGGCCGTCCTCGCACCAGTCACGCCGGTGAGACTGACGAGATAAATGAAGCCGCTGGCGCGGGCCGTGACATTGGCGATGCGCGCCGGACTGCTGGTGGGGGCCAGGAAATGGATGAGGGCTAATCCGGCTTTTTGGGCCAGCGTTTCTAATTCAACCGCTTCTTCCGGAGGCAGGTCGGGGATGATGAAGCCGTCCACACCAGCGGCGGCGGCGTCCCGGACGTATTTCTCTTGCCCATAGGCCAAAACCGGGTTGGTGTAGCCCATGAGCATGATGGGGGTTTGGATGCCCCGCCGGCGCAGTTCGCGCACAATGTCGAGACAAACGGCCGTTGTCGTTCCCTTTTCCAGCGCGATTTGGGCGCTGTGCTGGATGGTCGGCCCATCGGCCAGCGGATCACTGAAAGGGACGCCCAGTTCCAGCAAGTCGCTGTATGGCGCGATGGCTTCAATGACGGCCAACGAAGCGTTGCGGTCGGGATAGCCGAGGGTAAAGTAGGGCATGAGGGCGGCGGTTTGGGTTTGGGCGGCTATTTGGAAGGCGGCGGCGATGCGGGTACGGCCGTCTTCATGGTTATCTGCTTGGGTCATAAAACTAAATTCCTCTCTTAGGGAACTATACATCTATCTCCATATTGGAAGCAACCATACTCACAAACGATTTACCCAGTGTATAATCAAAAAATCTTTTTGGCGTCAAATCGTAAAAGGAAAACAAAATGTCATCACGAAAATTTTGGAGTTTCATCCTTATTTTGCTGTTGATCCTGGCTGCGTGCCAGAGCAATGAGCCGGAAATCACGGCCACGTCGGCGCCGGAAGCAGAAAGCTCTGCCGAGGCGGAACCGGCTGAAGAAGCAGAACCAACCGCCCGTCCCACCCCAACCGAGGCAATCATTCCTGAACCTGAGCCGGCGGCGGAAGAAGAGACAGCCCCCGGAGCGCCGACGATAATCCCGCCAACAATAGCCCCGGAAACGGCCGTCACCCAACCCATCACCGAAGATATCACTATTGAAGCCACCGACGGCCTGCTGCTGCACGCCACCTACTACGCCCCTGGCGGGATGGCCCCCTTCCCCGGCGTTATCCTGCTGCACATGCTAGGCAGCGACCGCCAGGTGTGGGCCGAAAATGGCTTTGCCGAACGGTTGACAACCAACGGTTACGCCGTGCTGGCGCTGGACATGCGTGGGCATGGCGATAGCGGCAGCAGCCGGGAGTGGGATAAGGCCGAAGCTGATTTGCAGCGAGTTTGGGACTATTTTGCGAGCCGGGAGACAGTGAACAGGGAGAAAACGGCCGTTATCGGAGCCAGCATTGGCGCGAACATAGCCCTGCGCGCCGGGACCAATGAACCGGCCATCAACACTGTCATCCTGCTCTCGCCGGGATTAGATTATCGCGGTGTGACCACAGAAGCGGCGATGGCCCAGTACGACCAACGTCCCATCCTCATCGTCGCCAGCCGGGAAGATACCTACGCCGCCGAATCGTCCGCTACGTTAGCCGGTTTGGCGCCGGGCGCATCCCAGTTACAACTCTATGACGGCGCCGGTCACGGCACAAATATGTTCGCGCCCCAGCCCGACCTGGCCGATTTACTTTTAGAATGGGTCAATCAATATCTGCGCGCTGAATAATGCCCTACAGCTAGAGCCGCTCAACCAGGTTAGTTGAGTAGGAAGACGGCCGTTCCAACTTACGAACGGCCGTTTTTACAAAAGGGCCGGCTAACTTTCCAGGGCCGCGACCACTCGTTGTAAACGGGCGCGGGCTTCATCGGCGATCTTATCCAACGATGGCCTGGCAACCACGCTCAGCATGGAAATGGGATCCACTACAGAGATCACGCTGCCGCCTTTTTCGTCGTCGTAAACGATGACGTTGCAGGGCAGGAGCAAGCCAATTTCAAGTTCCTCGTTGAGCGCCTGGTTGGCCAGTGCGGGGTTGCACGCTCCCAGAATGACGTATTTACGGAAGTCTACGTCAAGCTTTTTCTTGAAGGTGGCTTTTACGTTAATTTCGGTGAGGATGCCGAAGCCTTCTGTTTTAAGCGCGGCCGTTACTTTTTCGATTGCCTGCTCGTAGGGTAGATTGACCTGGGTATGAAAACCATATGCTGTTGTTTGAGTCATTTTTCTGTTCTCCTTTTTTGTTTGTTTTGTATACTGGAGTCTGCTGAAGCTATTGTACCGCGTATGCTCTCAAGAGAACCACCTTGTTGAGAATACGCGCCTCTTTTTCAATGGGCTAGCGGATTAGAGTGAGGAACGGATACAAGAAGATTTCGGATGAAAAACGGCATGATATTTGCACGCATCAGATGTTACGAGTATCGTTGTTTTGTCTACTTCGCCAAGCCCGTTAACGGCAGCGGCATTGATCATTTTGTTAGGTTATTGGAACGTGAAGCGTAAAATTTTTTGGGTTGTAGGGATTGCATTGTTGGGTCTATTGTGGCCGAGTTTAGCGGCGGCGCAATCGGACGCATCTGCCTGGTCAGTACAGGCCAGTTATGAATTTGGACAGACGATGCTTTTTCAATTAACGGCTGAAAATCCAGACCCTATCGAACAGGTCACACTGTTTGTCAGCACGCCAGAATTTCCCTCTGCTTACTCGGTGACCAAAAATGTGGCCCCGGCCCGACAAATTGCAGTGAGCCAGGAGATGGATTTGGCGCAGGTTCGGCTGGCCCCTTTTACAACGGTGACATATTGGTGGGTGTTGGAAACGGCCGTTGGCGACATCATCTTACCGGAAAAAACCATCATTTACGAAGACGATCAGTTTGAATGGCGGCAGTTAGAAAATGATGAGATTGTTGTTCACTGGACCGGGGATGATTCCGCTCTGGGGCAGTTAGCTCTGGATACGATTGACGCCAGCCTGGACCGATTATCCGGCTGGTTCCCGCCTGATGATAACCCGCCTGATGATAAGTTGATTTTAAATCTCTATCTATACCCCTCATCGGCCGACTTGCGGGCGGCGCTGCGGCTGACGGGACGAGATTGGGTTGGCGCGCACGCGCACCCGGACTTAGGCGTGATTTTGGTTACGGCCGTCAACGTCCGCACGGCAGCTACTGACTTGCAGCAAAGTATTCCCCATGAATTAGTCCATTTTTTGCTGTACCAAGCAGCCGGTTCTAACTATGACAATGTTCCACTTTGGTTTAATGAAGGATTGGCCTCTTTTGTAGAGACAGTCCCTAATCCAAGCTATGAGGCGTTAATGGCAACGGCCGTAGCCAACCAGACAACGATTCCTTTTGCCGACCTCTGCCAAACCTTCCCTTCCGTTGCAGAGCGGGCGCTGCTGGCCTATGCCCAAAGCGAATCATTGATAAGCTACATTCAAAGTCGTTATGGAGAGCGAGCATTAGCTAACATGATTACCGTTTATGCTGACGGCGCCGACTGCGTATCAGGAGTAAGTCGAGTCTTAAGCCATTCACTCGACGATTTGAACCGGGATTGGCTGCATCAGCAGCAGCCCCGATCCCCATTAGCCCAGTTTTGGTTAGATAACAGCCTGTGGTTATTATTGCTGCTAGGAGGATTTGGCGTCATTGGTTTGCTGATTCTGATCCCCAATAAACAATTATGAAACGACCTGCACGAAAACAGAAATTAAATATGGATGAGGCCGCGCAGTCCCAAAAGCGTTTTAAGGCGCTATTCCGACGTGGTACGGACATGCTGCATAAGGGACAAACAGATCGAGCTGTTCAACTCCTGGAGCGCGCCCATCAAATAAACCCCGAACATGTGGACACGGCCGTTAACCTCTCTGGCGCATACATCCTCGCCAAACAATTCAAAAAAGCGGTTGAGATATTAAGCCCATTGAGTGAACGCGAACCGGATCACCCCATGGTCTGGACTAATTTAGGCGCGGCCCATTTGGGCAATCCGATTCTGGCCCGCAATGAGGAACAGCAGCAGGCTATTGCCGCCTTCAAACGCGCTTTAGCCATTCATCCTGCCGCCCCCAATGTGGCTTATAATATCGGTCTCATTTACCGTGATCGCAGCGAACATGAGGCGGCCGTCTATTGGCTCAAGGAAGCGCTTAAAGCGAATCCCAATGACAAAGACGCGCGTCGTCTCATCGAAAAATTGACAGCTAATAACTGAAGGATCACGCATGCCGCATCACCCTCCACAATTTACCCCTTTTGCTCAACGAATGCAGGCTGAAGGGCTGCCGGCAGTTTTTATTGAGACATTTGCTTATTACTATGAACAATTGACACAAGGACAGACCGGCCTTATCCGCGAAGCCGACATTTTGCCTGTGAAATCGCTGCCCAATGCCGAAAATCTCCCCGGTGAGTTGACAGTCATTGGCGAGATGGTTAAGGGGGAAACGGCCGTTATCAAACTCAATGGCGGTCTGGGAACCAGCATGGGCTTACAAAAAGCCAAATCACTGCTCCCCATCAAAAAAGGGTTGACCTTCCTGGACATAATCGCCCGCCAAACGATAGAAGCCGGCATGCCTTTACTGTTAATGAACAGCTTTGCCACCGCCGCCGATTCGCGGGAAGCATTGGCTGACTATCCGGTTTTGGGTCAAAAATTACCGCTGAGTTTTGTGCAGCACAAAGAATTAAAAGTCACCCAATCTGATTTTACCCCGGCTCATTGGCCTGCCGATTCTGACCTGGAATGGTGTCCGCCCGGCCACGGCGACATTTATACCGCGTTGGTCACCAGCGGCACATTAACTGCGCTTTTGAACGCCGGGTATCAATATGCCTTTGTTTCCAACGCCGACAATTTAGGCGCAGTGATGGATACGCGCATCCTCGGCTATTTTGCCCAAAACAATTTTCCTTTCATGATGGAGGTTGCCGACCGCACGGAGATGGATAAAAAGGGAGGCCACCTGGCCCAGCGGCAAGACGGCCAACTGGTTTTGCGAGAATCGGCTCAATGTCCCCTGGAAGATCGCGCCGCATTCCAGAACATTTCGGTGCATAAATATTTCAACACCAACAACTTATGGTTGAACCTGGGCGCTTTGGCTAAGATGTTGGCCGCTCAAAACAACATGCTGCGCCTGCCCATGATTCGCAATGCCAAAACAGTAGACCCGCGCGATCCTGATTCGACGCCTGTGTATCAGTTGGAAACAGCGATGGGATCGGCAATTGGCGTGTTTGCGGGAGCAACGGCCGTTCGCGTTCCTCGCTCCCGTTTTGCCCCTGTGAAAAAGACAGATGATTTGCTGGCTGTTCGCTCCGATGCCTATATATTGACCGCCGATTCACACATCATCCCCAACCCCGGCCGCCGGCTTCCCCCGGTAACGGTGGCGCTTGATCCGGTCTATTATAAATTCATTACTGATCTGGATGAGCGATTCCCTTATGGGGCGCCATCCCTGGTAGATTGTTCTCGTTTTTACGTTCAAGGCGATTTTAGATTCGGCCGTGATGTCATTTGCCAGGGCAATGTGCAACTGATTAACCAAACCGGAGAGCAAGTGGATGTTCCCGATGGATCGCTGCTCAATTGAGACGCAGGCCATTCGGCGCACTGGGTAGCGAGCCGATTTGCGCTAGGAAACGGCCGTGTCGATCGTTATAATATCAACAAATGCAGTCATCATTACTAGACGAGGAGACTACCCCCATGGCCCTCAACACTGACGTGATGAGTCGCATTGTTCAAAATTATTTCCTCCTACAATGGTTGAAAGGGGGGATAGGATTGGTGTCCTATCCCCCCTTTTTTCCAATTCCATTCATCACCCTCACTGCTGATTCAATAAAGGTTCAATAACCTGCTGGAACACCGAAAACGGTTGAGCGCCGGACATAATTTGCCCATTGATAAAAAAAGTTGGCGTCCCGCGCACGCCAAGTTGAGCGCCTTCATCTACTTCGGCATTGACCGCATCATAATATTTGCCGCTGTCCAAACAAGCGTCAAACTCCGCTTGCGGCAAGCCCGCTTCTCCGGCCAATCCCTTCAAAACAGAGACATGCTCTGATAGTGAAGCCCGCGCCCAGGAGTCTTGATTGGAGAATAAAAGGTCGTGCATCGTCCAATAAGCGTCATTGCCGCCCAGCTCGCGGGCGCAGCGGGCCGCTTCATGGGCCTTTTGGGCCTGGGGATGCAGGCTGTGGATGGGGAAATCCTTGAATACATAACGCATCTGCCCGGCGTCAATGTACTGCTGCAGCAGCGGCATCGTATTATTAAAATGGCGCAGGCAGAACGGACATTGATAGTCGGAGTATTCGACAATCGTAATTGGCGCATTGGGGTCGCCTTTGGCCGGTTCATCACCCAGGGGAACAGTGACAGGTTGAGCGGGTTGTGTTGGCGCGGTAGCGGCTGACGGCGCGGTGTTTGTCTGATATGTTTCTGCCAGCCGGCCTTCTTCGGCCAGATTAATGGCTTGTTGGAAGGCTTGATACGGCCGTGCCCCCACAAGCGGATACCCGTTGATGAAAAAGGTCGGCGTTCCGGTGACGCCCAGTGACCGGCCTTCGTTAATGCCCGCCTGAACCGTGTCACTGTAGCGATTGCTTTGTAAACAGTCGCTGATGCCCGATACAGCTATCCCGCTTGTTTCTAATTCGGCCAGAATGACCGTATCTATTTCAGCCAGGGAATTGACTTTGAACGTGTCGGCCTGGCTAAAAAACAGGTCATGAGCCTGCCAATAGGCGTCTGTACCCCCATTTTCGCTGACGCAGAGGGCGGCTTCATGCAGGCGATAAGCTAAGGGGTGCAGGTTGGCGATGGGGAAATCTTTGAAGACGTAGAAAACGCGCCCGGTGTCAATAAATTCGGCCTTAAGCTGCGGGAAGTTTTCCTGAAAATTGCGTAGGCAGAAGGGGCATTGGTAATCGGAAAATTCGACGATAGTTACCGGCGCATTGGGATCGCCCAATGTTCTGATTGTTTCCGGGGTGATGCTGACCGGCGTGGGGATACTCTGGACGGAACTGCTGTTAACGGCCGTTACCGGGTCACTCTCCACCGTTGTCGCTGCGGCGACAGCGTTACTATCACTTGCCGTCGGCGCACTGTTCTGGGCGGGGGCTGTGCCGCGGCCAACTGACCAGCCGACTAAGCCGCCGATAATGAAAAAGAACATAGCCCAAAGCATTAGCGGCTGACTGCGTTCTGATTGTTCAGTATTATGCGTGTTGTCACTCATAAAGTTCCTCCTTGGTTATCTTTGGGCCTGAGATAGGCGAATATCCGTTGGCCAGGCGCTCTTGATATAAGATAGGACGGCGCCAATCTGCTCATCAGACAGGATATTCTCGTAAGCAGGCATAGCGCTGACGCCCTGGCTGGATGATAATCGGGCGCCGCCTAACTTGATGGATTCGACCAGATAGACGTCGTTATGGTGCCAGGTATGGCCCGTTTCGTCATGCGGCGGCGCGGGCAGGGTTCCCTCGGGAGAGTCGGCCTGACCTTCGAGGTTGATACCATGACAACTGGCACACTGCGCTTCATAAACCTGTCGGCCCAGAGCAACCGCCTCAGGGTCATCCGGATCAATTGCCGGGATAGTTTGTGAGCGCAGCGACATAATGACGGCAAAAAGGATAAGAAGCACGCCGGCGATGCCAATTCCCCAGACGATTCGCTGTTTTTGTTGTTGTCGCCGCAGCGCTTCTTGCCGAGCGCGTCTTGAAGTTTTTTTCATACACCCTATTCCTTTTTTCTTGCGGTTTTCTATGGGTTTGTTTGGGGAGAAACGGCCGTCATTGCTTCCCGTAAAATTTCCGCCGACTGGAGGCCGAAAAACTGGGCCGATACGTCCCCTACTTCATCCAGAACCAAAAACGTGGGATGTCCTCGCATCCCATAGCTTGCCTGCAACCGTTCGTTGGCCGGTACATTGGCATCCAAACGTAAAATAGTAAATTGTCCTTCAAATTCATCTTCCAGCCCATTCACGATGGGCATCATTTCTTGTCAAGGCACTCAATTGTCCGTGTAAAACATCACCAGAGACGGCCCGCTTAATGAGACTGGCCGCCCATCTTTTACCTTGTTGCTGCCGCAGGCAGCCAATAAAGACAGTAACAAAATGATGAGTAAGAATCGTTTCATATAACCCTCTGGTTCAGTTTTGGATTCTATCTTATCCGTTATTGGAATCGTCCATTTCCGACAATTTCGCTCTTTTGAGCAAGGTCGCATTGAAGGCGACAATGATGGATGAGCCGCTCATCGCTAACGCGCCAATTTCCGGGCGGAGGATGATGCCGATTCCGGCAAAGACACCGGCGGCCACGGGGATGGCGGTCAGATTGTACCCGGCAGCCCAGGCCAGGTTTTGCTTCATCTTGCGCAGAGTGGCCCGGCTGATTTCGATAGCCGTTACCACGTCAACCGGGTTGGATTTCATCAGGACGACATCGGCCGTTTCCACCGCCACATCCGTCCCGGCGCCAATGGCAAAGCCGACGTCAGCCTGCGCCAACGCCGGGGCGTCATTGATGCCGTCGCCGACCATAGCCACATTTTTGCCCCGTTCTTGCAATGCTTTTACTTGGGCCGCTTTGTCGCCAGGCAGCACTTCAGCAATGACGGTTTCAATGCCTAACTCGCCAGCCACCTGCCTGGCGGTTGCTTCGTTGTCTCCGGTAAGCATAACTGGTTCGATGCCTAATTTTTGCAGTTCGACAATAGCAGCGCGGGCGGCGGGGCGGATGGCGTCGGCGATGGCGATTAAACCGGCTATCTCGCCGTCTACGGCCGCGTACACAACAGTACGGCCGCTCCCGGCCATTTCATCCGCGCGTTCCCCCAATCCATTCAGGGCGATATTCTCCCGATTCATCAGGCGGCGGTTGCCCAGGAGGATGGAACGGCCGTGTACCTCGGCCCGCAATCCATGCCCCGGAATCGCTTCAAAACTGTCCCCTTTCGCATCATTCACGCCCCGTTCTTCGGCCGCCTTGATGACTGCCTGCGCCAGCGGGTGTTCCGATCCGCCTTCAGCCGCTGCAGCCAGCCGCAGCAACGCTTCTTCACTCACCGGATTACCGGCAGCAACCAAGTCTACAACCTGTGGCTCGCCGACGGTCAGCGTGCCCGTTTTGTCAAAAACCACCGCGTCCAGGTGGGCCGGGCCTTCCAGCGCTTCCGCGTTTTTGAAGAGGATGCCATGTTCCGCGCCCAATCCTGTGCCTACCATAACGGCCGTCGGCGTCGCCAGTCCCAACGCATCGGGGCAGGTGATGACGACGACGGTGATGGCAAAGGTTAAAGCGCGGACAAAATCAGCATTGCCGATGAAATACCAGGCCAGGAATGTGACCAATCCGCCAATGACGGCCACCAACACCAGGTAATGGGCTGCCCGGTCGGCCAGGCGCTGCGCCGGGGCTTTGCTGTTCTGGGCGCTCTGCACCAGCTTGACGATTTGGGCCAGCGTTGTGTCTGCGCCAACTTTCGTGGCCCGAAATTTGAAGCTGCCCGTCTGGTTAATCGTGGCGCTGATGACAGTGTCGCCTTTAGCTTTGGACACGGGGCGGCTCTCGCCGGTGAGGGCGCTTTCGTTGACGTTAGAGGAACCCTCAACCACGATGCCATCAACCGGAATCTTGTCGCCGGGACGGATGATGACGATGTCGCCCACCTGCACGTCGTCGGTGGGAATCTCGACCGCTTGCCCGTCCCGCTCGACACGGGCCAGGGGCGGGGCCAGCGTTAGCAATTTTTCGATGGCCTGATTGGTGCCGGAGCGGGCGCGCATCTCCATCCAGTGGCCGAAGAGGACGAAGGTGACGAGCATGGCTGCCGCTTCATAAAAAACCTCGCCCGTGAATAGAAAGGTGGCGGCCACGCTGAAAATGTAGCCGGCCAACACGCTTAGCGTAACCAAGACGCTCATGTTGAGCACACCAGCCTTTAACCCGTTGCGTGCGCCGATGAAGAACGGCCGTGCCCCATACAAAACAATAGGCGTGGTCAGAATGAAGCCAATGACAGCCTCGCTCAGGCCAAAGGGAAGCGGCAGCCGGATGTTGAAGAATCGGGTAAATAATGGTGAGTAAAGAAAGACGGGGATAGTCAGCACCAGCGATACCAGGAAACGGTTGCGCATATCGCGGGCCATGTCGTCCATCGTCATCCCGGCGTGACCGCCGTGGGCCGAGTGGTCCATCGCCCCGCCGGCGTCATCATCCATCTCATGCCCGGCGTGTTCCATAGCAGCATGATCATGTTTTTCGACGGCCGTTTTGCTGTGAACCACATGGCCGCCGTGGTGCAGGCGCAGGGATTCACCATGACAGGTCAAGCCGCAGTCATCTACGACTTTTTCCAGATCGGTTAGTGTGACTTTTGTCTCATCGTAATGCACAGTGGTCGCGCCGTTAACGGCATTGGACTGGGCGTGATGGACGCCCGACAGAGCCGACAATTTTTTCTCGACCCCCTGCGCGCACAAAGGGTCTTTCATGGTGCAGATTTGAAGGATAGTTTCTTTCATGGATACTCCATTATCAATAACCAATTATCAATAACCAATTATCAATAACCAATAACCAATAACCAATAACCAATAACCAATTACCAATTACCAATTACCAATTACCAATTACCAATTACCAATTACCAATTACCAATTACCAATTACCAATTACCAATTACCAATTACCAATTACCAATTACCAATTACCAATTATTAGTTATTGGTTACTGTTCAGATTGGACGCTCATCTGCCACTGAATGGCGCTGATGTCGTCGGGCCAGCGATTTTTGATGTAGGAGATAACGGCCGTTATCTCCGCATCCGTCAAAATCTTGCCAAAAGCGGGCATATCGCTTGTGCCGCCAATATTTAGCCCTTCAAAACGCGCGCCGCCCAACTGTATCGCTTCGATTAGCTGGTCGTCAGGATGGTGCCAGGTATGGCCCGTTTCATCATGCGGCGGATTACGAAATGATTTGTCCTTGTTTTGTATTTTCCAGTCTACTTCACCTTCCAGATTGACGCCATGACAACTGGCGCAGTTGGCGGCGTAAACGGTTTCGCCCAGCGCAATTTCGTCTGCGTCCAGAACAGGCAGGGTAACTGCCGTTTCGTCAGTTTGGACAGAAGTAGGAGGGCCGGCCGTTGGTGTGGGCGGCAGTGCTGCCGGGCTGCAGGCGGCCAGAAATACTAGCAAAACGAGTGTAAATGAGACGACTTGCTTCATACCAACTCTAGTGTAGGCAGAAACCAAGTTAACAGCCAGCGTCATTTCGCCTGACTTAAATAGGCCATTTGGCGGGGGGAAGTTAACGGAGATTGGTTCAACTTCAAGATTGAACCAATCTAAACAACAGTTAACTGGTGACGACGGCCGTTAATGCCGGTAAGATTGGGTTCATGCGCCACAAAAACATCTGGATAGGCGGGGTATATGGGGCTGTGGCAACGGCCGTTACCTGGCCCACCGTCCGCCATCTCGCCGCCTCTATTCCCCTGGGCAGCGAATCCACACCCACCGTTCCCCTGTTCAACCTGTGGACGTTGGGCTGGAACGTTGACCGCCTGCTTCACGGCTACCAGGGTTACTGGAACGCCCCCATTTTCTATCCCGCGCCGGGCGCGTTCGCCTTTTCCGAACCGCAGCCGCTGACAGGGATATTGGCCGCCCCTCTCTGGTTCATCAGCCCGGCAGCGGCGTACAATCTGGTTCTCTTGCTGTTCCTGGTATTGAATGCGCTGGCTGCATTTAGTCTGCTGCGCCATCGCGGGCTGGGGATGATTCCGGCGCTGCTGGGCGGTTTGCTGGTGGAAACGCTGCCTTTTTTGGCGCACGAGCGGGGTGTGTTGCAGTTACAGCCGGTTTTTGGCGTACTGTGGGCGCTAGACGGTCTCTGGCTGCTGCTGGAACGGCCGCGCTGGCAGTCCGGCGCGCAGTTGGGATGGGGGATGGCGATCACGTTTCTCACCAGCGAGTATTATGCTTTGTTTTTGGGTCTAATGCTGCTGACGGCCGTTCCCTTCCTCGTTCCAGCTTTGCGCCAACGCGCCGCCTGGACAGCCCTACTGGCAGCCCCGGCGGTGACAATGGCCCTGGTTCTGCCTGTCGCCCTGCCCCAATTGGCCGCCATTCAGGCGATGGGCTTCAGCCGCAGCATCGAAACGATTACGAATGGTTCAGCCGATCTGAGAGAATATTGGCAGGTGTCCGACCAGCTTCTCAGCCGTCGCTGGTTGCTCCTGCCAGATGTGGGCGGACAATATCTGTTCCCCGGTTTTTCGATGTTGATTTTGGCGGCAGCGGGCGCTTTCATTGGTCTGAAACGAGCGAGAAAACGCCGCTGGACGGGTTACTTACTGGCGGCGGCGGCCGTTGCCTTCCTCGTCTCGCTGGGCCTGAATTTTCACCTGGGCGCGTGGCAGCCGCACCTGCTGCTGCGCCGCTATTTGCCCGGATTTGCCGACCTGCGCAGCCCGTTTCGGCTGGCCTATTTTGTACAAATTTATCTGGCGCTGCTGGGGGCGATGGGCCTGGATTGGCTCTGGCGGCGGCGGCGGCAAAAAGCGGTTTTCCTGCTGGTCGGATTGGCTTTGCTGGAATTGTGGCCTTTGCCGGCGCGGTTAACGGCCGTTCCTCCACCCATCAACACAAACGCCATTACCGCTCCCGCCATCTTCCTGCCCTTTCCCAACGGTCGGGGGACGGCCGTCTATGCTGATACGGCCGTCTGGATGGCCGCCACAGTGGATGAACCGGTCGTCCTGGTCAACGGGTATTCCGGTTATTTTCCCCGGTTGCAAAGTCAACTCAAACGGTTGTTGGCCGACTTTCCATCGCCCGGCGGCCTGGCTGCGCTGCGGGCCATGGGCGTACAAACAGTCATTATCCGCGAAGATTGGCTCAGCGAGGCCCAGCGGGCGCGTCTGGCGGACAGCGCAGCGGCAGGGGATTTGCAGCCGGTTGGCCGTCAAAATGACCTGGCATTGTACCGGTTAACGGATTCGCAGCTGCGCCCGGCACAGGCGTACAGCGGCGGCTGGGCATGGCAAACCTCATTGACGGAAACGGCCGTTCGTTTGGAAGGGTATGCGGCTGTGCCGGACAGCCAGATGTATGTCCTGTCTCCCCAAATTGCGCCGCTAAAATGGCGCGTCCGCCTCAGCGGTTCAAATAATCTGGAGCAGGTATTTGATGTCAGCCCGGCCAATACCACGCTGCTTTATCACGGCAGCGACCGCTGGCTGCGGGTAGAAATTCCCCGGCCACAGGCACCCGGCGACTATGCCATTGCCATACAAAATCTGGAGACGGGACAAACGCTGGGGCAAACGGCGTTTACGATTCCGCTTGAATGACGGCCAATATCTGCCGTAGATTTTGGGTGTCTGGATGATCTGGCCCCAATGACCATTTGTAGATGGGCAGGGCGCGCGCCAGAAACGGCAGCGCCCCCGCATCATCCCCCATTTGCCGTAGCGCCATCCCCAACCGGCAAAGCGCCTGCCCGGTCGCCGGGTGTTCCGGGCCATAGGCGTTCTCGTAAGTGCGCAGCGCTTGTTCGTAAAAAGGTCGCGCTCCGGCGCAATCGCCCAGCGCACAGTGGAGATGGCCTAAATTGTTGAGCGTGCGCGCCGTCGCCGGATGATGATCTCCCAGGACTCGCTGCCGAATTGCCAGCGCCTGTTCCAGATACGGCCGCGCCCCTTCCCAATCCCCGGCCCGGCAAAGCAGCGCGCCCAGGTTGTTGAGCGCGTACAGTGTGTCGGGATGATCGTCGCCCAGCTTTTTCTGCCAGACGTCCAGCGCGCGTTCAAAATTGGTCTGCGCTTCGGCAAAGTCGCCCAGATCGGCCAGCAGTTGGCCTAAATTATTCAGCCCAGCGGCTGCTTCCGGGTGTTCCGGCCCGTAAACGGCCGTCCAAACAGCCAGCGCCTGTTCCAGATATGGCCGCGCTTCCGCCAGCCGTCCCATTTCCTTGAGAACAATGCCCAGGTTGCCGAGGGCGACGGCCGTCTGCGGATGGGTCGGCCCGACCGCTTTTTGCCAGATGGCTAACGCCTGCCGGTAGTACAACCCTGCCCCGCGAAAATTCCCCATTTCCTTGAGCAAAGCGCCCAAATTGTTGAGCGCCGCTGCTACGTCGGGATGTTCCGGGCCGAGGGACTGCTCCCAGATGGACAAGGCGCGCTCGTAGCAGTCGTAGGCTAAGGCCAGGTCGCCAGTTTGCTTGCAAGCAAAGCCGAGATTGTTCAGGATTTGGGCCGTTTCGGGGTGATGGGAGCCGCGCAGGTTTTGCCAGATGGACAGCGCGCGTTCCAGAAACGGCCGTGCCTTTGCCGGGTCATCAGCCAGGAGCGAATCCAGAAACGCCTCCGCCTGCGGCAAAAGCGTATGTCGCCGTGATGGCGGCAGCGCTTCAATCTGCGCTTCAAGATGCAGCCAGGCGCGCCATTCGCGGGACTGGCTTAAAGGCGTAGCATTCATCTATCTTTCAACAAAAAATGCCTGCTTCCGCCCGATAACGGACGGAAGCAGGCCGTGCATTATCGAAGATTTATGTTAATCAGTATGGCCATCGTCATCGGCGTGTTCGCCGTTGGACAGCGTCCGCACATAGCTGATGACCTGCCAGCGCTGGTCTTCGGTCAGACCGGTTTCCCAGGCGGGCATCGCGGAATTAAACGGTTCTATCGCGCCGCCTTTGCTCACGCGCCAGAACAAATACCCATCGCTCAATGTGTCCATCATTGCCCCGTCTGCCAGCGTAGCCGGTTTGGGATCGAGCGCTTCAGCGGCCGGCCCATCGCCCATCCCTTCCGGGCAGTGGCAGGCGGCGCAGCTGGCGTCAAAAAGGGTTTTGCCGGCGGCGGCAGCTTCTTCGTCACCCGCGAACGGGTTGGTCAGGGAAGCAAACTCATCCGGCGCTTCGACATGCGCATGGTCCATATCCATACTCATGTCAGAATCACCGTCGCTGTGTTCTTCCGCATCGGCGTGATCAGTCTCTTCAGCCTGGACGGCCGTTGCTTCTTTATCTTCTTTATCTGCGGTACATGCGGTGAAAACCAGCGCTCCCAGCAGTAATAATAAAAAGGTAATAGCATATCGCTTTGTGTTCATTATTCTCTCCTTACGGACAACTATAAAACTACGCATAGCATAGGTGTTAACGGAGAGAAATAATAGTGTTTTATGACGGGTTTTTATCGGGACAATAATTTCGATTTTAGGCGGGGTGGTCGGGACATTTGTCCCGGTTATGCCTCATCTTCGTCCGGCTGATCCGTTTCCACAATGCCTTCGCGCAGGGCATACAAAACGGCCTGGGTGCGGTTTTCCAGATGAAGCTGGCGAAAGACCAGCGATAAGCGGTTGCGGACTGTTTTTTCGGAGAGGGATAGGCGCTCGGCGATTGCCTGATTTTTCAATCCTTGCGCCAATAACCGTAAAATCTCTACATCTCGTTCGGCTAGGACCGGTTTGGGCTGTGACCGGGCCGGCTGGCGCAGTTCGGCCAGGACGCGGCTGGCAACGGCCGAATCAATCACCGCTTCACCGCGCGCCACCGCGCGGATTGCTTCCAACAGCTCATCCAGCTCCACTTCCTTGAGCAGGTAGCCGCTGGCCCCGGCTTTAATCGCCTCAAAAACATAATCATCGCGCCGGTACATAGTGAGGATGATGACGCCGGTCTGAGGGAGTTGGGCGGTGATTTGACGGGCCGCTTCCACGCCGTCCATTTCGGGCATGTTGATGTCCATCAGGATGATGTCGGGTTGGTGAGTGAGCGCCAGTTCAACGGCCTCCTGGCCGTTGTCAGCCTGAGCGATGACGGTCATATCCGGCTGGACTTCCAGCGCCTGGGCCATTCCCTGCCGCAGAACGTTATGGTCGTCGGCTAAGAGAATGCGAATGGATTTAGCCATTTTCGCCTCCTGATAGGGGTAGGTACACGGTGATTTGCGTTCCTGCGCCTGGTTGGCTCTGTATTTGCATGGTTCCGGCAACGGCCGTTACCCGCGCCCGCATTTGGGTGAGTCCCATCCCCCTGCCGGAATGAACGGCCGGCTCAAAGCCGCCGCCGTCATCCTGCACGGTCAGGGTGATTTGTCTGGCGAGCGGGTTTGATTCGAGCGCTGCCTGGACATGGGCGGCCCTGGCATGTTTGGCGACATTGTTCAACGATTCTTGAACCAGGCGGAAAATCGTCGGCTCTAACCGGGCGGGGATGACAGCGTCGTCGCTAATCGCCACAGCCGCCTGCCACCCGACCTGCTCGGCAAAATCCAGGACAAACTGGCGCAGGGCTGGTTTGAATCCGGCATCTGACCAATCAAGGGGACGCAAAGCGAAAATGGTGCGGCGCACTTCGCGGATGACCTGGCGTGCTTTTTGACCGATTTCCCTTAAATCGGCCAGAACTTGTTCCGTGTCGTCAGGGATTTGCTGCTTGATCATATCCGCTTTCAAAGCTAGGAAGTAAAGGGTTTGAGCCACACCGTCGTGCAGGTCGCGGGCGATGCGGGCGCGTTCTTCTTCCAAAACGGCTTCGCGTTCACGGCGGGCGGTTACGTCGCGCATGATGATCAGGCTGGCCGATGATGCCTCATTGGTTTCTGCCAGCCGTGTTTGAGTCAGGTTGACAGTGAGGGAACGGCCGTCACCCGCGCGGGCTGTCGTTTCAAAATTCTGGACAACGCCCTCCTGCCGCAGCCGGGCGGCGAGGGTGTCGGCTGCCGGCAATAATCGGGTTAGGGGCTGCCCTATCATGGCGGCGGCCGCATACCCCAGCATCCGCTCCGCGCCTCGATTCCAGGAGGTGATTACCCCTGCGGCATCCAGGCTGAAAATAGCGTCGGCGGAAACGGCCGTTAAACTGGCTAGCTGCTGTGATTGTGCCTGAACAGTGCGCTCCAGCGCCTCTTTTTCTTTTAATCTACGTTCAACCCAAACGAGTGTAAGCCAGGTAACGAGTGGTCCGGTCAAACTATAAAAGCCGATTTCCACCCCATAATGAACAAAGTGGCCGTAATTCCGTTCCAACGCTTGGGCAATGCCCAACTGATAGCCAATGACAATCGTCACGAGGACGGGGGGGAGAAAATAGCGCAGCCAGCGAATCCGATCAACCAGAGGGGACTTTTGCCAGGAAATAGGGGCCATCGTCTTTTCCTTAATAAATGAAGATCAAAGATTAATGATTAAAGATTGACCAGTCATCAATCATCAGTCATCAACCATCAATCTTCACTCAACGTAACCGTCAGCCGCGTACCAGCCACAGGCGCGGAATCGATCACAAACCTGGCTCCGATAGACTCGGCCCTTTCCTGGATGCCTAGCAGGCCAAAATGACCTACCGGCGCCATCTCCGCCGGGCTTTCCGGTACTTCAAAACCACAGCCATCATCGCTAACAGCCAGGGTAATGGCCGACACTTCAAATTCCAATAGCACTTTGGCGTGTGCTGCCTGAGCATGACGGGCGACATTGCTCAACGCTTCTTGACCAATACGGTAAAAGGCCAATTCAACCGCGGCAGAAAGGCGCCGTTCAATACCCAAAACACGAAATTCGACGGGAATTTGCAGCGCCTTGCCAGTGTCGCGGGCCAGCATATCCAACGCCGTGACCAACCCCAAATCTTCCAGGTAAATAGGGCGCAGGGCGCGGGTTACCCGGCGCAAGTCAGCAATGATTTGCGTCGTCATTTGCTGCATCGTGGACAGTTGTTCGGCCGCTGGATGGCCGTTCAATGATAATTGGGCCAACTGTACCTGCTGATTCAGGGCAATCAGAGATTGGATCGTATCATCGTGCAGTTCGCGGGCCAGACGGCGGCGCTCTTCTTCCTGTCCCGTTGTCACCGCTCCCAGGTAGCCGCGCAAACTTTGCTGGGCTGTTTTCACTTTCTGGGCCATGTGGATAAGTTCTGTTTGCAGTCGTTGGATTTCATTAATCCCACCCACAGGCACGGCAATGGCGTCATAATCACCCCAGGCCAGCTCCGTCGCCTTTTGCTCCAGCGATTGTAAAGGCTGGACAATCTGGCGCACGCCGAACCACAAGCCCACCAGGGCGATGAATAAAACGGGAACCATGATCAGCGGTCCCAATTCGGTCGCGCGCAGCATCGGGTCGGCGACGGCGCGCCACGGTTCTTCGATGACCAAGGCCCAGCCTACCGGCGCAATAGGGCTGAAGGCGATGACATGTTCGCCGTCATCAGCCGACAGATAGGTCGTACCGCTCTCGCCGCGCAGGGCGTCTACTACGCCGGGGTGCGCCGACAATTCCTCATCGGATAGGGAGAGAGCGCCTAACTGGTAGAGGGAACGGCCGTTTCCCGCAATCAAATATGCCGCGGCCTGGTCACTGGCGCTAAAAATATCATTGAGCGCCCGTCGAGCTAAACTGGCTGGATGAAACGCGCCCACTGCCAAATACCCATTCGGCGCGGCTGCCGCCATCAGTGTTATGATTTCACCATTGTCGGGGTCCGGGAAAGTCGCTAAAAACTGCGCCTCGCCCTGGGGGGAAAGGGAAGATTTCGCAGCGGCCAAGTGTTGGTCAATCGCGCGCGCCTGCCATATCTCCGGCGCAATTGTCGAAGCCATCAGCCCCCCGACCGCATCATAAATTGCCAGCCCCCCGGCAAAATCCGGCAAGATAAAAGCTGTATCAGCTAACACATGCTCAAGTTCGGCACTGTCCGTGGCTCGCAGCGCCAGACTGCGCATGGCCGAGGCGCGATGATTTAACTGCTCGGTAATCGCCGCCGCCGCCGCCCGCGTCGCCCGCTCATCCCGTTCGCCGACCAGAGCGCGCATCGCCTGCTGATGCAAAGCCAGGCTGCCAAAAGCCACAATTACTATTAGAACGGCCAGCGGCAATACGGTGAGGGCAAACAATTGTAAAGGCAGACCGCGCCAACGTCGCAGCAGCAAGTTTTACTCTCCTATTTCGGCGGGCAGCAGCCCCAGGGAAACAGCCCGCATAACGGCTTCCGTGCGACTGTTGGCCTGTAGTTTCCCATAAGTTTTAGCCAGGTGTCCCTGCACCGTTCGGTCGCTGATGCCCAACTGTACGCCGATGGCTTTGTTGGTATGCCCTTTTCCCGCCAGGGTCAACACCTCCAGTTCACGGTCGGTTAATGTCTCGTAGTCAGGCTGGGATTTACCGTGACCGGCGATATGGGCCATCAGCTTGCGGGCAATAACCGGGTCGAGGGCTGATTTGCCTTCATTAACATCGCGCACTGCCTGCACGATGTCGGTTGGGGAAGCTGTTTTCAGCACGTAGCCGTTGGCGCCCGCCTGCAAAACAGCCATCACATAGGGGTCGTCATCGTAAGCAGTCAGCACCAGGACGCCCACTTCCGGGAAATTGGCGCGCACCCAGCGGGTGACTTCAATGCCGGTGGCCTGAGGCATTTGAATGTCCAGGACGGCGACATCTGGTTTGTGTTCCTGGATAAGCTGGCGGGCCATGCTGCCGTCATCAGCTTCGGCGATGACTTGAATATCGGGCGCGTGTTCCAGGAATTGGCGAATGCCGGCCCGTACGACCGCATGATCGTCGGCTAACATAACGCGGATAAAATCACTCATAAGTCTAATCCTGCTTGTTCAAATTTCATCTTGATTTGCCGGGCGGTATCTTGAAAAGCGTCTTGCAGAAGGGGATAAAAGAACCAGACGACGCCTAAGCCAAACAATAGCCCGGTGATTAAACGCATCCAGGAGTTGAAGGAACCCAGTGCATCGCCGGCGTAAAAAGTGGCGGGCAGGGCCTGGTTGGTCAAGGCGGCCAACCAGGCATTGGTTTCGCGGAAGCCAATGCCAATGCCGCCAGTCATGTCGCTAATCATGTGGGTGAACCCATCCAGCGCCATCGGCAGCAAGAATAGGGCCAATCCCCACCAGGGCAAGGGCTTTAACTGCTTGTGCCATCGTTTGAATAGTATACCCCAAAGAATGGGGCTGGTATACATGTAAACCATGCGGTCAGACCAGGCAACTTTCCAACCCATTTGGGAATTGCCGGTAAACTGGCGCAGGATGAGTGGATTGTTTGTGTTTTTCCAGGCGCCTTGAATCTGGCTCAAGCCATACATTGTTTTTTCGCCGAACAGGAAGAATGAGCGTTGGGGCATCTGGTGGCACTGAACGGTGTAAAGGAGGTAGATGGCGTCTCCGGCCCGTGTCCAGCCGAGGGCCATGAATAGCGGCGCCAACCAGGGCAACCCGACCCAAATGCCGATGAGGAGGGAGACAACGAGCAGCCAGCGGCGGCTCATCCAGTAGACAGCGCGGTTGAGTTGGATGGCGAGGGAACGGCCGTTTGTAGAAACTGTATTAGGTGTAGACATGAATAATAATGAATTGTGAATGAATTATGAATGGTGAATTGTGAACGGGGCATTCATTCACCATTCATCGTTCACAATTCATTATTCACAATTAATGATGATGGTGGCCGCTGTGGTCATCACCGCTCAAATATTTTTCCGGCTCTTTATCAAAAGCGGCTTTGCAGCCCGGCGCGCAGAAGTAATAGGTTTGTCCTTCATACTCCGACTTACCGGCGGCCGTTTCTTCTTGTACTTCCATACCACAAACAGGGTCCTTTGCCATTTGATTTTCCTCCAAAATAACAAGGTAGCGTGGCTGTACGCCACAAACAATAAATAGGTTTTCAGCAGTGTTCACACTGCATTATCAGCATACGCGAATCTTCCCCCTTTAACCAGGGCTAAAAACCGTGTTGGGCATAGGCCATTTGGCGGGTACGCCATGTGACAAATGTCATGATTTTAATGTGATAGGCCATTTAGCGCATGTGTAAACCGCCCTATTTCTCTAAGCTTAAAATGGTCATTATCAATCCGTTATCCGTTGGAGGACTTCTCAAACTTATGACGACATCTAAACGTATTTTATGGCCTTTAGGCGCTGGTCTGGCGGGAGCAGGATTTCTGACGCTGCTCTACTTCGGGCTTGTTTCCTGGGCTGAAGGGTTTCAGCACGCTGTTGACCTGTTCTGGGAAGACCGATGGATTGTTACCCCGATCATCCTGGGATTTGGCGTGCAGATGGCGCTGTATATCATCCTCAAAAAGCGGTTATTTGTGCCCGTGGCTCACACCGGCCCCAGCGGGGCGCTGACAGGCGCCAGCGGCGGCATGTCTACCGCGGCCATGGTGGCCTGCTGCGCTCACCATGTCACCGATGTCTTGCCCATTTTGGGCTTGACCGCCGCCGCCACTTTCCTAGCCGAGTATCGCATTGCTTT
>JAJRYT010000129.1 GCA_024275635.1 Chloroflexota bacterium | reverse complement strand
TCACGATATTGTAAAAGAGCGTGTTATGATTGTACATGGTGTCTCCTTTGTTTTGACTTGTGTTGTTGGTTACTCACAAGTTTATCTCAAAACGAGGGGACACCACCTTTGTGTTAAATAAGATTTGTCAGTCAATCAGGTGTTTCTTCTGTACACTGACCGGGGCAGTTCTATGACCAGCAAAAGCCTGATCACTGGAAGACACGCGTATCTGGGCGCGGTCGTTCTTTCACTAGTATCACAATGAGCATCGGCACTCCAACCTAGGATTAATGACGCCAGCGACCGTGCATTATGGACGGGTCAGCGAATTGGCCATCCAACGTCAAGCAGTCTTACAAACAGCCTGTGAAAAATATCTCGAACAATTTGTAAATGGAATGCCCACTCCGCCGAAGTTACCCACGGCTGTATGGATCAATCCGCCGCTGGAAACTGATAGGGAACGGCCGTCGTAGTAGCGGCTGTGCAAAGGATTGCTCACTAATTTATCAATTTTGGTGTTTCAAAACCCTTGACACATTCCGGCGCGGCAATTTGATAACAGCGAAGAGCGCCTCAATGTCGTCGTTTTCTACATCGCGTGGACGTGGTAGGCGGCGTCCTTGGCGGATGCGGTGGCGCTGCGGGATGACGGGATTGCGTGGCGCATTGGCTTCCATCAGAGAGAGAAAGCGGTAAAAGGTACGCAGCGCCGCCAGCCGCCGGTTAAGGCGTGGCGCTGCGACTGGCAATGTTCGATGAAGGCATCTATGTCGGCTGGAGCGATATTGGCAATGGGTTTGCCAAGCCAGGTAAAAAAGAGTTTTGTGTCGTTAGCGTAATGGATATGAGAGGATGCGTAGGGACTTCGGCGATGAAGCCATTGTTGGAATTGTTCGGTTTCGGTTAACATATAAGCACCTCGCGCCATCACCTCTACAACGCTATGACCACCTACCATGAGACGTCACAGTATCATTATCTCATGGAGTAGGACGATGTGTCTCGCCAGCTTTAGCGTTTTCGGCACGATAGTGCAGCGACGCTGCCCCGTTACGATATCATCCTGGTGGACAAGGCCCAACTTTTCGCCCCGCTCTGGTTTGAGATCATCAAACGCATTTTAACTCCCGACATTTGACTTAGTTGAATAGGGCGTTTGGGACGGATACGGCCGTTAATATCCGTGAAGTCTTCCAAAATAGGGCCGGGGGGAGTACACATGCAGGTAGTGTGAGGAGACAAAAGAGGCAAGCCAATTACTGCCGCTTTTTTATTGCTTACGTTGCCACAACAGGGGAATTCGTAGGCCGAATGGGTACATGGGGTTTGAGCGCCAACTCGATGGACTCTTTCAGTTGGGGCGACGGCCGCTGCTCCGGAGTCTCCACCAACGATAACCAGGTTTGGCCATCATGCCCGTGTGCGACCAGTGTGGCCGGGCCTCCATCTGCCCCATACACCAAAAGCACCACCATCTGGCAGTCACAAACGGCCGTGCCATGATGGGGGCAGGTGCAATGGGACAGCGCCGTACGTGCAGACTGTAAGTTAAATGAATTAGCCACCCGTAACCCAGCGTTTTCCAATGATTCTATCGCCCAGTGGACGGCCTTGTCACAGGTATATTCAATCGTAAGCAGTTGACCCATCGCGCCTCTCCTGATTTATTTCGTTCCGTATAGAAATTACGTAGTTGCCTGGTTTTCAACGCGAATTTCATGAATAAAGAATGACTCAATTCGTGTTCAATGCGTAAACTCTACTCCTACAGTTTAGTTGATACTAAGCCCGAACACGAGCGCAGAATGCCGTAAAGACTCATAGGCCATTTGGCGGGTAAGACGTGTGTAAACTGCCTATAACCCGGCCGCGACACTCGTTATAGAATAAAATACACATGTACTGGCCGAACGACAATACACACAAAAAACGCAAACGTGCCAGGCGCACGCCAGCATTCCTATTAACTTTAGTGGTGGCCATTCTGTCTGCCGGCTTCCTAAACGGCTGGTGGCAGTTACCCCAACAAAATGGCAGTCCTCAGGCCGAATCGAACGGCATTGTCATTGTGGAAACGACAGCCATGTTTCCGCTGGATGAGTCCCAGCCAACTTACGAACCACCGCCTACACCTGTTCCTGTGAAAAATGCCGCCGATTTTGCCCTCCCCGACCTGTTTGATGAGACAACCATTCGGCGTCGTTCAGATTATAACGGCCGTCCCCTCATCCTCAACTTCTGGGCCAGTTGGTGCGTCCCCTGCCGCGAGGAAATGCCCGCCCTCCAGCGTGCTTACGATAAATATGGCCCCAGCGGGCTGATGGTGTTAGGCATCAACCAGACCTACATTGACGATCTGGAAGCGGCGCAGGCGTTTGTCACCGAATTGGGGTTGACCTTCCCCAGCGTCCGCGACGACGACGGCAAAACCTCGGACGAACTGTACCGGGTCATCGGCCTGCCCACCAGCGTCTTCATCACCCCGGAGGGCAAGGTGGCCCATGTGCAAATCGGCCAGATGAGCGAGGAACAGATTCAGTTTTTCAGCAGCCAGTTAGTGGCCGGGGGGCCGTTGACGCCGTAATAATCAGGTGATGATCATATACGCCAAATGGCCTGTTTTGAGCAGTTTTGTAAGCTGGCGCACATTTTTCCCGGTTCAACCTCCTTTACGCTTGACCTGTCTCTGTATCTAAATTTTGAGGAGACGACATGCGCCGCGGCGCACCACGATGAATGAAAGTCCACAGATTATTTTCGAAGGAGATTTTTATGAGTCGAGAAGTGAAAGCTCGCAAGCGAGCCATCGAAAAGGAAAAGCAGCGAAAAAAACGACAGTGGCGTATCATCGGCGGCGTTTTGGGCGTTCTGGTGTTGGCCGCCGCTTTGTTCACGGTGTTCTCCCAGTCAGGGAATGATGGGGAAACGGCCGCTGGTCTGCGCACGGCCGCGGAAGTGGGCGCGCTGGCTCCCGATTTTGAATTAGCCAGCAAGGATGGCGAACTGATGCGGTTGAGTGACTATCGCGGCCAGCCTGTCGCCGTCACCTTTATGCACACCTGGTGACCGGCTTGCAACGCCAGCGCCCCCGAGTTTCGGGCGGCCTACGATAAGTACCAGGACGATGGCTTTGTCGTCCTCTCCGTGAGTGTGCAGGAAAGTAATACGGCCGTAGAAAACTTCATCGCCCAATACGGTCTGACCTATCCCTTTTTGCTGGATACAACCGGCAACGCCAGCCGCAGTTACAACGTGTACACAACCCCCACCACCTACTTTGTCAATCCGGACGGCGTCATCACCGACATTCTCCCCGGCGTCATGCGCCAGCAGTGGATTGATCGGAATATGGCTGTGATGGAAGGATAACCCGGCTGTCATTCTCAAAATCGTTTTGCCGCGCTGATTTTCCACAAGCGCGGCTTTTTTATGGGGAGGGGCTGATTGACTGACAAATCTTATTTAACACAAAGGTGGTGTCCCCTCGTTTTGAGATAAACTTGTGAGTAACCAACAACACAAGTCAAAACAAAGGAGACACCATGTACAATCATAACACGCTCTTTTACAATATCGTG
>JAJRYT010000128.1 GCA_024275635.1 Chloroflexota bacterium | reverse complement strand
CGAGTACGGTTTGGAAGCAATCTGTTAGGAATGTACAAAGTCGAGCTTAGGGTTCGTTCAAAATTAACTTTGCAGTTTGCTGGTAATTGGTAATTGAGTAATTGGGTAATTACCAGTTACCAATTACCTGGTTACAATTTTCCTAACGCCAAAGTTATAAACGAACGTGCCCTTAGCAATACACGCTGCAATCAATCGCCACTGCCGTGAAAAATACGGTTTGGTGTGGGGGATGGTATGTTCAGGCTTCGTCATAATGCTTGACAGGTCAAACTATTATCCTATCGAAAAATGACACCCATGAGGTATAATGGTTTCAACTTGCCTACCATCACTGAAGTCCTAAAAACCACAGTTTATTTTAGCGTCTAAACAAAATGTCTGGAAATATAGCCGCGATTATCAAAAAACAATTCAATAATCTAATATGGCTCACAGTGGGCCTGTTTTTTCTCGCTGTCCTGGTGCAAGTCGCCTTTTTTATACTGGTTATGGGCCAATTAAAATCAGATGGCAATTATCTTTTGGAGTTTGGTATTGCCACTGGCATCTTAATCATGACGGCCGTTGCTGTTATTACCCTATTAAACAATAGGGGCCGCCGGGTTCAGCAGTTGAGCGCCCGCTTGTTTCATCATGAGTTAAACCATTTACGCGCGGCCAACAACCGGGCCAGGTCACTGCGGATGATGGCCTCTAAAATGCGGGCGACGCTGAGTTTTGAGGTGGTGGTGGAAGAAGCGCTAAATGTATGCAGCATCGCCCTGGAAGAGATGGGTATCCCGCGCCGATCGTTGGTAGGCGCTGTTTTTTTGTTTAACGGCAGTAACCTCTACCCCGTCGCCACCCGACGCTTTATTGCCGCTGATTTGAACCGGGGAATCCCCGGTCAGAGCGGCATTATCGGGGCTTCTTTTACACAGGCCGAAATTGTGGTCACCAACAATCCGCGTAAGGACCCGGAATTATCCCAGTTCGTGGCTTTTCAAAATGCATTAACGGCCGTTTGCATTCCGCTGCGGGCCGGGTTCCAAATTTATGGGGCGATGGTGATTAGTTCGAATACGGCCGTTAAATTTGACGACGATCACTTTGACCTGTTCAACGCCGTAGCCGACCAATCCGTCATCGCTCTGCAAAACGCCCAGCTTTACCAAAAATTAGACGCCGAAAAACAGCGTCTCATTGAAGCCGACGAAGCCGCCCGCAAAGAATTGGCCCGCGACCTGCATGATGGCCCTACCCAAACCATTGCCGCCATCGCCATGCGCATCAACTTCATCCGTTCCTTGATCGCCAAAGACGCCAAACAAGCCGTAAAAGAGCTGCAAAAAGTCGAAAACCTGGCCAAGCAAACCTCCAAAGAAATTCGCGGTATGTTGTTTACCTTGCGGCCGCTGGTGTTAGAAACCCAGGGCTTAACCCCGGCAATTGAAACCGTGATGAAACGTATCCGTGAAAATCACGGCTTAAATTTGCGGCTGGTTGGCGGCGAATATGGCAGTTTACTGGATGACAATGCCCAGAGTGTCGTTTTCTCAATCGTGGAAGAGGCGCTGGGCAATGCCCGCAAACATTCCAAAGCCGACCTGATTGAAGTGCGCTTCTGGCAGGAAGAGGATCTCTTTGTCGCCCAGGTACGTGACGATGGCGTTGGCTTTGAAACTGAGGATGTAAACCGGGATTACAGTTCGCGCGGCAGCTTAGGCATGGTTAACATGCGTGAGCGTGCGGAACGGGTTGATGGCTCGGTACGCGTCGAGTCGAAGCCAGGACAGGGCACATCGGTGATGTTAGTTGTTCCTCTAAGCAAGCATGGCAAGCGTGATTGATTAGCCTTAATGGGGACTGCGCTGTCTTGTTGCCTTTCTCCCCCCGATTTAGAAGGTTCCAATTTATGTACCGGAAGCCGCTTTGGTTGGTTGTGGTTTTAAGTCTGGCCAGTTATTGGCTGGCCCGCTTTTGGTTTCCATTACGGCCGTTTTTCAACCAAATCCCCCTGGCCGACATCCGCACGTTTACCCCTTCCCTGCTTCATGGTTTAGCTTATGCTGTCTGGCTGTGTCTGCTTTATGGCCTGTACTGGCTGGCTTACCGGCAAACAAAGCTGGCGGCCAGCCCGTTACCATTATGGCTGATTGTGGGAACGGCCGTTCTCTTCGCCATCCCCCTCCTGCAAACCTACCCCATCAACGCCAACGACATCTACCGCTACGTCATTCGCGGCCGGATTAGCAGCGTTTATGGTCAAAACCCCTTCGTCGTACCGCCCAATGGGATCAACAACGATCCCTTCCTACCTCTGGCCGGGGAATGGGCCGGGGCCACGTCCCCCTACGGGCCACTTTGGGAACTCATTGCCATTGCCATAACCACTGTCAGCCGGGACAATTTGTACCTGGCTCTCGTCTCGTTCAAACTGCTGGGGTTGGCGGCGCACTTGGCGAGTGCGGCGCTCATCTGGCAGTTGTTGGCCGGCCGGCCGGCCGCGCAGCGATCCGCCCGCACGCTGCTGTGGGCCTGGAACCCGGCTTTGCTGCTGCTGTTTGTGGTGGACGCTCATAATGATGCGCTGATGTTGTTTTGGCTGCTTTTGGGCTGGTGGCTGGCGCAGCGGCGGTCAACGGCCGGTTTTCTTGTAATGATGCTGGCGCCGTTGACCAAACCGATTGGACTGCTGCCTCTGCCGTTCTTCTTTCTGGCGCTCTGGCAGCGGCAGCCGGGCGCGCGCGCCCAACTGCGTTTTTTGCTGTTGAGTGTGATGGGGGGAGTAACGGCCGTTGCCCTGGCCTTCCTCCCCTTTGGTTCTCCGCTTGACCTGATGTCCCGGTTACAGGCTGAGGCGTCGGGTGGAGCCAGCTTCTCGGTCAGCGCGCTCATCCTTTTAGCCGCTCGTTTTGCTGGCGTCTCCCTGACGGCAGCGCATTTGCAGGGAATGACGCTGCTTTCATTGGGGATATTGGCAGCGGGATTTTTGTGGTTGTTGTGGCTGGCGTGGCGGGAACGGCCGTCCATTCGCAGCGCTGCCGACATCTTTGCCGCCTACATTTTAACCGCCCTCAACTTCCGGCTCTGGTACACAACCTGGCTCTTTCCCTGGCTGTTGCTTGAAGATGGGCGAGGAGATACGCAGAAAAAAGAGAGGATAACTCATCCCTCATCCCTCATCCCTCATCCCTCATTCCGCCTACACGCCGGTTTATGGCTGCTGCTGACTACCCAATTATCGGTTCTCATTTATGGGCATCTGCGCGTCTATGTTTTGGGCGGCGATTATTTCCTGGCCCATCTCATTGGCGTTCCCTTCGTCTTCATCCTGCCGCTCATTTTGGCAAAATGGGGGGGTAGGGAGTAGGGAGTAGGGATGAGGGATGAGAGTCTAACGCGCCGCTTTACACTTCTCTTACATCGTTACAACAACCCCATAACACCTAAACGGCATCATCATGACATCTCAAATATAAGGAGCGTGACGTGATGAAAGCAAAACGTACAATTTTAGTTTTATTGGTTGTGATGGCGGCCAGTTTATTGCTGGTAGCGGCCGTTAGCGCCGACACCATCGCCGGAACCGGGTGGATTCGCGCCCAAGGCGATGGCCAAGCGGCGCTGCAAGTCAAATTGGGGACAGTTCACATCAGCGGGGATGGCGTCCTATGGTTCAAGGATGAAGGCAACCCGGATGTGCCTACCGTGACCGGATACGGCCGTCGCATCGAATATCCCAACGGCTGGGTGCAATACATCGGCTTTAACGGCAGTTTCCATCTCAGCGAGGCCGATGAGTTCGCTGTCATCTTGCGTGGCGAAGATATAAACTTATTTGCCGCTGGACGCGGGCGGGTATACCTGGAAGGACACGGCCGTTACATTATCGGGCATGGGACTGACACCGTTAGCGGTACCTGGAGCGAAAAGGGCGAGACCCTCAACCTTTCCCCTAACGAATCATAAGTTGCGCCAGGGAACAAGATCAAATCCTACAGAAGGATGGATGAAGACAGTTATCATTCATCCTTCTTTTTTTTGCCGTTTGTTTCATTGTTAACGAAATTTAAGTGCGCCCCAAACATAAAAATAATCCCGCTCACATATGCCCAGGTCAAAAACGCGGTAATGGTCGCCACCGAGCCATAAACCAAGTTGGAACGAGACAGATATGTGGCCACGAAGTAAAGAAACCCCCGTTTAGCTAAATCCCATAACACCCCGGCTGCCAAAGCCCCCGGCAGCGCCTGTCGCCAGTTCAAATTGATATGAGGCAAGAAATAGTAAAGGGCGGCAAAAAGAGTGATGCTGACTAAAACGGCCCAAAACTGATCGGTGAACGGCCGCATTTTTTGGAGTTCTTCAGGCAGTAATGAGTTGGCGATAGTCAACACGGTGACTTCGGCAAAGGAGGCCGCCAACAACAAGCCGCTAATCACGAGCGCTGCCAGAATTGCCAAACCGCGCCGCCGCCAGGACGGCCGTTTCACATTCAATGTCCATATCCCATCCACAGCCCGCGTTAACACATTAAAAACATTGGATGATGACCAGAGCAAAGTCAAAAGGGCAAAACCAGTAATTGGCCCGCGGGTGTGAACAATCCGCTCAAAATTCGCGCCTAATAAATCCCCCAGCGCCGGCGCCGCAAATTCCAACTGCGTTACCACTTCGCCCTCGACAAACATAGGATCAAGCCACAAGCTGCCGATAGCTACAGCCAACAGTATGAGAGGAAATAACGAAAATAAAGTGAAATAACTGATCGCCGCCGCGGTTAGAGTCGATTCCGGTCCCAGCGCCTCCCTTCCAGCCTTTACAACCAGGCGCAGCCACGCACGCCCCTTTTTGCTTAACCAGGAAACATACCGCCAATTCTCTTGCCATAATCGTAACACGAGGGGAGTATACAATTATTTTTAGGGACAAGAAATATATCTCCGGATCTGCGAACAACTTGCTATTCGTGGTGCAAGCAGCTTGCTTGCATTACGCAAGTCTGGCAGCTTGTTTGCGGCCCCTTATATCTCCTGCTCTGTTTTACGATTCATCTGTTCCGTGCTACCATTCGCCGTCTTAAATTGATGAATAATGAACTGGATGCTGGCGTCTTTCGCATTTTCCAGTGTGGGGCAATGATGAAAATCGCCCCACGCACCAGAGAAAAATCTGAGATTCGCCAGACTCCGGTAATGAATAATAAATGCCTATACAACGTCCCGACAGCCTACGTCCAACCAAGTGGCAGATTGCACCTGCCGTACCCGTTCATATTCGCCAGTCACTCAGCCATATCTCCCCCGTCTTGCTCCAGGTTTTGTATAACCGGGGTATTGTGGAACCGGTCGATATTCAATCTTTTTTGGACGGCCGTTACCTGAAAAAAACCGATCCCTTCTTGCTGCAAGATATGGATAAAGCCGTCGCCCGCATCCAGCAAGCCATCGCCAACGACGAGCGCATCATCATTTATGGCGACTTCGACGCCGATGGCGTCACGTCCACTGTGCTGCTGGTGGAAGCGCTGCGCGGATTGGGCATGAGCCGCGAGCAGGTTCAACCTTACATCCCCGACCGGGTAGATGAGGGATATGGCCTCAATATAGAAGCGTTAACTAAACTCAGGGAGAAAAAAGAAGCCGACCTGGTTATCAGCGTGGACTGCGGCATCCGCTCCGTAGCCGAGGTGGAACATGCCAACAAGATTGGGTTGGACATGATCATCACCGACCATCACAGTCTTGGCCCTGAACTGCCGCCGGCGGTGGCGATTGTGAACCCGAAACGGCCGTCTTCCCAATACCCCGAAAAAATGCTGGCCGGAGTCGGTATCGCCTTCAAACTGGCCCAGGCGCTGTGCCAAGCCATGCCCGGCCACGCCAACTTCGACGAAACGGCGCTGCTCGATCTGGTTGCCATCGGCACCGTCGCCGACTTGGCCCCGCTAATTGGGGAAAACCGGCAGCTTGTCATCAACGGTCTGGCTGAACTGAACAAGGCAAAGCGCCCTGGCGTAGCTTCCCTCATTCGCGTCTCCAAACTTAAACGCGGCAGTCTCACGGCCGAATCCATCGGCTTCGGGCTGGGGCCGCGCATCAACGCCGCTGGGCGAATTGACCACGCCTACAGCGCCGCCCGCCTGCTGGCGGCCAACAACAGCTTATTGGCCGATCAACTGGCGGCGAAATTAAATGACCTGAATCGCAAACGACAGCAGTTCACGGCTGATCTCAGCGCCCAGGCCGAAGCCATGGTAGAAGATACAGACGCGCCCATCATCATTGCCGGGGCTGATAACTTTCTATCCGGCGTCGTCGGGCTGGTTGCCAGCCGCCTGGCCGATACACATTACCGCCCGGCCATCATTCTGGAGATGGGCGCAGAAGAAAGCCGCGCCTCCTGCCGCTCCATCCCCGAATTTCACATTACCGAAGCGCTGGACGAGGTGGCTGATTTGTTGGCGCGGCATGGCGGCCATGCTCAGGCGGCCGGGTTTACCATTCTCAACGAGAATTTACCGGAATTCAAACGGCGTATGACAGAAATTGCCGCCGCCAAACTGGATGGCCTGGATTTGCAGCCAACGATTAGTGTGGACATGGCGATTGACCTGGCCGAGATTGATTGGGCGCTGCATGAAACGCTGGCGCAGTTGGAACCGACGGGGTATGCCAACGCCACGCCGGTTTTTATGAGCCGGAATGTGGAGGTTGCCAGCCATCGGGTGGTGGGCAAGGATAGTTCCCATTTGCAGCTTAGACTGAACAGCGGCGCGGGCGGCTACAGTTCGCAACAGATGGCGGCGATTGCCTTCCGGCAGGGGGCCTGGGCCAATCATATGCCCCAGTTTGTTGATTTGGTATATACGGTGAACGTAAATGAGTGGAACGGCCGTCGCAGCTTGCAACTCATGGTGCAGGACATACGACCGGCGAAGATGAGTGACGATTAAAGATTGATGGTTAGAGAACGTGTCACGAATCATTAATCTTTAATCATTTTTGGGAGTAACTATGAAAGTCTTAGTCACCGGCGCCGCTGGATTTGTAGGCATGAATCTGGCCGAAAAATTGGCGCGACGCGGCGATGATGTCGTTGGCATTGACAACTTTAATTCGGTCGTTTACCCAGAGAAGCTGAAGCGGATGCGCGCCGAAAAGTTAAAAGCATACGCCAATTTCAAGATGGTGGAAGCCGACATTCGTGATCGTGACGCAGTCATGGCGCTGTTTGAAGCGGAGAAGTTTGATGCTGTGGCCCATTTAGCCGCTTTAGCAGGGGTACGCAATGCGGTCAAATATCCGGCGCTGTATGTGGCTGTGGATTATAACGGCACGCAAAGTTTGATGGATGCGGCGTTAGCCACCAAGGTCGGCAATTTCGTTTTCGCTTCAACATCGTCTGTTTACGGTAATACGACGCGCATTCCGTTTGTGGAGACGGATCATTGCGATCGGCCGTTACAGCCGTATGCCGCGGCGAAGCGAGCGGCGGAGATGTTGGGCTACACGTATCATTACTTGTTTGGGATGAATTTCACGGTGATTCGCTTTTTTACGGTGTATGGGCCATACGGCCGTCCCGACATGATGGCCTATCTGTTAGCCGACAGCGTCACCACCGGACGGCAAATCCCCCTGTATGAAAATGGACAAATGTACCGGGATTGGACATACGTGGACGATACAACCGATGGCGTCGTCCTGGCTTTGGACAAGCCGTTAGGCTACGAAATCATCAATTTGGGGCGCGGCGAACCAGTTTTGCTCAAACGCTTCGTGGAGATGATTGAAACGTTGGCCGGACGCAAAGCCAATCTCATCCCCAAACCCAAACCGGCGGCCGATTTCATTCGTAATGAAGCCGATATTGGCAAAGCCCGCCGTTTGCTGGGGTACGATCCCAAGGTGTCGGTTGAAGCAGGCGTGAAAGCGTTCTGGGATTGGTATGTGAGTAAGAGCTAGCGTTAGGGGAAAAATGGGTATTAAATAACTTACGGAACCGAGTTGGAAACTAGAGATTGGAGACTGGGCTAATCTCTAATCTCCCGTCTCTTGTAAATCATTCAATTCTCGATCCTAATAAATGGTATAATAGCGAGAAATATCGGAAATCAATCGGAATTTCATAGCAGCGGAGACATTTTGTGAACTTGCCACCCTATCAACTAGTCGAGACACCACACGCCTGGCAAGCTTGTTTAGAAAACCTGCAACGGGAGCCGCGTCTGGCTATCGATTTGGAAGCGAATAGCATGTACGCTTACCGGGAACGGGTGTGCCTGATCCAGATTTCGACCATTTCCCAGGATTATATTATTGACCCGGTAAAAGAGTTGGATTTGGACGGCCTGGGCGTGATCATTGCTAATCCGGCAGTTGAAAAGGTGTTCCACGCGGCAGAGTATGACCTTCTTTTATTGAAACGGGAATATGGTTGGACGTTAAATAATCTATTCGATACCATGTGGGCGGCCCGTATTTTGGGGTACGAACGGTATGGTTTAGCGAACCTGTTGGAATTGTTGTACCAGGTCAAGTTGAATAAACGGTATCAAAAGTCGAATTGGTGTAAACGGCCGCTTTCCCCCGACCAACTCATCTACGCCCAACATGACACCCACTTTTTATTTCGTTTGCGCGATCATTTTGCTGCGGAACTACAGGAAGCAAACTGCCTGGAAGAGGCCCATGAAATATTTGCCGAGCAAACGCAAGTGACGCCAAACAACCACCATTTTAATCCCGACAGCTTTTGGTCGATCAATGGCGCTAGTGATTTGACCAGACCGCAGCAGGCGATTCTGAAAGTGCTTAATATTTATCGGGACCAGGAAGCGCGGCGGCGCAATTTGCCGCTTTTTAAGGTGTTAAGTAACAAAACGCTGCTCCAATTGGCCCAGGATGCGCCGCGCAGTTTTAATCAGTTGAATCGCGTACATGGCATGACATGGGGGCAAATCAGACGGTATGGGGATCGAATTTTGGAAGTGATTGCAGCGGGTAAACATGCGTCGCCGCCGAAACGGCCAAAACGAGTGAAACGGCCGTCTGACCAGGCCCTTAATCGTTATGAAAAATTACACCAATGGCGTAAAACCCGGGCGCGGAAACGCGGGGTTGAATCGGATGTGATCATCAGCCGCCACACGCTTTGGGACATTGCGGAACAAAACCCACACACCCCGGATGATCTAGCGCATGTGGATTCTGTAGGCAAGTGGCGTTTACAGGCCTATGGTCAGGAAATATTGGACGTTTTACATGGCGCGGTAAATCGCAAGCGAGAAGTGACTAAAGTAAGAAGTGACTAAAATGAAAGTTTGTAGGTGAAAGCGCAGCTTTTGGGGCTTTTAACCTTCAAAAGAGGATGTTATGCAAATTCAGTTTCATGGGGCGGCCCGCACAGTTACCGGTTCACAGCATTTGGTTAGCATAAACGGCCGTAAAATCCTGCTAGATTGTGGTTTGTACCAGGGTTCACGCAAAGCCAGCTACGAACGGAACCAAAATCTGCCGTTTGATGCGTCTGAAGTAGATGTGCTGGTGTTGTCTCACGCCCACATTGATCACAGTGGCAACGTCCCCAACTTGGTGAAGAGTGGGTTTACCGGTGATATTTTTGCTACCTATGCGACCCGTGATTTATGCGCCATTATGCTGCGTGACAGCGCCAAAATTCAACATTATGACACCGAATTTTTGAACAAAAAGCGCCAACGCCAAAACTTACCGCCGATAGAACCGCTTTACAGCATGGAGGATGTGGTTGAAAGTTTGAAGTATTTTATTGGCGTGGGGTATGAACGGCCGTACACTATCATGCCCGGCGTTACCCTCACCTTCTATGATGCCGGACATATTCTGGGGTCAGCCATTGCCGTGCTGGATATTGAAGATGAAGAAGCAAACAAACATACGCGGCTCGTCTTTAGCGGCGATCTCGGTCGTCCCGATCGGCCCATTTTGCGCGATCCCACCTTCATTAACGAAGCCGATGTCCTCATTGTCGAAAGCACTTATGGCAACCGTGAACACGCCCCCATGGATGAAGCCAGCAAAAAATTGGAAACCATCATCAACAACACCTGTCGGCGTGATGGCAAGGTCATTGTGCCCGCGTTTGCTGTCGGCCGTACCCAAGAACTCGTCTACCGGCTGCACAAACTGGTAGAATCGCGTGATATTTCGCCCGATTTACCCGTTTACGTGGACAGCCCGCTGGCGATTGACGCCACCGGCATTTACCGGCTGCACCCTGAAGCCTATGATGAAGAAGTGGCTCAATTCCTTCTGGAAGACCGGCATAATGACCCATTTGGTTTTGACATGATGTATTACACACGCAGCACAGCGCAGTCAAAGGAGCTGAATTTTTTGCGGATGCCGGCTGTCATTATCAGCGCCAGCGGCATGGCCGAGGCCGGCCGCATTTTGCATCACCTGAAAAATAATATCGAAGACCCGCGCAATACGATCCTCATCGTTGGCTGGCAAGCTCCCAATACGTTGGGACGACGGATAGTTGAACGCCAGCCAAAAGTGAAGATTTTTGGGGAGGAATACCAGTTGAAGGCTGAAGTGGCGACGATCAATGGCTTCAGCGCCCATGCCGACCGCAGCGAGCTGCTAGAATGGACAGGGCATTTCAAGAAACGGCCGTCCCAAACCTTCATCGTCCATGGCGAAGAAGAAGCCTCCTTAGCCTTCGCTGAAGCGCTGGGCAAAGAGCAGGGCCTCAAAAATGTACATGTACCCGAATTAGGCCAGCACTTTACCGTCTAAACCAGTATCAAACCAAAAAAACGCAGTACCGCAAAAAACAGTCGCTAAAGATCGAGAATCGAATAATTTACATGAGGCTGGAATTCGGAGATCGGTCCAGTCCCCAATCTCAGTTACGTAGATTATTTGCTGCCCATTCCTAACCTGGACAAGCCAGAAAAGACTCCGACGCGAATTACATGAATCACACGGATTAAAACGACCCCCATTCGTGTAATTCGTGCAATTCGTGTCAGAAATTCTTATACACAAAACAAAAACTTCATTACGAAGGCACTAAACATAAAGTAAGCAAATCTAGTATAAAAGTGTTAACTGCTTTACACCAGTACTAAGCTCCTGTATGTCAGTTCGCCAGTGACCTATAAAATTATCATAAAGTTGATAGAAATGGATGTTCGACTCGTGTGCAACTAATGTAGACCTTTGTTAGCGCCCCATCTATCAATTTTGGGTGATGAGCTACTAAAAATAATAACATTTTGAAGGACCATTCTACCTTATCGTAAACGTCTTACTCTGTTCATTGATTAGCTTCCACTTTAACGGAACCACTATGCTATACGTGAACCGCAACATTTAACTGGCACAAACATCCTATCTACGAACCAGGTTGTGTTTTGTTATATTAGAAGTTTAGAAGGTTGTTTTGTTGCTAATACCCTGACTTTCTAAAAACTCGAATCATAAAGTTGCGGTACTAGAATCTAGCGATTTTGGATTTCTCCAGAGGAACGGTGCAAAAGAAATTAATGTCAGGACGTTTTCGTTTGAGAATACTACGACGTGGTGCGGAAATGGAAACAGCACTTATACCTACACGTGACCGACAGGAAAAAATAACATTGCCTGATGAAGGGATTGTCACACTACGGCATAAATTAATCCAGTTGAATGTTTGGCCTGATGCCGGCGACCAATTCCTGGCACTGATGCCCCATTCGCGTTGGGATTCTCCCCCGTTAACCGAGTCCGATAATCAATGGCTGCCCAAAGTTGTGGAGGATGTTATTAAGGGGGTTGATATTGGAGTCAATTATCCAGCTTTCTTCCAGAAGTTACTCACAAGCCACACGCTGCGACAATCTTTTTTGAGCGCTTTGGATATAAAATTAGGCATAGCGTAGCATGGTAAACCGCAAGAAGGAAGTGGCTAAAGTGGCTAAAGTGGCTCAAGTGACTAAAGTTAAAGTGGGGAGTGGCATCTATCATCATTTGCGTGGTTGATGTCAATGTGTGCGGGCGCCGCTATTTATGCGGAAATCGTCTTTACAAAAATCAAAAAGCTGCTTCAGGGCTAAACCTCATAAGCAGCTTTTTTGATGTTGCGGTGTGGTAGATGAAGGGTGACTAAATGACGCCTAGCTCTTTACCAACGCGACCAAAGGTATCGAGGGCGGTTTCCAGGTCGCTGTGGCTGTGAGCGGCTGAGTTCATGACCCGGATCCGCGCTTTACCACGAGGGACAGTGGGGAAGCCAATAGCCATGGCAAAGACGCCCTCTTCAAACAAACGCCGGCTGAATTTTTGTGCCAGGGGCGCTTCACCCAGCATGACAGGAACGATGGGGGTTTGGGAGGAGCCGGTATCGAAGCCTAAATTTTTCATTTCTTTCTTAAAAAGGTTGCCATTAGCCCAAAGTCTGTCCACCAGTTCGGTGGATTCCTGTAGAATGTTGACAGCTTCCAGGCAGGCGGCGGCGTCGGGCACGGTCATGGCGCTGGAGAAGAGGAACGGCCGTCCTCGCTGCCGCAGCCAATCCACAATTACTTGTTTACCGGCAACTAACCCGCCCATTACGCCAAAGGCTTTACTCAGCGTACCTACTTCCACATCCACTTTCCCATGCAGGCCAAAATGGTCAACGATGCCGCGTCCGCCATTCCCCAGAACACCTTCGCCATGGGCGTCATCTACCATCAACACAATGTCATACGCGTTGGCGATGTCGCAGATTTTGTCCAGCGGTGCAATATCGCCATCCATGCTGAAGACGCCGTCGGTGACGATGAGGCGACGGCCGTATTCCGTCGTGGCTTCAATCTGGCGGCGCAAATCATCCACATCATTGTGGGCATAACGCACAACCCTGGCCCGGCTTAGACGACAGCCATCAATAATGCTGGCATGGTTCAGTTCGTCCGAGAAAATCACGTCTGCCTTGCCCACCAGCGCTGGAATGGTGGCTAAATTGGCCGTAAAACCGCTTTGGAAGGTAATACATGCCTCCGCCTGCTTAAATTCCGCCAAGCGGCGTTCCAGCGCAATATGCAGCGACATTGTGCCGGCAATGGTACGTACCGCACCCGGCCCAACGCCATACTCATCCACTGCTTTTTTAGTTGCCGCTAGCAGCCGGGGATGATTGGCCAGCCCTAAGTAATTATTGGCGCAGAAGTTGAGGAGGGAACGGCCGTCAATCCTCACCCAGGCGCCCATCGGGGAATCAATCGTCCGAATGACATTAAACAACCCCGCTTCCTTCAAACCAGCTATCTCATTTTCAATCCAGTCAGTTCTATTGTTACTCATTTTCTATCCTTTTTTACATTCCAGTGGGAAAATCGAAGAATTTAACTTCCAAACTAAACTTGTTGGCCAAATGCCGGCCTAACGCCTGAACGCCAACTGTTTCTGTAGCGTAATGTCCGGCATAAATCACATTCAATCCATGATCGTCTGCCGCCCAATAGTTAGCATGAGATGTTTCGCCAGTCAAATATGTATCGGCGCCCAACGCCTTAACTTCGGCAATATTATCGGCGCCAAAGCCAGACATGATAGCCATTGTATCCACACGGCTGGGGCCATTTGCTAACACACGGGCTTTATTATTCAACTGCTGTTCGATTTGATTTACCAAATATTCCAACGTAGGAGAACCGGCAACAGGCCCGATAACGCCCAGCGGCACGCCGGTCGGCGTCCCCCACCAATCGGCCACGGCCACGCCAAACATGCGGGCCAATTCCGCATTGTTGCCTACTTCCTGGTGCGCGTCCAGGGGGAGGTGGGCCGCATACAAATTGATGCCGTGCCCAAGCAAAAGCCGGACGCGCTCCCCTAACGGCCCGGCTATGCGCTCAACTGTACGCCACAACACGCCATGATGCACCAGGAGCATATCGGCATTCCAGGCGGCGGCGGCGGCAATCACGGCCGGAGCCGTATCCACAGCCAACGCAATTCGCTTAATCTCATTATTGGCCGACTCGACTTGTAAGCCCTGCGGCCCATAATCCTTGATGTCGGCAATGCGCAAGTAGTTATCCAGGTAGGCGCTAAGTTTATCTCGTTTCATGTTAAATTTTGGTTATTATGGCTGCCAGAGGATTGACGATTTTGCGTATCCTCAGGTATACTGCGACGGCATGGTAAAGAATGGCATTTTGAATGAACCAGTGCTCATTCTCAACGTGAACTTTGAACCGTTACACGTTTGCAATATTAAACGGGCACTGTCTCTCATTCTATCCGGTAAGGCAGAAATCGTCTTAAACGGCCGTGGCGTTATTCGCAGCAGTACGGCCGAATTTGAAGCCCCCTCGGTTATTAAATTGGGCTATATGATTAGGCGTCCGCGGCCTCGTGTAGCTCTGTCTAAACGGGAAGTGCTGCGCCGCGACAATTATACCTGTCAATATTGTGGTCGTCGGGTTCGATTTATGACGATTGACCATGTTGTTCCCCGTCGTCAGGGCGGCGGCCATTCCTGGCAAAATCTGGTAGCTGCTTGCCCGTCATGTAACCGTAAAAAGGGGGGGAAACGACCGGAAGAAGCCAATATGCTTTTACACCGCCTGCCTGTTGAGCCAAGCCCAACGGCCGTCTACCGGTTCAGTCATCATCTACAGCATCATCAAGAATGGGTGCAATTCGTCGAAGGCTGGTAGCAACAAACCATTTCAGCCAGTCGTCCAATCAGCGCTTTCTACATTTGATTCTACCAATTCAATGATCCGCTCCAAACCCGCATCAATCAATGTCGTCAACTCATTAGCCATCTGCCGATACATTGCCAGCGGCTCTCCATAGGGATCATGGACGCTAATCTGTTGACCGGCCATCTCGCTCAACAATTTAATCTTGAATGCATAATCAGGGAATTCAATATGAAGCGCCTCGACATGGCCGGTTTCCATGCAAAGGACCAGGTCAGCCTCATTGAGAAGCGCCTCATTAACCATACGTGAGCGGTGAGCGGTGATATCAAAGCCAGCTTGCAGCATCACTTCCATGCTGTATTCAGATGCGCCGCGTATCCAATGCGCCCATGTCCCGGCCGAACTGACAATCCAATCACGACCGCGTTTATGCAGGCGGTCTCGCAAAAGGGCTTCCGCCACCGGAGAGCGACAGATATTTGCTGTGCAAACAATTAAGATGTGGGTCACTGGAGAAAAAGATAACGATGAAGGAGTGAAGAATCTTACTCCTTCATCCCTTCTCTTAACTTAATCTAGCTCTGGTTGTAGCAAACCATAACTGAGATCATGCCGTTTATACAGGACGTTAACGGCGTTATCGTCAGGGTTTAAGAAAATAAAGAAATCATGTCCTAGCAATTCCATTTGTTCAATAGCTTCTTCAGGCGGCATGGGATGTACAGGGAATCGCTTGTAGCGGGTGATGGTTTGTTCTTCCTCTTCTTCGTATTCATCTTCTATAGGTAATGGTTCGCCTAATATCGGCTCTTCCCCACCAACGTTACGCCATTTGCGGCGTCGCTTGCCGCGATAACGCTTGATTTGCCGGTGCAGCTTATCTATAACGGCATCAATGGCCGCAAACATATCGCTGCTATTCTCTTCGGCTCGTAGAATAGTGCCACGATCGTCCCGAATAGTAATTTGGGCCACCTGTCGGTGGGTAGCGCTGCGGGTATTTTCCTCCGACAAATCCACATGAACTTTAACAAGGTTAGGCATGTACCGGTCAAGTTTTACGGTTTTCTTTTGCACGTAGTTCTCTAATCGCTGTGTGACTTTTAGATTACGGCCGTTAATCAATAGTTCCATGTTTTACTCCTCAAAAAAAATTTAGACACTGATTATCCTTGTTCTACACGGCTCGTGCCAAACAATAGCCAAAGACACTGTTAGCCCCCGCTACCAACAAAGCCTGAGCCGCCGCCTTCAGTGTATTTCCCGTTGTACAAACATCATCAACTAATAAAACATCCTTTCCTGCTACGCTGGTATCATCAGCCTGAAAAGCATGAACCACATTCCTTTGCCTTTCAATCGCATTGAGACCAACTTGTGGGGGCGTGTTGCGTACCCGTCGTAAAACGCCCGGTTTTTCTGCTAAATTCAATCGCTTACAAAAATAATGTACTAACAAATCAGATTGATTATATCCTCGTTTCTTCTCCCGATCAGGATGCAATGGCACACCGATGACGAAGTTTACCGGCATTTGCCAACGTGGCCACGCTTCCACCATCAAGCCTGCCAAAGGTTCAGCAAGTGCAAAGCAACTATTATACTTCATCTGGTGAATCATGTCGGGAATCGGCTCAGTGAAGAGAGTAGCGCCGCGTACTTGTTGCAAGGGAAATAAAGGGTGACGCAAACAGGCGGGGCATCGAGACATGGGATGGGTGACTACACGACCACAGTGGGAACAGACTGGTTCCACTAACCAAGACACTTTGGCCAGGCATTCAGCACATAACATTGCACCCGGTTTTTTACAATGCGCGCAAACAGGAGGGAAAACAAAATTTATAAAGCTGCTTGTCAGGCGCTTGACATGAGACTGCCAAGAAACACCAGACGATTGGATATGATCAGCCAACGACTTTTGCCTTTTATAGTCTTAAAACGTTGACAGTTTATTGGGATATTCAGGTATTTAACCTTCTTACCCCGTGACACCCCTCAGCGAATCGCTGCGGATAATTTGAAATGCCGCCGGTCCTAATAATACCAGGAAAATAGTGGGGAATATTAAGAACACCATCGGGAATAACATTTTAACAGGCGCTTGCTGTGCTTTTTCTTCAGCCCTTTGTCGCCGTCGAATACGCATTTGTTGCGACTGGATACGAAGCACTTTACCAATGCCTACGCCTAACTGCTCCGCCTGCAACACAGCGGCTATAAAACTGGTTACATCGGGCACATCCAGACGCTCCGACATATCCTTTAGCGCTGCCCGGCGCGTTTTACCGAGCTGCATTTCGTAAATCACTCGACCAAACTCCCGCGCTAATTCGTCATCCCATTTTTCGTCTACTTTTTGCATGGCGGCATTAAAGGTCAAACCGGCATCCACACAAATAGTCATCAAATCCAATGCATCGGGCAGCTTCTTGATGACAGCGCCTTGACGACGGTCCTTCATAGAACGCAAGAGCATAACTGGTAACATAAAACCCAGAGCAGAACCGCCTAATATATACAAAAGGATCTTCCCCGCAGGATTACCCCGGGCAACGAAAAAGGCGAGGCCGCCAATAAGCACTGTCAAGAAACCACGCGCCGCCCAGAATTCGGCAGCAGTCATATTGCGCGGGTTGCCAGCCAGTTCCAATAAGCGGGTTGTTCGTTCCAGGGTTGTCTGCGGCGTTAGACGAACGACAAATTCACTGACACGGCGAATGATAGGCACAAAAATCCGATCTGTGATTGGCATTGATAATTCGATATCTTCTATCGAAACCATTTCTTCGCGAACAGCAAACTCATCAATGCGGCTAGATAAGGGGTCTTCTTCCGAACGCCTTAATAAAACAATGCTTATCCCTATGATGATGATGGCAGCGATTCCAAGAACAATGAGAAAGAGAGGTGTCATCTCTATACTCCACTTTTAATTATGAATAGACTGATTTCTCAACAATTAGCGCTACTCTTAACGATTTTAGTGAATATGGTTCTATACTTCGATATCTACGATTTTACGAATAGCCAATGCGCCCATGCCAATTAATATGGCGCCAATACCAATTACCAACCAACCGCAGGGGAAAACGGGTTCAAAAATCCACGGTTTATCTTTAATCCATAATTCGGACACATATTCGGGATTCATAAGATAGAGGACCCCACCTAGCCCAACAGGGAGTAGGCTAATGATCCAGCCAGATATGCGCCCTTGGGCGGTAAGAGTCTTGATTTCGCCTTTGATACGAACGCGCTCTCGAATTGTATAGCTGATGGTGTCCAATACCTCTGCTAAATTACCGCCAACCTCACGTTGAATATTAACGGCCGTTATCACTAAATCCAGGTCTTCACTTGGTACACGACGATACATATTTGCTAACGTTTGTTCCAAACCTAAACCTAATCTGACCTCCTGGACAACGCGCTCAAACTCCCTCGAAACCGGTGGTGGCATCTCTGTGGCAATAGATTCCATCGCCTGCAACACACTATATCCAGACCGTAAAGCATTCACCCATAAATTCAGGGTATCCCCTAATTGATTATTAAATGTACTCATGCGGCGGTTTGCCGCGTAATTAATATATGTACGCGGTAAACGCAATCCAATAAAAACCCCAACAACACCCATCAACAGCGAGCCATCAAAAAAGTACAACGCTAACCCCATAACAGCGCTAGCTGAAATGACAATCAACACCACATATTCGCTAACTCGTAGCTTTACATCTGATTTAGCAATACGCTCCTTAATGGGATCGAAAAAATTCCGGCCGGAAAGCACACTGTCGAGTCTGTCGGCCATATCAAAGCGGGGCGCATCTCTTGCCACTTCCGCTGTAATCTCAACATCCGTGGCATTGCCTACAAACTGTTCCAAACGTTCATCTACATTGCCCCGGTTACCAGTAACCAACGCAATACCCGCCCCCAATATTAAAAGAAATGCAGCTATTCCAACAATTAAAACCAAAGGGGTCATTACTTAACGCTCCTTTGCGCTCAGTTCTGCACGCTTTCTTACTTTATGGTAACTACCGCCTACGTGTGCCAATGCCAAAAATTGATGGCGGCAGCATAATACCTGTTTCCTGAATCTTATGCATGAATTTAGGTCGTAAGCCAGTCGGCCGTAATCGTCCGATCACTTTGCCATTCTCAATATTCGTCTGTTCAAAACGGAAAATCTCAGATGTCGTAATAATATCACCTTCCATTCCCTGGATTTCGCTGATAGATGTTACCTTCCGAGAGCCATCACGCATACGATCTTGGTGGACAACCACATGAATGGCCGCTGCAATTTGTTCTCGGATCGCGCGGTGCGGCAAATCCATCCCAGCCATTAGAACCATTGTTTCCAAACGGGCCAACATATCGCGTGTATTATTTGCGTGCCCAGTGGTCATACTGCCATCATGACCAGTATTCATCGCCTGGAGCATATCCAATGCTTCACCGCCACGAACCTCCCCCACCACAATCCGGTCAGGACGCATACGCAAAGAGTTAATCATGAGATCGCGAATTGACACCTTCCCCCGTCCTTCAACATTCGCCTCACGAGACTCTAGCGTAACAACATGATCCTGGCGTAGCTGTAGTTCCGCCGCATTTTCAATGGTAACAATTCGCTCACCGTCAGGAATAAAACTCGACATAATATTAAGAAGCGTTGTCTTGCCAGAGCCAGTGCCACCCGATATCAAAATATTAAGCTTGGCAATGACACACGCTTTCAAAAACTCCACAGCTTCGGGTGTAATACTTCCGAATTCGATCAGATTCTCCACAGTGAACGGAATTTTCGAGAAAATCCGAATGGTCAGGGCGGCCCCATTCAAAGCGATGGGGGGCACAACTGCATTCACACGGGAACCATCTGGCAAACGCGCATCTACCATAGGCGAGCCTTCATCAATGCGACGACCCAAAGGGGCTACAATCCGATCAATGATACGTAGTAAATGATCATTATCCTCAAATACCACATTGGTACGCGAAAGTTTACCACCCTGCTCAATAAAAACATTCTTTGGACCATTAACCATGATCTCGGTAATGCCGGGCGTATTCAAAAATTGTTCCAATGGCCCATAGCCCAAAATCTCGGCCACAATTTGTTCAAATAAACGCCGTTTTTCGTTGCGTGTTAGAACAATACTTTCTTCAGCCAACATGGCTTCGAACATATCTTGTATTGTGGCTCTAACTTCAGTCGTTTGCGTAATATCCATGCTCGGATCCAATTCAGCGATCAATCTTTGTTGAATCCGATTTTTCAATTCTACATACGCATCTTTTGAGCCGATAGCTGGTGAAGATCGCTTAACTCTTAGTTCCTGTAATTTTGATGGCTCTGACTGAATTGATTCTTGATTCCGTTCGATACGTTTTAATAGAGACACTTTTATCCTCCAACCTACCGCTTAAACAATCGACCCAAGAGTCCGGTAGGCTTATTCAATTCATTGTCTACTTTGTTTATTACGCCTTTTCTACTAGTTAAATCTTGTACTAATTGGTCCGCCAACTTGCCGATGGCCAAACTTACAGGCCGTCTTTTATTCGGCCCTGTCAATAGCGGAACACCCTGGTCAATGGCTGTATTGACAATGCCTTCATCGCTGGGGATACTCATGATGACAGGGCGTTTTAGCGTGTTAGAAATATCTTTGACTGATATTCCTCTTTTATCTGATGCCCGATTGACTACCAAGCATACTTTTTCTGGCTCGTAATCAAGGCTATTACTGAGGTCGAAGAAACGGCTGACGTTTTTCAGGCTGGGTAAATTCTGTTGTGTTACCAACACGATGCGATCGGCCGTATCTAATATCCCTAAAGTGATGCCATCCAGACTTGAACTAGTATCTACCACGATAAAATCATACATCTGGCGCAGTGAAGTTAACAAGTCCTTGATGTTCTCCTCTGTCACTACTTCTGCCATTTCTGGGCGTGGCGGAGCCAGGAGAACATTTAACCCACTTTTGTGTTTTTGGACAACACTACTAATCAAATCATTATCTAACTCGCTTACATGGTCGCTTAAATCAACAACGCTGGTAATAGGTTTCATGTTTAGCATGACTGCCACATCACCAAATTGCAAGCTTCCATCTATTAGTGATGTGTTGTAACCATTTTTGGCGAGGCCGATGCTTAAGTTAATTGCAATTGTAGAACAGCCGCTGCCGCCTTTGGGACTAAAAACGGCCACAACATTACCCGCTACCGCTTGCGGTATTGTTTCTGCGGAAATGCCAGATCCAGCTTGTACCATACGGTTTGATGTTGCGGTTATAGTTGGACGTTTATTATAGACCCGGCGTATCGCAGCTACTAATTCATCACCGCCGAATGGTTTTGTTAAGAAATCACGCGCACCTGCCATCATTGCCCGTCGTAAATAGTCCGAGTCGCTCTGAACAGACATGATAATAATTTGCGTACCAGGCACAAGTTCGGAAATTCTCTGACTGGCGCCAATACCATCAATCCCTGGCATATTAATGTCCATGAGAATAATATCGGGTTGATCGGCCTGCGCCATTTCAATAGCCTGCTCACCTGTTCCAGCCTGATTTATCACTTCTATGTCTTGCTCGAATTGGAGTAGTTTACGCACATTTTCCCGCGTTTCTGGGAGGTCATCTACAATTAGCACTCGGATATTATCTGCCATTTTCCACCTAAAAAACTTATAATTGATTTATTCCCACTTGGCCCATGAAGATCAGACCATATTTAGAAACGTATCTATACTAACATAATCATACACTTATTGGGGATAGTATGGCAAGGCCAAGATGAAAAGGCAAGACAGTAATGCTATAACGAACAAAGGCCCTATCTTCTGATAGGGCCTTTGTCGCTAAACGAATAACTAATATATCTGTGAGATTTATGTTTATATTGTAAGATTTTTGTGATTAGCTAAGACCACTGGTGATCTTGCTGAATACATTACCGATCTGGGGGCCTAGCAGCGTCAGAATAGCGATAACCACAACAGCTACCAATACGAGCACAAGCGCATATTCAACCAAACCCTGACCGTCTTCACGATGTAGGAATAACATTGGACCTTTACCTCCTTAAAGATTTGCTGGACTTAACTATAATAACAGACCAATACTGTTTATATGGGGCAGATTACTGGTAACTTTACTTTGTTTACAAAGTACAAGGTGGTTCTTACAAGTAACCTTAACAAAAGCTTAGAGGCAGTTTATCGTTTAACAATGATTCTTTCAATAGGATAGTTGTACCAAGAAAGTTGGGCCATACGTTTTATAACAAGTTAAGTGAATTTATACGGCCGTTTCTGCCCTGACTGGAATCGTAAATTCAACACGAGTACCTTGCCCGAGACTGCTTTGAATATTTATTTTCCCCCCTAACATTGTAATACGCTCACGAAGAGCCGATAAACCAATTGTACGTGTTTTATTGTTTAATGTCTCATCTACATTAAAGCCACTGCCATTATCCTCAACAACAGCCATAACCTGCTCTTGATCCAGGTCTAATAGCACCTGAATTTGAGTCGCCTGGGCGTGTGACAACGCATTGCTCAAAAGCTCTTGGACACTGCGAAATGTGGTAACTTCAATATGGCTTTCTAGACGGCGTTCCAGACCGGTCACTGTAATCGGCACTGTAATCCCGTTCTTTTCTTGAAATGACTCAACATAACGCCTCAAGGTAGGGACGACGCCCAGATCATCCAACATCATTGGACGCAAATCAAAAATAAATTCTTTAATATCGCTAAAAGTGGCCGCCGCTGCGCTTTTCAAGGCATTCAATTCCGTTCGTGCGCGATCGGGGTTAACATCAAAAAATCGTTGGCAAATTTCCGCTTGAAGAATGAAGTTACTCAATGAGGAGGCAGGACCGTCATGCATTTCCCGTACCAGGCTTTGTTTGGCCGCTTCTTCCGTCTGAATCACACGGATGATACTAGACAGGTCGCTTTCGTTAAGAGCGGATTTGGCAGGCGAGGACAATGGAACTGTACCGCCACCGGCAAGATCAATAAGGCGGCGCTGGAATTCGGCCAATCGTTCAAGATTACGCTGGTCACTTTGCAACTTTTCTAACTGTCCGCGCATCGTGTAAAGACGCTGTTGGGTATCATTTAAAGAATCATATACTTCGCGGATATAATCACGTGGCAAGGTCTCGAAGTTAGTTTTTAATTGACGTTCCTGGCTTAATGCCTGGGCATTACGTTGCGCTAAACGTTCGACTTCGGCTGCGCTTTGCTTGATTAGGATGTCAATTTCCTTCAGGTCTCTTTGTGTTTGTTCATAATCTTTAACAGCTTCTTCGATAAATGCCTGAAAAGTATGATCTCCGTTTGATGTCGCTTGATCTGCCATTGACGTAGGTTCCCTTAACCATCTGTATGATTGAATTTAATTAACTATGTGATTCTTCGAGCCGCACCCAACCATGACGCAGGGCATAAACGGCCGCTTGCGTTCTATCATCTACGCGTAATTTTCGTAAGATGGCAGTCATATGATTTTTGACTGTTTGGTGGCTAATACCGAGTTTGTAAGCTATCTCCTTGTTACTCATACCTCGCGTCACATGTTCCAATATTTCCATTTCACGGGGAGAGAGGGGAATAAACAGTTCATCGGTATCGCTAATCAGTGGGCCGGCGAATCGTCCGATTTTTTGTTCAATCCAGTCCACAACCTCATCGTGATTCATGACTTTTTCGCCGACAACATAATTACCCTCACGGACGGTATGAATAATACTGATGAGCGCTTCGGGCGTGATATCTTTGGGACAATATGCCGAAGCGCCTGCCCGTAGGGCATGAAATACTTGTTCCGCGTCGTCGTAACCAGTAATCATGATGATTTTGATACCAGGCAGTTGGCCCTTGATCTTACGTGTCACCTGAAGGCCATTCATCGTCGGCAAATTGATATCCATTAAGATGACATCGGGGTTTATTTCGTGAACCAATTCAATGGCTACTTCGCCATCGGCCGCTTCGCCGACAATATTTAGCGCCAAGTCCGTTTCCAGGACATCACGAAGTCCCTGGCGGAAAACAGGATGATCATCAACAATGAGTACTTTAATTTGTTCTGACACGGTATAGACCTCTCTTTACCCAGTAAATTGCATTTAATATTATGATAATCGTTGTTAAGGCATGGTTACATTGACATGTGCGAGGAGTGTAAAATTGAATTCAGTATACCATGAATAAGAGGCCGTTGACAACCAAGATTATGGTAAGTTTAATTGGTAAACGGCCGTATTTTTCAACCCATTCTCTCGCGTCCAGGCAAAATCGGAACTGAATACATGGATTGTTGCTTCATTACTAACAACCAACTCATAAGGCCATCCAGGGGCAGTGACGAGGTAATCGGCTTCGCTATCAAGCGCATACCGGGCAACAGCCGTTTCATCAGCAAGCAGGGAAATAATCTCCGGGGAGATGAGTCCAGCCAAGTCGAGCAACGGCCGTTCCGCAAAGTATCCAATCGCGCCAATGTCGTGGGCGGCGATGAGCGCGTCGGACGGGGTGTTCGCGGCCAGCCAGCGGGCCGTTGCCACCATTTCCCCTTCGATGAAGGCTACATCCTGGGCATAACTTTGTCCGCCAAGCAGCAGGAAAGCCAGCAGCAAAACGGCAAAAGTCAGACGAGCGACTTGTTTGGCCAGAAATCCGACGCGATCATTGCCGAGATGCCCCAGCAGCCTCCGCCAGCCAGCCAGTCCATACAAAACCCAGACGGGCACGGCCGTTAACAGGTAACGGCCGTGTTGATACGTCACCGGCAGCCGCCAGGCATACAGCGCCACGTGCCCCCCCGCCCACAGCAGGGGCAGCAGGCGAAACAAGCGCCGTTCCCGCCAATCGGCGCGCAGCGCCAGCCAGCCCGCCGCCAGCAGTCCCGGCAGCAGCAGCAGATGCGCCCCGCTCATCCCCCGCCAACCGCTTTCCGGCCCGCCCAGGCTGAAGAACAACAGCCGGGCGAAACGGCGCATGATCGGCTCGGCCAACAAAACGGCGTACTCCATTTGTTTAGCCCCGGACGTGTTGGGCCAAAGCGTCCCCTTGGCCCCCAGGTTGAAGGCGAAGTAGGGCAGGAGGGGAAGAACGGCCGTTCCCGCCACCACCGCCCCCTTCACCCCTCGTTTGCCTGACCCTACCCCCAAAACCAACAGCAGCAACAACAACACCCCTTCCGGGCGCAGCAAAATGAGCAAGCCGGAGAAGAAGCCGAGGAGGATTGGAGATTGGAGACTTGCCACTTGCCACTTGCCACTTGCCGCTTGCCCACTTGCCGCTTCGCTCACCAGCCACAACCGCAACGCCGCAAACAACAGCGTTTCCATGCCGCTGGCCGCCGCCCAGACGAGGGGCCAGGTCAGAACCAAAACCAACCCGGCCAGCCAATCCTGCGCCGCCCAGCCCGGCCACAACAGCCGCCACAACCGCATCCCGGCCCCGGCCAGCAGCCAGAGCGACAGCCCGCCCAGCAGGTACGCCCACCACAGGTAAGGCAGGCGCAGCCGGTAGCCGGCAGCCAGCAAAATCGTCCACAAGGGGGAGGTTGATCCGGCGCTGACCTGGCCGGGAACGTATTCCAAACGGCCGTCCCGCGCCAAATTACGCGCATACGTCTGGTGAATCCAGGCGTCATCCAGCGGGAAACCGGGGCCGCTCCCCGCCGCCGCCAGCCCCAAAAACGAGGCCATCACGACGATAACAGCCCCGGCCAGCAGCAAATTCCGTTTAACCAGGGCGCTCATGGCCGCTCCGTGAACCGGTACAGCTTGTAGCCGCCGCCAAAATCGCGGACGAGCTGGAGGTCGGGCAGGGTGAGCTTGCCCTCGTACAAATCGGCCAGCGGCGGTGGGCGGTCTTCGTTCAAAACCAGGTAATCGGCGCCGTAGCGCCGCGCCGCCGCCAGCATTCCGTCCGGCGGCTCGTTGGGGGCGACGATGGCCGCCAGCCCGGTCTGGTAATAAAACCCCGGCGGGTCGCCCACCATCACCACCGCCTCGTCCGGCAGCGCCGTTTTGATCGCCTGGTAAACGGCCGCTTCCTCTTGCCGCAGCGGCTGCCGCAGCGAGACGGCCAGGCTGATGACGTAGACGACGACGATGAACATGCTGGCGAACAGAGGCTTGGCCCGTTCCGGCTGCCAGTGGGGCAGGCGGGCGGCCATCCAATCCACCGCAAACCCAATCCCGGCGGCGGCCAGGGCCATAGACCAGGGCCACAGCGCCGTCGAACTGTGCAGCAAGCTGCCCCGCTGGCCGGGGAAAGTGAAGACGAGGCTCATGAGGCCGAAGACGATGGGGGTGTACCAGGTAAACGGCCGTAAAAACCGCCCCATCTCCTTGTCCCGCCCCAGCTTAATCCAGGCCCAGACGAAGAAGAAGGTAAAAATGGTCAATCCGGTGACGCCGATGAACGTTTGCGCCGCCAGTGACAGCGCTTCCAGCTTGGATTGCAAAATGTTACCCCAGCCCCAATCCAGGTAATCAGCCAGGCCAAAATGACGCCCGTAAGCGAACAAATCGTTGTACGTGGTCAAAAAGATCGTTTCCGTGCCCACGGTGGATAACGGCCGTCCCGTCACCCGCCACGTGCGCCAAAACCAGCCGCCCATGATGAAAAAGTAACCGGCGATGAAGATAATAAGATTGATGATTGATGATTGATGATTGGACTTTGCTTCTGAATCTTTAATCTTCAATCTTAAATCATTCATTCCCAGCAGCCACACCCACCCCCCAACCGCCAGCAGCAAAATCCCATCGGCGCGGGCCAGGTGGCTGAGACCGGCGGCGAGACCGGCGATGAACCAGGCGACGGCCGTTTTCCGCCCCCGTTTTTGCGCCCAGGCCAGCGCCAGCAAACAGCCGCCTCCCGTCCAGGCATACAGTGCAAACGTCGAAGGCTGCACCCAATACGCCGTGTAATAACCGCCCGCCGCTGTGAACAAAGCGGCCGTCCGGGCCGGCCAGCGTTGGCCGCCGGACAACTGCCAGCTAATCGCATAACTTAACAATGGCAGCAGTCCGGCCATCAGCCAGAACGGAAATTGAGCGGCGCGGAAGGAACTACCGCCCACTTTGTAACCAATGGCGGCGATCATGGAAGGCAGCGGCATCCAGTAAGTGTGGCTGGGCGTGGGCAGCCCGGCGGGATCGTCTAAATACTGCCAGATGATTTGCTCCGTAAAACCGTCGCCGGTCGCCAGCCGCTGACCGTTGGTGGTGTAATAATAGGCGTCAAAATAGGTGGGATGAGTCATCCGCAGCGCCCAAAAAGCCTGGATGAACAAAGCAACGGCCGTTATCCACACCAAATCCTGCCATAACTTTGACCCGCGCCCGGAATTCAGCATGTTACACTTATCTCCCCATACGCAAAGAAAACGGCCGTCCCGACCCTTTAAGGTGCAAAACGTTCGTAAAAATCCATAACAAACTGTAATTAAGAATCCGGCTTGATTTCATCAGAGCGCCGTAAAGAAGCATGCTCAGAGCCAATCCTTGTGTAATCCGTACCATGGCTGAAGATTCGCGGAATGTGGGAAAAGGCAAGAAAAGAATAAAAAGCGCATTCAATAACAAACTCAAGACAAAAGGATGATAATTTCTTTGCCACAAACTTCGTCCGCTTAAAAAAATGCCAATCAACGCGGGAATAATTGACATGGGCACAATCATGAGTGAAATCAGCAGAAAGCCCAGAAAATTGATGCGCGCCGCCATTAACCAGCCGCCGAGGGGGATCCATATGAACGGCTCCGTGGCCCCCAAGCCGGTTTCGCCCAACCACACCCACAAAACGCCTTGCCAAACGAACCAGAGGATCAGGCTGGCTGACAGTCCCAAAACCCAACGCCAATCACGCTGTAACAAGGCATGAAGCGCATAAGCGGCCACGAAAATCAAAGCCGTTTCTTTGGTCAGTCCGGCCAGACTAAAGGCGATGACGGCCCACCATCGTTTATCCCTTTGCCAGGCCAACATGGCCGCCACCAACAGCATGTGGGTCATTGGCTCGCTGACACTGGTTCGCAATCCCAGCAGTTGGCCGCCATACAATCCATAGGCCAGCGCGTACCAGCGATTGACGTTTAAGTCTGATAGCAGCAGTTCGATCAGCCATGTTCCGGCGCTGATTGCAAAAATGTTGAGGAAGATTAAGGTCCAGGGAATGAGATCTGGTTGACCCAAGGCCAAAATGCGGGCGGCCAGCGGATAGAAAATTCGTTGAAAACGGTAAGCGGGCTTGTCTAAGTCGCCGGTAAAAGGGACTTCCAGAAAATCATGGGCAATGTCATAGGAGTAGTAACCATCGTAATCAATCAGGGCATGGGGGCTGCCGCCGGCGTTTATCAAGATGATCGCCGCATAAATCAAGCAGACGAGTAAAACGATGGTGGTTGGCAGCCCATTTGAGCGAGACAACAAGACGTTAGATGATCGATTAGTCATGATGTTCAAGTTGGCGTTTGTAAACGGACGCAATGGCGTCGGCGTATATTTGTTCCCAACCGTCTGTCCGTCCCATTTCCCGCGCCAGCCCGCTGTCCGGCTCGATGAGGATGAGATTGATGTCGAAGCTGTCCAGTTTTTCCTGCCAGCCCTCCTCGCCCAGGTAGATGGCCAGGTATTGGCGCAGGAAATCGTCGTCGAAGAGGTCGGTACGGCCGTCTACAAACACCGGGTACTGCGGCAGCGCCCAAATGAGATAGCCGCCCCAATTGTAATTGTTAAAAATCGGGCCGGGCGGCGCGGCTTCGCGCAAATAAGCCACCGCATTTACCGGCAAATATCCGGCCTGATCGGCTTCGTTGGCCGCCAGGCTAGAAGATTGGGCCATCCGCACCAGGGCCATGCCCACCAACAGCAGGACAATAAACCAGTTCATCGCCGCCATCAAGCCCGGTTTTATGGGTGGCGGCGCTGGGTGGGCGGTTCCGCGCCACCGTTCCCAGGCGGCTGAACTGTAGCGGACGATGACCGGCGCTGTCACCAACGCAAACAGCGGGATGTTGCGCACCGCCAGCAGGGACATGTAAGCAAACAGCGCCACTAGGGTCAAATCGGTAAAATCGGCCCGCCTGCCGGAGAGGCCAAAGGCGGTGAGGGCGGCCAGCAGCAGCCAGATGAACGGGTGCAGGAAAAACTCATGGAAGTTAGGCGACTGCCACTCAGCGATGAACTCCTGCAACACCGCGATGCCGACGGTACGGAACGGGTAGGCGAGCATCTGGAGGCCGTTGGGGTTGAGGGGGATGACGGCGCCGCTGACCAGCGCCGCCAGCGCCAGCGTGCGCAGCCCACGCCAGCCGATGCCCGGCGCGCCGCTCTTCAAAATGACGTTGCCCACTTCGCCGAACAAGTAGGAGACGATCAAAATGAAGCCGATGGCAAAGCCGCCGTGAATGTTCACCCACAGCAGCATGACGGCCGGCAGCCACCAGATGATGCGGGTTTGCCCTTGTTTGAAACGGTAGAGCAGGAAGGAGACGACGGCCGTGAGCAGAAAACTGACCATTTGCGGCCGGGCGGCCCAGATGATGCCGGAGGCGGTGGCGGCCAGGACGAGGATGAACGCTTGCAGCCAGCGGTTTTCATCGCGGCATTGCAGCCAGGCGAAATAGAAAGCGGCCGTGACCAACGCCGCCAGCAGGACGACCGGCCCGGCGTAGCCGAACCAATCGAATGCCAGGAACCAGCCGATTTGGGCCAGCCAGCCATGATCGATCCACGGCTGGCCGAAGCGGGTGAAGGAGAAGGGATCGGCGCGAGGGATGGCCCCGTTTTGGACAATCCAACGGCCGGATTGCAGATGCCACCAACTGTCGCTGTCAAACGGGAAACGGGCGGCCATGGCGAAGATGCCGAGGAAGAGGACGACCGTTACCAACCGGTCTATCGTCAACCGCTGCCACGAAAAACGATTGAAAAATGTTCGCTTCGCCATTGCCGTCACTCACCTTATCAGCGTAGCGCGATTTGGTAAATCGCGCCGGAACGATTTACCAAATCGTTCTACGAGATTGTCAGACTATTTCGCTAAGACATCCTGGCTTGAACGAATCGGCTTGCGCCCGTAAACGGTGAACAAATCGCCGAAGTTGATGGGAATGGCGACTTCTTTCAGGCGCAGGCCGTTGACCAGCCCATAGGCCAGACGGCCGAGGACGCGGTTCCACGCCTGCACGCGGGAGGCCAGGTAGCCCAGCCGCAAATACCGCCCCTGCGCCCCCGACCAGACGACCTCGAACCCGGTTTGGGCCAGCATTTGGGCCATTGTTTTTTGGCTGAAGTAATAAAGGTGCATGTCCATCAGCCAGGGCCAGCGCGATCCCATGAGGCGGGCGGCCAGACTGTCCACGTCCATGGTGTGCAGGATGAGCCAGCCGCCGGGTTGGAGCAGTTGGTACGCTTTGCCAATTTCGCCGGCGGGATCGTCTACGTGCTCGATCACGTCCCACATGGTGACAACGTTGAACTGCCGGCCGTCCAGTTCGGGCGCGTTTTGTGTGCCCCGGATGACGTTGAGACCCCGTTTTTGGGCTTCGGCGGCGGCCCAAGCGGAGGGTTCAACGCCCCAGGCGTCCCAACCGGCGGCGACGGCCGTTTCCACGAACACGCCGATGTAGGCGCCAATGTCGAGCAGGGAACGGCCGTTCCCCGGCCCCGTATGCTTTTCCATCGCCTGTAAATGTTTGCGGAAAGTCAGTTCCCGCCCGGCCCGTTCGGTGAGGTAGGTGTGGTCTTCGACGGCCGTGTACGCCCCCATCAACGCCTCATCCGACCAGCGCGGGTTTGCGTAAACAAAGCCGCAATACTGACACTCTACAATCTGGGCATGATGCCCGTAGCCTGGACTGGTACAGCGAAACACGCCTACGTCCAGGTCGCTTCCATTCATCGTCGCCGGGTAGCGCACGCGCCACTCATCCCGGCCGCACAAATTACAATTGACACAAATCATTTCAAGATACCGGTACGACTGGCCGCCGGGGTTCACTGCCGCGCAAACGGCGCACAAATAACCGGAAAACCGTATACTGGGCTTTCAGCACCTCGTTCCGCGAAATTTTAGTTGTCCCTTTGCGCCGGTCTTCAAATATGATGGGGACTTCGCCGATTTGCCAGCCACGCCGCTGGCACATAAACAACGTCTCCACCAGGAACGAGTAACCACTGGAGAAAATTTGCTCCAGCGGAATCGAGGCCAACACTTCGCGCCGGTATAGGCGGAAACCGGCCGTAGCATCCTTAGCCTTTAATCCCAGCAATATGTGTACCACAAAATTGGACATCTTGCTTAACATAATTCGTTTCCATGAACAGTGAAGCGAGCCGCCGCCAGAAACATAGCGTGAACCAATTACGACATGTTTTTGGCGGCTCAGGGCAATCATGTCGGGAATGTAGCGTGGGTTGTGGGAGAAATCGGCATCCATTGTCATGATGCGAGCCGCCTTTAATTCATGCAGCGCTTTTTTAAAGCCAGCAATATAAGCTGTGCCCAGGCCCATTTTGCCAGGTCGGTGGATGACATGAACGCGATCCGGCTGTTTAGCCGCCCATTGGTCGGCCATCTCACCCGTACCATCAGGCGAATTGTCATCTACAACAATCACGCCAATCGAAACTGGTAATTCTAAAAGCTGCGAAACTAGATCGTTTAAGTTGTCGGCTTCATTATAAGTTGGAACAATGACAAAAGTTGATAGATTATTCATGAAAAATAGGTTCTGTACAGCGAACAGTCGCGCTTCGTTTTGAGGTGACTGTTCCCTCTGTATTCCGTTGGTATGAAAGCATTACTTCTGTATACGTTATTCAAACTGGCTGATTGTAACGATAATTAAGATCAGGAGCAAAGTCGCCAGGCGCAAGGGCGCATTTCACGCTGGGGGCAGACCGGCGAGGTTTTCAGAAGCCGCGCAGGTCTCACAGATGTTTCCAGGGAAATGAACGCTATGTTATACTTTGCTCAAATTTGGAAGAAAGGATCATGATTTATCACGCATGAAAATTGGCATTTTATCGCGCAACACTAATCTTTACAGTACCCGCCGCCTGTTGGAAGCAGCGCGGCTGCGTGGGCATGAAGCCTATGTGATTGACACGCTGGCAATTGCGATTGAAATTGGCGTGAAGGATAAGTCGCATACGGGAATCAAAGTGGTTGCCCCCCCACAAACACACGGGAGCAAGTGGGGGATGCTGCCGGAGGCGACGACGTTTTTGCCCGAGGTGGAGGCGATCATTCCGCGTATCGGCGCTTCGATTACATATTATGGGTTGACGGTTGTACGCCAGTTTGAGGCCAATGGGGTGTTGACCACGGCCGCTTCGCAGGCCATCGCCCAATCACGGGATAAATTGCATAGTTTGCAGATTATGAACCAGGCGGGGCTGCCGATTCCCAAAACGGCCGTCATTGTCAAACCAGAAGCGCTCTATTCGGCCATTCAGGCCGTGGGGCCGCCGCCGGTGGTGGTGAAGCTGATTCAGGGCACGCAGGGGCGAGGCGTGATTCTGGCCCGTAACTGGCAAACGACGGCGGCGGTGCTGGAGACGCTGCGGGCCTACAAAAAGCAGGCGCTGGTGCAGGAATACGTGCCGGAAGCGCAGGGGCGTGATACGCGCATCATTGTTGTGGGCGACCGTTGTGTGGCGGCGATGACTCGCACTGCGCCGGATGGCGATTTTCGGGCTAATTTACACCGGGGGGGCACGGCCGTTCCTGCCGTTTTGGACAAAGAAACCGAGCATCTGGCCCTGACTGCGGCACGCATACACGGGTTGGACATCGGCGGCGTAGACATCATTCAGTCCCGGCGCGGGCCGCTGCTGTTGGAAGTCAATTCATCGCCAGGCATTGAGGGGATCGAAACGGTTACTGGCATTGATGTGGCCGGCGAGATGATACGCTTTTTAGAAAGGAGGAAGGAGAAAGGATGAGGGATGAGGGATGAGTCGCCCACTTCCCCCTTCAGTCACTTCCCACTTTAGTCACTTCCTCTTATAGTGTACCGCGCTATGTTTCGTCGTCGAGATCGAGATCGGTGGGAATTAAACCTTGTCGTTTGGCTTCTTCCCAGGAGACGCCGCTGCCAGCGACCATATCCGATTCAGCCAGAGCTTCATCCCAAAAAGCGTTCAAAACGCCCGTATCCTTGAGCAATTCTGCCTCATTAGTCAGGATATTAGCTAATTCTTCCGGTTCAATATCTAACCATTCACTGCTGTCCATTTCTGGTTCCGATTCTTCCACTGCCGAGGAAATGGGCAATGGTTTGGGAACGGCCGTTTCTTCAGCCGCGGCTAATTTAGAAGCAGGTTTCACCGCAGCCGGTTCTCCAGCGGCCAGTTGTTCACTCTGGGGCAGCAGGTTCAACAGTTCCTTAATGGCGCGTTGGGCAAACACCCAAACCGTGCCAATCCGACCGCGCCGCGCCTGCATTTCAAAAAACATCGCTAAAAAATAATCGCGGCCAACATTAGCGACGTACAATTCAATCTGCGCGCCTACATGATATTGCAGGGTAAACGGTTCCTGGCGATTTAATTCCTGAGCCAGCAGGAAACTCCCTTCCAAATTATGCGCCAGAATTGCGATCAGCTTTTCGGCATTAGCAACACGGCCGTTTCCCACCGATAGCGCCGTCTCACCCAAAGTCGTCGCCAGCACTAACTGAGCTGCGCCGGTATCGGTACACAGCGATTCCAGCCGTTTGCGCACCCGGGCTGATATTTGTTGGGGGCGTGATAGGGGTGAAGGGGAAACGGCTGTTACCGGCGACAAAATAACCGATTCACCATAAAGCGCCTTATGCACAGCCGACAGCATTTCATCCGTATCCAGCGGCTTGGGGAAATACCGAAACACCCCCAACTCCTCAGCTTCCTTCCGTCCCTCAGCCGATGAATATGCCGTAATCATAATCATCGGTATACCCGACTTAATCGCTTTCGTTTGGCGCACCAAGTCAAAACCGCTCATTCCCGGCAGCCGCACATCCGTGATCACCAGGTCAAAGTGTGTTCGCCGTAATTCCAAAAGCCCTTCCTCCGCCGAAGGAACAGCCAACACCTCATAATCCTGATTCGACAGCTCCAGCATCGAGCGTAAAAACTCTAGCATTTCAAAGTGGTCGTCTACCACCAAAATTTTCTTCTCGTCCGCCATGTCCTAATCCTAATGAAGCGTTCGGAAATAACTTCCCGGTTTTCGTGAACCGTGTTCCGTGTTCCGTAATCCGTAAGCCGTGTTCCGTGTCCCGTCACGAATAACGGACTACGGATTACGGCATACGGATAACGAATGATCAAAGCGCTAAGTTAATTACGAATATCGCCTAACGGGCTAACCGCTCTCGTGTCAACTTACTAGCTCCCTCCTCACCTGTCTCCAGCAGCCAACAGGCCGCATAATGTTCACGGCCGTAATCCTTAAACGGCGGTTCCTCCTGTCCGCATTTATCAAATGCCAACGGGCAGCGCGTGTGAAAGCGGCAGCCAGTCGGCGGGTTCAATGGGCTGGGTACATCCCCTTCCAGGATGATCCTTTGCCGCGTCATAGTCGGGTCAGGCACCGGAATAGCCGACATCAACGCCTGCGTATACGGGTGCAGCGGGTTTTCATACAACGCATCCCGACTGGCTAACTCGGCCATCTTACCCAGATACATCACCCCCACCCGGTCACTGAAATGTTCCACCACGCTCAAATTGTGAGCAATAAACAGGTACGTCAGCCCAAAATCCTGCTGCAATTCCCGCAAAATATTCAAAACCTGCGCTTGAATAGAGACATCCAATGCCGACACCGGTTCATCACAGACAATGAATTTCGGCCGTAGCGACAAAGCGCGGGCAATACCAATACGCTGCCGCTGCCCGCCTGAGAATTCATGCGGATAACGCCGGGCATGATCCGCCCGCAGCCCCACCCGCGATAACATCTCCACAACCACATCATACCGCTCCTGCGCCGTTTTATCCGTGTGAATACGCAGCCCCTCCGAAATACTTTCACCAACAGGCATACGCGGGTCTAAGGAAGAATAAGGGTCTTGAAAAATAATCTGTATGTCCCGTCGTATTTCCTTCAGTTGTGACGCACTTAAATCAGATAAATCCTGATCGTTGAAAATTACAGAGCCAGAAGTCGCCGGTACCAGATGCAGGATCGTGCGTCCTACCGTCGTCTTACCGCAGCCGGATTCGCCTACCAATCCTAACGTCTCGCCCTCATAAATATGAAAGCTAATATCATCTACCGCTTTAACCCAATTTGTCACCCGCTGAAACATACCAGAGCGCACCGGGAAATATTTGACGAGGTTTTTGACCTCCAGCAAAACACGCCGATCCTCTTTAACATTGCTGCTGCCATTCATGCGGGGTTTATCTGCCATATTCGCGTGTTCTCCTATTTGTTTATTCATACAGCCAGCATCGTGTCCAATGATCTTTGCCGACTCGCTTAAGTTCTGGTTCTTCCAAAACACACTTTTCCAGGTTGTTTTCGATACGCGCCTGACAGCGCGGGGCAAACTTACAACCCGCCGGCAGATCAATTAAATTGGGCACAGAACCCGGGATCGTGGTTAATTCTTTATCAGCCTGACCTAACACTGGAGTTGAACCGATAAGCGCTGCCGTATAAGGGTGTTTGGGATTTTGGAACAATTCAACAATAGGCGCCTTTTCGACGATCCGTCCAGCATACATCACATCTACTCGATCACACATTTCAGCAACAACACCCAGATCGTGAGTAATTAGAATGATGGCTGTATCCACTTTCGAACGTAAATTACGCATCAAATCGAGAATTTGAGCCTGGATAGTCACATCCAAAGCTGTGGTTGGCTCATCGGCAATCAATAATTCAGGAACACAGGCCAGGGCCATAGCAATCATCACCCGTTGGGCCATCCCACCCGAAAGTTCGTGAGGGTAAGCCTGGGCGCGCGCTTCTGGTTCGGGTATGCCCACCATTCGTAAAAGTTCGATGGCCCGCTGTTTACCTTCTTCTTTGCTCAACTCTTGATGAATATGTAAAACCTCGGTTAACTGGTTGCCGATGCGGAACACGGGGTTCAAGCTGCTCTGTGGCTGCTGAAATATCATAGATATCCGATTGCCACGAACACCTCTCATTTGATTTTCGGGTAAAGTAACCAGGTCTGTATCGTCGAAGATAATTTGGCCTTCAACAATTTTACCTGGCTGACCGATTAGCTGCATGATGGACAGGGATGTGACGCTTTTGCCGCAGCCAGATTCACCAACGATGCCCAAAACTTCGCCCCTTTTTACGGTCAGGCTAACGCCATCTACAGCACGGACAATACCGGCTTCGGTAAAAAATTGGGTTTTCAGGTTTTTGATTTCGAGAATGTTGTTATTTTCCACGTGCCTCTTCCCTTCTATATTGTTTGGAATAAACTTGCTGGTTTGAAGAGTTGCTTTTGTCTGGTAATTATTCCTCATTTGACTTGAATCAAGAAGGAATTTGAATTGCTTTTACCTGAAGGTGTTAGTGTATCGCCTTTTGAGAAAAATAGTACCTCAAAACTGGGGAATAATCTAACGCAACTTAATTTTGAATATCAATTTCGTATAAATTCCATAAAGCAGATGGCTGGGTAGGATTGATTTGGTAGCCGCGTATGCTTGGTTGGGCCGCGCTTATTTTAAGGCGTAGGAATAGGGGGATGACGGGCAAGTTTTGGGCAAAGATGCGTTGAGCCTGTTGGTGGGCTTCTTCGTAGGCAGATTGGCCGGGCAAGAAATGGCGAGCGGTTTGGCAGGCTGTGTCGAAATCTGGATGCCACCAGCCGGTTTCGTTGGCCGCGTTCCAACCAGTGTAGGGCTGTCCAGTGGCGCGATTTTTTTCTGTGTCAGGGCCGGTGATTTCCCAGGACGTGTAGAGGAAGCAGGCGGGTTCGCGTTCGGCCATCCATGCGAATTCGCCGAGGTCAAACCGACGACCGAATAGGATGCCGTCTGGGCCGTTAGCATACCATTCGTCCGTGGGCAGGAAGTAGGAATTAATTTTAATGCCACAATCACGCATGTTGTCCTGGAATTGTTGGGCGATTTGCTGCTGCATCTCGTTGGCAACTGCGCCGAGGGTAACGCGGAAGGGAGCGCCGGTGGCGGGGTCTTCACGGAGGCCATCGCCATTTGTATCCAGGTAACCGGCGTCGTCAAGGAGTTTATTGGCAGACTGAACGTCGTAGGGCCATTGAATAAGGTCGGGGGGGTAAAGGGGATGGTTGCTGGGGATGTAGCTGTGGATGAGTTGGGTACGGCCGTATAATATATCATCCACCATTTTTTGCCGATCCGTACACATTGTCATCGCCTGGCGCACACGCACATCCTCAAACCAATCAGGACGGCCCCTGGCGTCGCCATAATTCCCCCAGGAATTAACGCCGAAGTCTATATGTTCGTACACCGTTCCGGTTTGGAAATAGGATTGTATCAATCCGCTTGTTTCTGCAGCTAACAACAGGGGGATTTGGGACACATCCAGGTCATCCGGGGTGACAATATCACACTGTCCGGACAGCAGGGAATTAATTAGTTTGTTGGGATCAGGTATAAAAAGAAAGGTGACGCTGTCCAGATAGGGTAATCCTGCTTCGGCCCGATAATAATGGGGGTTTGGTTCCAGACGGATGTGATCGCCGGCGACCCATTCCACCAGCTTAAAGGGGCCGTCGCCGATGGGCAGACGGCTTGACTCTTGTTGGTTCAACAGGTCAACGGCCGTAAACTGTTCCCAAAGATGGCGGGGCAGCGGCCGCCAAAAGCGTGTAGCATACCCGGCATCATTAAAACCGGGCAGGCCTACCCAGCGCACACTTAAATCGCCGACGGCCTCATAGGCTGCCGTGCGCGCCGTCATGAATTTTGAAGTGGGTGTATCCGGGTTAGCGTCCAAATGGAAACTGTAGACAGAATCAGCGGCCGTTACCGGCTCCCCGTCAGCCCAGGTACGCGGCTGCATGGTAAATGTGACTTCTAATTGGTTCATCGGCAGCGGCGTCCCGTCGAATACAGCTTCTTCCCCCACGGCCGTGATGATTCTAGTCCCTTCAACCAAGCTAACAACTTCGCCGTCGGCATTAACGACAGCATCGCCGGTTTGCACGATAACGGGGCGCCATACGACGCCATCCCCATTCAGACTGGGGATGGCCGTTAATCCCTGGGGTTGGATTTCATAGGAAAGGGTGGTGAAGTCGTTCTCGTAAATGGCATGGAGTACGGCCGTTTCCACCGGCATCGTACTGCTGTAGGGGTAAAGCGTAACCGGTTCCTGGGCAGTACAAACCACCAGGTCTTTGCGGGGGGCTGGCTCAACAGTGGCCGTTTCCTCCGGCTCGGCCGTTGCCGCAACTAAAATCGTTTGGGGAACGGCTGTTTCCACCACAATACGGGTGACAGTCACGGTTGTTGGCGGCCGGGATTGTGCGTGACAAGCGGTAAATAGCGCCATCCCCAGCAAACCGAAAACGGCCGTCCCCAGCCATCGTCTGCGCCTGCTCATAAAACTACCTTATCACAATAATGGGGATGGGCAAAAGTTGCGGTGGGGGAAGCAAGCTAAAATCAAGCAAACACAAACTCACTAGCACGCCTCAAAGCTTATCAGGGTTAATCCCGGCCACATTCAATACCGCCAAAACCGGCGGCGCGTGGACAAAGCAGGATTTAAGGTGAGTATCTTGCAGCGGTTCGGCCGTTTGCCGGATAAACTCCGCCGCAATTGTGCGATGAACCGCCGCAATCGCTTCATTATCAACCACGTGGCTGATCGTCGCGTGCAATTTCCACAAAACCCCGCGATCCACCGATGTTTGCGCCGCCAGCATCGCCATATTCAATTGAGCGACCGCCTCCGCCTGCTTCCCCTGGTGGAACAACAGCTCGCCGCGCACAAACATCGCCAACGCCCGATAACGATCACCGTCCAGCGTTTCGGCGGCCGCCTCTAGTTCGGCCACAGCCTTTTCCGCTGGTTCTAAATGAACGCGCACCAGATGGGCGCGGGCGATATTATACAGCGCCAACGCTTCTTGTTCCCGGTTACCCAGGTGACGGGAGCCATCCAGCGCCAACTGCAAATAAACCAGTCCTTCTTCAAAACGACCTTGCTCCACCATATCTACGCCGACATTGCGCTGAATTTCCGGTTTGAGCAAATTAGCGCCATAAGCCATCGCCAGATCGAGGGCTTTTTCATGATACCGCAGCGCATTCAGCATATCATAAAGCGCCTGATGGCACTCGCCAATATCTGTCAATGATTGCACAATCCGCCAGCGATCATTGAGCGAGTCAAAAATCGTCAATGCTTCATGATGAGCATCCAATGCGTGTTGATATTCCCCCCGCGCATGACGAGTCCGGCCGAGGCTGGTTAAGACCCGCGCTCGTTCTCGCGCCTCGCCCATCTGCCCAAAAGCAGCCAATGCCTGAGTTAGATGGCGAATGGCGTCTTCTGTGCTGCCTCGCCGGCGGCTTAGAATGCCCAGTCCGCGCCGCGCACGCCCGATCACCAATAAATTCTCAGTGTTAATGCCTTCCGCCAAAGCTTGTTGATACAATCGAGTCGCTTCATCGTAGTCACCGCGAAAGTCGGTTAGCTCGCCCAGCCGCACACGGGCGCGGGCTACCTGGTCCGGGTCATCGCTGGCCGTTAGGGAAGCGTGATAATCTTGTTCGGCAGCGTCAAAATCACTCAACAGCCAATGACATAGGCCCCGATACTCCAGGACGCGTGCGCGAAACAACTTTGGTGTGCCTGTGAAGGAAAGGGCATCCGTATAATAACGAATGGCTTTACCGTATTTTTGTTGGCTGGCCGCACGCCGCCCTTCCCGGTAGGCTGTGATCGCGGCTGTTCCAATATCTTTTGTGCTAAAAACACCAGAAATGATTTGTTCTGACATACATAAATGATACTCATACCAGGGGAAATGACAATGAAAGGGGCGTGAAACGGGGGGGAAAGGGTCAGAGTGGCAAAGGGGCGATGGGGAAAAGTAAGAAAAAGTGCGATCAACTCCGTAACTCCGCTATTACGCGGCTTCTTTCCTCAAAGCGGCGATGATCTTACGATCGGTCACGGCGAAGGCGTAATTGTCCAGGTCGATTAATGAAACCCAGACATGGTCGTCTACACCCAGATGCTGCGGAACGCCGCCGGCATGGAAGGCATGGAAAGCATGAAGGGTGATGCGAAAGTGAGTGTAGGCATGTTTGATACTGGTTATATGATCAGCCACTTTGATTGTCATTCCTAATTCTTCCCGGATTTCACGTTGGAGCGCCTGGGGCAAAGTTTCGCCTGGTTCTTGTTTGCCGCCGGGAAATTCCCACAAACCGCCTAACAGGCCGTTTAACGGCCGTTGCGCGATCAAGAACTGGTCATTGGCAGACCAAATCACCCTCGCGGCAACATCATAATGGGGTATGCGTTTCCGCGGTGGGCGTACCGGCCGTTCCAATTGTGTCCCCTGCTGCCTGGCCCGACAAACGGCCGTTAACGGACACACCGAACATTGGGGGCGAGCTGATAAACAAACCGTTTGCCCCAACTCCATCATCGCCTGGTTAAAATCACCGGGACGCCCGGCGGGGAGCATCTCTTCGGCTAACTGCCACAATTTCTTCTTGGTTAACGTCATTGTGACATCATCAGGCAGGTTTGTGAGACGGCTAAGGAGACGAATAACATTGCCATCCAAAATGGGCGCGGGTTGATTGTAAGCGATAGAAGCAATCGCGCCGGCAGTATAACGGCCGATTCCCTTCAAGCGCATCAATTCCGGCACGGTGCGGGGCAGATTGCCGCCATACTCGTTGACGACGGTTTGCGCCGCCGCGTGCAAATTGCGCGCCCGGCCGTAATAGCCCAATCCCTCCCACAGCTTCAACACCTCATCCAGAGACGCGGCGGCCAGCGCCTGCACGGTGGGAAAGCGTTCCAGCCAGCGCGTGTAGTACGGGATGACGGTGGCAATTTGCGTTTGTTGCAGCATGACTTCGGCCACCCAGATCGCGTAGGGGGTACGGCCGTTCCGCCAGGGCCAGTCCGCATGTCCGTCATCCCACCAGTTAAGGAGTTGTTGTGTGATTTCCATAAGCGGATTAACTTACCAGTCCTGACTTATCACCTGACTACTCGACTACCTGACCATCCGACTAAACCCTCACGTACTGGACAACCGGATGCCGCTGTCCAGCAATTTCGTCTAGATTGGCGGCGACCAATTCGCCGCGCTGGTAAAGGTATTCGATGTGTGCGCCTGCTTCTTCCAGCGCCAGGAGGACGTGGTAGCTTTCCACCTTACCAAACAGGTCACGGCTGACGTCGGCCGTTGATTTCGGCTCACGGCAGATGTCCAACACTTTATTGAGGCGTTCGTCGTGGGCCTGCTTAATGGCCCGAATGCGCCCGGCCACGTCGGCAATTGGCGCTTCGTGGCCGCCCAACCCCAACCGGACGCCAGCCAGCTTTTCGATTTTCGTGAGCGAAGCCAAGTAATGGCCCAGCCCCATGTTATTGGTGATGCTTTCCAGGGCCTGGTGGGTAGTGGTTTTGGCGAGGACGTGATCGGCCGTGAACAGCACGTCATCCACCTGCAAACAGACCTGGCCGGGGCAGTGGCCAGGGACGTGGTAAACCCGGATGCCGCCGACGGTGGGCGTCCCTTCTTCCAGGCAAAACTGCACCGGCACCGAGCGGTAATAATTTTTAGAGAAGAGGTAAACCTGCATCAATTCATCCCGGTGATCATCGGAAACGCCGGCCCGTTCCAGGAAAATATCCAGCCGTCGGGCGGCAAAAATCACCCGTTCTTCATGATTGGAAAGAACGCGCCGGTCGAGGACGTGGACGCCGATGGGGGCCTGGCAGAACTGGCGCACGTAAGGCAGGCCGCCAAAATGGTCTATGTGGCCGTGGGTGATGAGGATGTGGGTGAGATTTGCCAGCTTGACGGCCGGATCAATCGCGGTCAGGGCGTCGAATCAGGCCTGGAGATCGTTGTTGGCCTGTTCCCAGCCAGAACCGGTATCTACCAGGATGAGGTTCTCATCATCCTGAATCACGTAAATGTTGTTGACGAGGCGGGTGAAGGATTGGACAGGGAAGCCGTAAATTTTGCGTCCTGCGTCGGTGGTAAAGGTTTGGATTTTGTTCATGGGGGGATTATAGCGAGTTTACGGCCGGGCCGATAGTCCCTTCACATTGTAAATCTTTGGTTAACATGGTTGACATTTCAACTTATTTGGCGTATAGTGCTGTTGTTAAATTCTCGAACTGCTTGAGCCTCTATTTCTAAACCCATTTGAAGTAGCCAAAAAAGTCCTGAGCAGCGCTCCCATCCGGGCAGTTTTGTCTTGTCCGGCGGGAAGTACATACATTTTTAAGAATAGGAAGATAGATTTACAACTTATATGAGTAAAAAACTACGAATCATTCCCCTGGGCGGCCTGGGGGAAATTGGCAAGAACATGACAGTGTTGGAGTATGGCCGTAACCAAATTATTATTGACTGCGGGCTGATGTTTCCCGAAAACGACATGTATGGCATTGACCTGGTCTTACCCAATTTCGATTACGTCATCGAAAACCAGGACACCCTGCGCGGTATTGTTTTAACCCATGGTCATATGGATCACATCGGCGGGCTGCCTTACCTGCTGCGACACATCAACACCACTATTTACGGCACGCCCCTGACCGTAGGCATGGCCGGGCGGCAGTTGGAAGAAGCGAAAGTTTTACAAAACGCCAAAATGCAGACGGTTGACGACAAGGCGAGCATTCAACTGGGGCCGTTTACCGTTCACCTTTTCCCGGTGGCCCACTCCATCCCCGGCTCTGTAGGGCTGGTGATTGACACGCCCGCCGGAACCGTCGTCCATACCGGCGATTACAAGTTGGATGAGACGCCGGCCGGCGGCCGCACGACGGATTTGAAACGGCTGAAGAAGCTGACGCGGAACGGCGTTCTGGCTTTGCTGGCCGACAGCACTAACGCCGACCGCCCCGGCCGCACGCCCACCGAACAAGTGGTGGCCGACACGCTGGACGAATTATTTACCCAGGCAGACGGCCGTATCATCATTGCTACTTTCTCCTCAGTCCTGGCCCGTTTGCAGGCGATTATGGATTTGGCGGTGAAGCACGGCCGTAAAGTAGCCCTCACTGGCCGCAGTCTACAGCAAAACGTATCCTTGGCCCGCGAATTGGGCTACATGAAAGTGGCCGACAAGGCGCTGGTGGATGTAAAAACCCGCATCCCCGACGATAAGCTGATTATCCTCTCCACCGGTTCGCAGGGAGAACCCCGCTCCGCGCTCAACCGGATGGCGAAAGGCGAACACCGCCAGATTGACATTCATCAGGGAGACACGATCATCATCTCCGGAGGCACGATTCCCGGCAACGAGGAAGATGTGGGCCGGATGTTGAACCGCCTGTTTGAACGCGGCGCGAATGTGATTTACGGCCGTTTAGCCACCGTTCATGTCTCCGGGCATGGCAGCCGGGATGAGATGCGGCTGATGCTGGAGACGGTCAAACCTCGTTTCTTCATCCCCGTGCATGGCGAATCTCGCCACCAACACCTGCACGCCCGTCTGGCTGCTGAAATCGGCCTCGCCTCAAACCAGACCTTCATCCTGCAAAACGGGGCGATTTGGGCCAGCGACGGCCAGAAATCGTGGTTGGAAGAGGCGATCCCGGCAGAAGACGTGTACGTGGACGGCCGTCTCGTCGGCGCCATCGGTGAAACGGTGATGCGCGACCGGCAGCGGTTGTCGCAGGATGGGTTTATTGTGGTGTACGTACCAGTAAACGGCCGTTCCAAACTGGTCGGCGAACCGCAAATCATCAGCCGCGGCTTCGTCCACATGCAAGAATCCAGCGACCTGATTGACCTGGCCCGCAAAGAGCTGAAACGACAGTTACAGCGCAAAGGGCGCAAACACGACCCCAAAGAAACCGTGCGCCGCACCCTGCAAAACTTTTTCTACCAGGAAACCCAATCGCGGCCCGTCATCCTGCCCAACATCGTGCGCATCTCATAAAAGATTTTGCACCCTGATTTTGTAACCTTGCCCGACATTTCTGCATCAAAATAAAGTTACAAACGAAACCTTTACTGGACACTGGCGTTTTTTGAATCGCACTTTGGTAATTGAGTAATTACACAATTACTCAATTACTCTGGTCGTAGGACAATTCGCCAGACTCCAGCCTTTATTTTGGAGAGTGAATATGCCCATGTACCAGTTCTCCTGCCGCGACTGCGGTCAGGGCTTTGAAAAAAAATTACGTATGTCGCAGGCCAGCTCCCAGCAGGAGTGCCCTAGTTGCGGCAGTGAACACACACAAAAAGTATTTGGAGCCATCGCCATTAGCGGCGTGTCCCGTTCTTCGTCGCCCAGCCTCCCGGCTCGGCCAGTTAACAGTCCTTTTTCTTGAGCAAACAACTGTTAAACAAGCAGGTTGCTTGTTCCACAATTAAAATAAATCCTTTTGCAAAAGATATGTGCCTGGCTTCGGTCTGTAGCCCAGTTTGCGATTGATGGCCAGCATGGGCGCGTTTTCCGAATCGTTACTGGTACGGATAGTCGCCGCGTTGCACGCTCTGGCATAGCGGATGGTCAACAGCTTGAGCGCCTGGGCGATTTTACGCCCCCGATAAGCGGGCAGGACGCCGGTGATCATATTGTACATTGAATTGGTCTCCGCAAAATAGCCAACTGCCGCCAGCCCAACGTACTCGTCGCCAGCCGCCGCCAGGATTTGGCCTTCCGGCCGGAACCAGGAAGCAGTGTTGAACATTTGATTGAATTCCTCAAAGCTGGGAAATGCGCCATCGGAGCCGGGAATATCGGTAACGGCCGTCACATTGATCGCATGTAGTTTCCGCCGCGTAGCCTCGTTATCCCCCACATCGGCCAGCGAAAAAAAGCGAATGCCGGTTGCTTCCACCGCCTTCACCAGTCCGGCAAACGGGCTTTCGTCAAACGCACTCAATTCAATCATAGATTCAAACAAATGTCTCCGGATGGAAAAGCCCCGATTTTGGGCAAAACGCAGCCATTCCGGCCAATCATCGCGCACGTCCCCTTTGAGTCGTTTGCCGCCAACGGTGTGAACGGCCGTAAACACATCATCGTATAAGCATCTGCCCACTCCCTGCCCCTGCCACGCCGGTTTGACAATAACCTCCACGTAAAATAACCCTTCTTCTTCCCAGGCTTCATGCTGGAGCAAATTGTAACCGATAATCTGCCCGGCAGCGTCCACTGCCACCTGGCAGCGGCGGATGTGTCCCTTCAGTTGGCACTTGTGCCAATCATTCAACTGGGACAGGCTCATTGGCTCAATAGATACCTGGCTGATCAGCGCCGCCAGTTCCGGCAAATCATCCTCATCCAGGCTGCGTAAAACGTAATTCATATCTTCCCCTTACCTTCACTCATGTTACCAACCCCCACAACTGCTGCATCTCCTTACGCCCCTCCAGCAGGTAAAAAGCAGCGTTGACAACCGACTTTTTCAACACATATTGACCTTACCCAATTCTGTTGTGTACTATGTAGCATAATATTACCTACATCGCCGCCCCCTTTTATCCATCATCTCAATCGAATAAGGAGAAACAGTAATGAGTGTTTACAAAATAATCGAATTAATTGGAACAAGTCAAGTGTCCTGGGAAGATGCAGCCAAACAGGCTGTGGAGAAAGCAGACCAATCCTTGAGAGGCTTACGGATCGCTGAAATCGTCAAACTCGACATGAAATTAGAAGATGGCAAATTCGTTGCCTTCCGCGCCAGAGTTGCCGTCTCATTCAAATACGAATAAACAGCCCTCCTCCCGCCTCTGTAAATAAACCTCCGGGAGGCTCCTTCAACAGCCTCGACAACGTTCGAAACCTCCCGGAGGTTGGTTTCATTTCTGGTAGTGGACGTCAACCCATGAAGTCTCCCCCAAAAAGAACTCCCCCTGGCAATTTGCTGCCAGAGGGAGCCTACCCGGGGAAAACGAGTCCAGTATAAACATCAAAAAAACGATCGTGGCGCCGTACTTGTATCCTGTCTTAAAATATGCTTTGGGTTCGTTCAAAATTAACTTTGCAGTTTGCTGGTAATTGGTAATTGAGTAATTGGGTAATTACCAGTTACCAATTACCTGGTTACAACTTTTCAAACGCCAAAGTTATAAACGAACGTGCCCTTTGTATAGATTTCCACCGGTCTTGGGGAATACAGCGCCACATTTCCTTTCAACGTAACCGCCCAATATTACAACCAACAGTTTACTGCCTGAGTTGATAATTGGTATGTCTTGCCGTATTATCCACACTGACAAACACTAAAACGCTTTGTGACAAACACAAACCAAATCCGTAAAAGGTTGGCCTTTGCCATATGACACAACTCAAGCCTTTTACATCGCTGACTTCATTACGAACGGAACACCGAAAATTGCTTGAAAGCCGCAGCGAGAGCGGCAGCACAACCGAATACTTGGCCGCAATCAGCACATTTGTCCAGCGGGGCAGCATGACTGGCGCTTTACTAGACACACGTAGTGACCGCTGGCAAGCACAAAATCTCCTCGACTATTGGGTGAACGAACTGTGCCAGGCTCACCAGGATGCCCCCGATTCCACTTTAGTCTCCTATGACCCAGCCTCGGCGCCTACACTTGAAGACACACTTTGCCCTTACCTGGGCCTCAAAACATTCGGCGGCAACTCACACACCTTCTTTTTCGGACGTAATCTCTTCATCGCCTCAATGGTCGAAAAACTCAAATACAATCGGTTCCTGGCCATTGTCGGCCCCTCCGGCAGCGGTAAATCATCTGTTGCTCTGGCCGGACTGCTGCCCCAGTTGCAAAAGGGCGCCTTGCATGGCAGCCGCAATTGGCGCTATTACGCACCAATAATTCCCGGCGCCGATCCCCAAGCTAACCTGGCTCGTGTCGTTGAGCCAGAGAAAGCGGCGGATGCCGGGTGGATCCAACGCACAGCCAGACGAAACCAGTCCGATCCCACTTCCCTGGCAAACCGCATAGATAAAGCCGACGACCAACCGGCGGTGATAGTCATTGACCAGTTTGAAGAGATATTTACCTTTTGTCACGAGGATGAAAAACGACGAGCCTTCATCAACACTTTACTCGAACTCATTCAAATGCCCGGCAAACGGCACACCGTCATCGTGACAATGCGCACCGATCTGGAAAGTAATATCGTCCAGTGGCCTTCTCTCCTATCCTTCTATGAACAGTCCCAGGTACGCATGATGGCCATGAAAGCGTCCGAACTGCGCGAAGCCATTGAAAAACCGGCCGCTCTGGTAGGGTTAAAATTTGAAGAGAACTTGGTTGACGAACTCATTCGGGAAGTTTTGGGCAAGCCAGCCGCTCTCCCTTTGCTCCAGTTTTCCTTACTAAAATTGTGGGAAAATCGAGAACACAACCGCGTTACCTGGGAAGCGTATCATCGCTTGGGCGGCGGGCATACGCTGGCTAACACGGCCGATGCGTTTTATAACAACCTGACGCCGGAGGATAAGGTGTCTGTCCGGCGTATTTTTCTCCGAATTGTGCGTCCCAGCGCTGAATTAGATATTACGCAAGATCGGGTGGTACGATCCATGCTGTATGAGATTGGTCTGGGTCGGGCGTGGGTCGATCGTATTCTGGACCAACTTATCGAAGCCGGGCTGCTGCGATTGATTTTAGGCACAACGTCGGCCGATGATATGGTAGGGCTGGCCCATGAATCATTAATTCGTATCTGGCCGCGCCTGGCTGGCTGGCTGGAAGAGGAACGGGTTACACAACGCCGCCGTCTGCGATTGGCGACGACGGCCGAACAATGGCAATCATCCGGCCGGGATGACAGTACGCTTCTGCGCGGCCTGCTGCTGGAAGAGGCGCTGCGTTATGAAGACCTGAATGAAATGGAAACGACGTTTGTCACTGCCAGCGTAGACGCCGCCTACCGGGAAGTCAGGGAAAAGGAAGCGGCGCAAAAACGTCAATTGGAACAGGCGCAGGCGCTGGCCGCCGCGCAGCGCCACCGGGCGGAAGAGAGCGCCCGCTTCGCCCAACGATTGAGCCGATTAGCGGCTGCTCTAGCTGTTATTTTTGTGTTGGCGGTTGTGGCCGCACTGACGGCCGCTCGCAATGGCTCTATTGCCAGTCTGAATGCGGCCACAGCCATTGAAAACCAACAGGTGGCCGATCAACTCAGGGTCACGGCTGAATCCAGCGCGGCAACGGCCGTATTCGCCCAAAATGCCGCTTTAGCAGACGCCAACGCCCGCGCCACCGCCGAAGCCGAAGCCCGTCAGCAGCGTGACGCCGCCGAACAAAACGCCATCGAAGCTAACAATGCCCGGGCAACGGCCGTTGCCAGCGCCGCCGAAGCTGAAGAGGCCCGCGCCATCGCTGAAACCAACGCCCGCGAAGCCGAAGCCCAAAACCGCCTGGCCACTGCCCGCGAACTGGCTGCTGCCGCCATCGAACAACTCAGCAGCGATCCCCAACTCAGCCTGCTGCTGGCCCTGGAAGCCATCAACAAAACATACGCCGTTGACCAGATCGCCTCGGCCGAGGCAGAGGATGCACTGTACCGGATATTGCAAGCCGCGCAGCTGCAATTAACCCTGTCAGGGCACACCGATTGGGTGACTGATATCGCCTTCAGCCCTGACGGCGCGAAATTGGCGACAACCAGTTTAGACAACTCGGTCAAAGTCTGGGACGCTCAATCCGGGCAGGTGTTGTTAACCCTTGATGCTCACAGCCGGGGCGTTAAAACCGTTGCCTTTAGCCCCGACAGCGCCCGTTTGGCTACGGCCGGCAATGATGGGTTTATCATCGTTTGGAACGCCGAAACGGGAACGCGGCTGTCCGTTTTCAAAGATAACAACGGGACTATTCAAGGCCTGGCTTTCAGCCCCGATAACATTCACCTAGCCGCAGCCAATGAAGATTTGACCGTACGCATTTGGAATACCACAACACGAGTGTCATTGTACCGGCTTTTTGGTCACGAAGCGCCGCTGACAGACGTTGCCTTCAGTCCTGACGGGGGGTATTTTGCCAGCGCCGCCGAAGACGGCCGTGTCATTGTCTGGGATATGGAAACCGGCTCGCCCATTTACCCTCTCAACCCGGATGAACAAGAACCAGTCATCGTCAACAGCATCGCCTTCAGCCCGGATGGGGAACGACTGGCTACGGTCAGCGATGACGGCACGGCCAAAGTGTGGGATTACAAAGCCGGAAAATTGTTATTGACCCTCTTTGGTCACGCCAGCCGCGCCCTAGATGTTGCCTTTAGCCCTGATGGGACCCACCTGGCTACTGCCAGCAGTGATGGGACGGCCAAAGTGTGGCAAGCGGATACCGGTCAGGCCACCTACACCCTTTCCGGACACAGCGGCGGCGTCAATGCCATTGCTTTCAGTCCCGACGGTCGACAAATTGCCACCGCCAGCCAGGATGGCACGGCAAAAGTCTGGAATGCCAACCCCGGCCTCAACGTTCTTATTTTATCAGGGCACAGCGCGCCGGTACGCAGCATTGTTTTCGACGCCGCCGGCACGATGGCCGCGACCACGAGCGAGGACACAACATTAAAAGTTTGGGATACGGCAACGGGGCAAATTTTGCATACGTTTGCCGACCATAATGCGACGGTCACGGACGCAGTGTTTAGCCCCGATGGCAGCCATATTGCCACAACAAGCGATGATTTTAATGCCCGGATTTGGGATATGACGACCGGAGAAGTACACATACCGTTGTTGGTCCACCCAGGGCCGGTCAACGGCGCAGCTTACAATTCGGATGGCACGCTTTTGGCAACGGCCGGTTCCGATGGGATTGCCCGGATTTGGGATGTGGCTTCCAGCCAGCTCGTCCAGCGCTTTGTGCATAATACGGCCGTCAATGCGGTAACGTTTAGTCCGGATGATAAATGGCTGGCAACGGCCGTTGACGATGGCAAAATCGTCATCTGGGACATTGCCACTGGAGAACCCAGCCTGACCCTATCGGGCCACGAAGGGCCGGTCAACGATGTGGCCTTCAACAGCGACGGCACATACCTGATCACAGCCGGCGGCGATGGCACGGCCAGAATCTTGGACATCGCCGCCGGGGAACCCATACGCATTTTTACCGGGCATACCGGGCCGGTTTTAAGCATCGCCTTAAGCCCCGACGGCAGCCGCCTGGCAACGGCCAGCGTGGATAAAACGGCCAAGCTGTGGAATACTGTAACCGGGCAAGTGCTGCGCACATTATTAGGACATACCTCCACCGTTAACAGCGTCGCCTTCAGCCCTGATGGAATGCGTCTAGCGACGGCCAGTGTTGACAGAACGGCCCAAATCATCGAACTGACGCCCATTGGCGAATTATTTGACCGCGCCCGGGAGCGGATGACGCGCGCGCTGACAACTGAAGAATGTGAACAATATTTAGGCACTGATTCTTGCCTGACGGTGGGGTCAAATTAATCCTTGTTGGGGTTGCGCACCAATGAAGGCAAGGCTATAATCCGCTCCGATATGGGCCATTAGCTCAGTTGGCAGAGCAGTTGACTTTTAATCAATTGGTCAGAGGTTCGAGTCCTCTATGGCCCATCGTTAGTAATGAGGACTGAGGTCTGAGCGTCTGGCTCACTCTTCAGTCCTCGTTGTTTTTTGCCGGACACATCTATGAAACGACATATTTACCTGGAAGATATTCCCCTGGATGAAGCGCGGGCGGCTTTAACGGCCGTACTCCAATCCCACAATCTCTGGCAGCCGCTGGGAATGGAGACGATTCCGGTGACGGCGGCAAACGGCCGTATCACCGCCGCCGCCGTCTGGGCCAAAATCTCATCGCCCCACTACCACGCCAGCGCCATGGACGGGTATGCCGTCCGCGCCCAGGATACGCACGGGGCGATGGAAACCCATCCGCTGCGGCTGCCGCTGGTCGAAGGCGTGGCGCAGCCCGTCAACACCGGCCACGCCCTGCCCGCCTGGGCCAATGCGGTGATTATGATTGAGCATACGTAGTCGGTTAAGTTGGAAGACGGCCGTGACGCCATCGAAATCCGCGCCGCCGCGCCCCCCTGGCATCACGTCCGGCCCATGGGCGAGGACATGGTGGCGACAGAACTGGTGCTGCCTGCCAACCACAAACTGCGGCCGGTGGATTTGGGCGCGCTGGCCGGGTCGGGCCATGCGCAAGTCGCCGTCTACCGCCGCCCCCGCGTCGCCATCATCCCCACCGGATCAGAGTTGGTAGCGGCGGAAACGGCCATGACCGGCGGCATCCAGCCCGGCCAAATTATCGAGTACAACAGCATCGTCCTGGCGGCGCAGGTAGAGAATTGGGGCGGGGTTCCCACCCGCTGGCCAATTGTACGCGATGAATTTGAGGCGATTAAAACGGCCGTGCGCGCAGCTGCCCAATCCCACGACCTCGTCCTCATCAACGCCGGTTCCTCCGCCGGCAGCGAAGATTACACCGCCCACGTCGTCCAATCCCTGGGCCAACTCCTCATCCACGGCGTCGCCGTCCGCCCCGGCCACCCCGTCATCATGGGCCTGCTCGACTCATCAATCATCAATCATCAATCTCCCGTTCCCGTCATCGGCGTCCCCGGTTACCCCGTCAGCGCCGCCCTCACCGGCGAGATATTTGTGGAGCCGCTGTTGGCGCGCTGGCAGGGACAGCCCGCTTACGCGCCGCCCACGTTGGAAGCCACGCTCACACGCAAGTTGGTTTCCCCCACCGGCGACGACGATTTTGTGCGCGTAGCGGTGGGGGCAGTGGGCGACAGCGTGATGGCGACGCCGCTCAGCCGCGGCGCGGGGGTCATTACCTCCCTGGTGCGGGCGGATGGCATCGTCCGCATTCCCCGCTTCAGCGAGGGCGCCGATGCCGGCAGCCGCGTCACCGTTCACCTGTACCGCACGTCGCGCGAGATTGAAAAAACGATTGTCGCCATTGGCAGCCACGACTTGACGTTGGATTTGCTGGCCCAATTTCTGGCCGAAAAAGCAGGGGCGTGGCGACTGGCCTCGGCCAATGTGGGCAGCCTGGGCGGATTGGTCGCGTTGCGGCGCGGCGAAGCGCATCTGGGCGGTTCCCATCTGTTGGATCCGGAAACTGGCGTGTACAACGAGAGCTATATTCACCGTTATTTGCCTGGCCAGGAAATCGTTCTGGTGACGCTGGTGGGGCGGGAACAGGGCTGGATTGTGCCGCCGGGCAACCCCAAAGGGCTGTCGGGCTGGGCCGATGCGGCCAACCCGGATGTGCAGATTGTGAACCGGCAGCGGGGGGCGGGAACGCGGGTTTTGTTGGATTATGCGTTAACGCAGCGAGACATTACGCCAGAACAGGTGAAGGGGTATGACCGCGAGGAGTATACCCATCTGGCGGTGGCGGCGGCGGTGGCTTCGGGCGTGGTTGACGCCGGGCTGGGGATTTTTGCCGCCGCCCGCGCCCTTGGCCTGGATTTTGTGCCGCTGGCGCATGAGCAGTACCAGTTGGTGATTCCCAAGGCGCATTATGAGAGCGATTTACTGAAGCCGCTGTTAGCATTGTTGGGTGATGAGGGGTTTAGAACGGCCGTTGCCGCGCTGCCCGGTTATGACGTGTCGCCGATGGGGGATGTGAAGGTGGTGGGAGAACGGCCGTTAAGCTCAAAAGACAGGTCAACCGGCTAAAAACGTGAGATACTAAACGAAAAAGGATACCTGATGTCACGAAACTTTGTCGCTGATTTACATAACCACACTAACGCCTCCGACGGCGAATACACCCCGACCGAACTGGTACAGGCGGCGGCCGAGTTGGGTCTGACGGCCGTCGGCGTCACCGACCACGACACGCTCAACGGCCTGGACGAAGCGCTGGCGGCGGGTCGGGAAGCGGGGATTCGCGTCGTGCCCGGCGTGGAAGTCTCCCTCCGCTTCCGCCGTGATTACTTCACCGGCACGCTGCATTACCTACTCTACATCCCCCACGCCCTGCTGGACGACGCCGAATTCCGCCGGATGGCGATGGCTATTTTCAGCCAGGGGCGGGGCGCGGGGCTGGTGCGCGCCCGCGTCGCTGCCATTAACGCTGAATTTGGGCCGGCCGGTAAAACGCCGCTACTGCAACGGGAGTTGACGGCCGCAGAGATTGAAGCGTTGGCGACCAACGTCACCCGCCGCCATTTTGCGCTGGCCTTGAAGGAAAATCACGGGCTGGACAAGGGGCAAATCAGCGCGCTCATCGGCAATGACGCCCACTCTTACGTGCCGTCGGGGATTGACATGGCGCAGTTGACGCCGCTGCTGCAAAAGTACCCGCAGTTGGTGCGCGTCTTCGCCCATCCCGCCGCCGGCTCTTTCCCCGGCAAAAGTTTGTACAACGAGGTGCTGCCGCCGATTGAGATTGTGGATCGGCTGATGCCGGAATATCTGGATGAAGACATTCTAGGGCTGGATGGGTTGGAAGTGCATTATCCTGGTCACGCGCCGGAGCATGAGGCGTTGATGGCGCAATGGGCGCAAAAGTACGGCCTGATGATGACCGGCGGCTCGGACTGCCATGATCGCGTGGAACGGCCGTTAGGCGTCACCGGTGTCTCTCAAGATGAATTAGACGCCCTGCTGGCCCGGCTCATATAACCTAAAATGTAAGCGTTCACTCCCTCCCTGGAGACTTTTGAAGTTTTGACGCTCCGTGTGGTTGTGTACTCAACTGCAAAACTTCAAAAGTCTGTTGGCGGCTGAACGGTTACCCCAAAATCCATCCCAATCCCCCTTTACGTTTTACATTTTACGTATTACTATCTGTCACATTTACATCTGGCATTGATAGGAGGACAGTGTGACAGACTCAACCTCGGAACAAAAGCGTTTTGATTACGCCAAAACCTTTATCGTCGGCTTTGGCTTCCTGGGCATCAGCATCATCTGGCCCATTTTTAACCAGTTCATCCCCATCTTTTTACAGGCCGGCAACCCCGAATTTGAACGGCAGCTTCTGGAAGCGGGGCGCGAAATCCCGCAGGTCGTCGGCTTTGGCCTGACGCCGGCGCTGGCCCTGTTCATCATGACCTGGGACAACATCATCAACGTCTTCATCCAGCCCTGGGTGGGGGCGAAGAGCGACCACACCTGGAACCGGTTCGGGCGGCGCAAGGGCTGGATTTTGTTGGGGCTGCCCATTGCCGCCATTGGGTTCACGCTCATCCCGTTCGCGCAAACGGCCGTTGCCATTGCCGTCTTCATCCTCATCACCAACTTTGGCATGGCGTTGTTCCGTTCGCCCACCGTCGCCTGGCTGGGCGACCTGTTCCCGGCGAATGACCGCAGCAAAGCCAATGGTATCATCAATTTAATGGGCGGCGTCGGCGGCTTGCTGGCCTTTTTTGGCGGCGGGTTCTTGTTCAATTCGACGGGGCGGGCGGCGCCCTTTATCGGCGGGGCGGTTTTGTTAGTTGTGGCTTCATTGACGGCCGTTTTCAAAGTCAAAGAACCGCGTCACATTGCCCTGGACGAAAGCCAGGCGGGTAAATCAGATAACGTCATGACCAATCTCAAAATCCTGTTTAGCAATCCCGATAAAAGCGGCCTGTTTGTCCTGCTGGGCATCCTGCTCTGGTTCATGGCCTTTAACGCGCTGGAATCGGGGCTGTCGTCGTTTGCCGTGTTTACGCTGGGCATCGCGCCGGGAACCGCTTCGATTTATGCCGGAGCGGTGACGATCTCGTTCATCTTATTCGCCCTACCCGCCGGACTGCTGGGGACGAAATACGGCCGTCGCAGCGTCATCCTTATCGGGCTGGTCGGCCTGACGGTGATTTTCCTGGCCGGGTACTTTGTCGTTCAAGGCGCGGCGACATTCATCATCATCCTGGTGGTGACCGGCATCTTTTGGGCTTGCGTGAATGTGAACAGCCTGCCGCTGGTTTATGATTACGGCGACGAGCGCAAAATCGGCGCGTACACCGGGCTGTACTACTTCTCCTCCCAAGCGGCGGCAGTTTTGGGGCCGACGCTGGGCGGTATTGTGGTGGATGTGTTGAGCGACCAATATCGTTGGCTGTTCCTGTTCAGCGCTGTGTTCATGGCCCTGGCCTGGCTGGTGATGACGCGGGTGAAGAAGAAAACGGCCGTTCGGTTAGTGTAAAGATTGATGATTAATGAGTGATGATTAAAAGCACAACCAATCATCAATCTTCAATCATCAAAATTTGGAGATTTTCCATGACGGAATTAGTTCGCACTGAACACCGTAAGACCATCTTTGAAATCATTTTGAACCGGCCGGAGAAACGGAATGCGATTAACATGGAACTGTTTCGCGGATTGGACACGGCCGTTACTACTGCCGCCAAAACCCCCGATCTGCGCGCAGTCTTCATTCGCGGCGAGGGCAAAGCATTCTCCGCCGGGATAGACGTCAGCGCGCTGCTGGGGCTGGCGCAGGAATACGGCCCCCACTGGCAAACCCGTATGCGCCGCATCACCGACGATTTTCAAGGCGTCCTCACCCGGCTGGAACGGCTGGAACTGCCCACCATCGCCCTGCTGCACGGCTACTGTTTGGGGTTGGCGTTAGAATTGGCGCTGGCCTGCGACATCCGTATCGCCGCGGAGGGGACGATGTTGGGACTGCCAGAAACAAAGCTGGGCATCATCCCCGACGTGGGCGGCACAACCCGGCTGACCCGTCTCGTCGGCCCGGCGCGGGCCAAAGAACTTATCTTCACCGGCCGCCAGTTCGACGCCGCCTATGCCGAACGATGGGGCATCGTCAATTACACAGTCCCGTCCGCGGAATTATTGAGCAAAGGGGAGGAACTGGCCGCCGAAATCAGCCAGACGGCGCCGCTGGCGGTGGGCATGGCCAAACGGGTCATTGACGGACTGGCCGACGTGGATCGTGGTCTGCAATTGGAAGGGTGGGCGCAAAGTCAGCTATTCAGCAGTGAGGATTTCACGGAGGGGGCGCAAAGTTTTATGATGAAACGGCCGCCGAATTTCAAGGGGAAGTGATTGAGTAATTGGTAATTACATAATTACTCAATTACCTAATTTTCCCAATCCCAGCGCTTCCCGCTGCTGCAATAATTTCTCAACTTCCTCTGGCGGCAGCGGGTTTTTTACGCCCAATTGGGCCAGCATAAAGTGAATGCGGGCATTTTGTTCCACCGTTTCCAGGCGCATGTAAGCTTGCAGAGGTGAATGGCCGACAGTCAGGGAGCCGTGCCGCTGCAAGATGATGGCGTCGTGGCGGGGGATGAATTCCTGGACGGCCGTTACATTTTCCGCGCTGGATGGGGTGGCATAGCGGGTCGTGGGGATTTGTCCCAGCGTAACGATGACTTCGGGCAGCAGGAACGCGCTCATCGAAATACCAGCGATGGAGAGGGCGACGGTGATGGGCGGGTGAGCATGGACGACAGCCTGGACATCGGGCCGCTGGCGATACACTTCCAGGTGCATGGGCAGTTCGCTGGTCGGTTTCAAATCATTGTGGGGGGGAAGGGAACGGCCGTCTTCATCCACAACAAGCAACTGATCCGGCGCCAACATCCCTTTAGGCAAACCAGAGGGGGTGATGAGGATACGGCCGTCGTCCAACCGAGCCGACACATTGCCATCACTGGACACAATAAAGCCCTTCTCATACATGAGACGGCCAATTTTAACAATCTCGCTGCGAAGCTGGCGCTCGATATCGGACATCATGTAAATTACCTTTGGCCCATTCCTTCCTGCTTGCGCACTTCGGCTAACAAACGGCGCGGCTTGCCGTCAAAATCGCGCCAATCCAACTCATTGTTCGTCAACCGCCAAAGAACCTCATTCAAAGCCGCATTCACCGGCGTCGGCACGCCGTTCTCTTTACCCGCTTCGGCAATGGCCCCGTTGTGGTAGATGACCTCGCTTTTGCCCACACCGGCCGTTAAATCAATATGAAACGACGGCATTTTATCGCCGCGCCCGCTGCCGACCAGCTTGGCCAGAAACGGCTTCAAAACGGCTGGCGGCACATGATTGACAGCCCGCGCCAATGTTTTGGCCGGGGAACCGGGTAAATTGATCACCTTCAGGCGCAGCGCCTTCATAACGGCCAGACATTCTTGCAACATGCGCACTTCCAGGTCAAACATGGCTGATGATTTATAAATGGTTGCCGGGGGCCGATTGAGAATGGCGGACGAAGCATTGCCCACGATGTTGAGCAACGCTTTGGACCATTTCATGGATTGGTGATCTTTCACGCTGATGGTTTGGATGCCGGCCTGTTGGAACAGTTGTACCCACTGCTTGATGTCTTGTTTGGGCTGGGTTGCAGCCAACGCCAATCCCCGGTTGGCCCGTTCAACGACCAGCCGGTTGATGGTTTCTTTGCTGATGGGTGTGGTGAAGGAACCGGCGAGAACGTGTTCGGCGCCAAATTGTTCGATAAACGGCCGTTCCACGCCAATCCCGTTTTGAATCGTCAACACACAGTTCGGCTCAGGGCAAAAAGCGACCAACGGATCCAGCGCTGACGGCAAATCATACGACTTGACCCCCATGATAATCAGGTCATAACCGGACTCTCCCCCCATAAACACCTGGGCCGCCGACGCCACCGCCTGGGGCCGGGCCAGATGTTCCTGATCGCCCTGGACGATGACCAGCCCATTCTCATTGATAACCTTTGCGTTCGCCTCCATGTCAATAAAAGTGACGTCATGGCCGGCTAACGAGAGCATCCCGCCCAGATAGCCGCCCACCGCTCCCGCGCCAAATACAAGAATTTTCATCGTTCAGCCTCCATACGCTGCGCAGTGAACCTGTATCACATCTCGCCGGCCACAGACGCAATGTACCATTATTGATATATTGCGACAAGATGCAAAAATCCAGACGAGCCGCGATAATCTCAAAAATACGTTATAATAATCAACACCTTCGCCATTTTTTGATTGGTTATGCAATCGCTACCAGAGGAGGAATTTTATCAATTCTCTCTGGTGACAATTAAAAATCATGTCCGCAAAAACCAGACAGGATTTTTAATGTCGCAAATCACAAAACTGTCAAAAGCTACCAGAGAGACATTTTTTATGCCTCTCCACCATTTTGGCGAAGGTATT
>JAJRYT010000127.1 GCA_024275635.1 Chloroflexota bacterium | reverse complement strand
GACCGCCCCTATTGATGAACGAGACCACGTATCCTTTTTGGGAGATGAATTGATGAGTAGATTCAAGCAAACGGCTATTTTGGTGATGTTTGTGACGGCGCTGCTGGCGGTTGGATTGGTTTTTGCCAACACAAATGGCGGTTATGATTTGTCGTGGTGGACGGCCGACGGCGGCGGCGGCGCAGCCAGCGGCGGCAGTTACGTCCTGGACGGCGCCATCGGGCAGGCGGACGCCGGGGCGATGCAAGGGGGCGTCTATGCGCTGTCGGGCGGCTTTTGGAGCGGCGCGGTTCAACATGGTAACACTGTCTACCTGCCGCTTGTTTTGCGGTGAAAGTGATAAGGAGCTTTATTCATGGAACCAATGCCTCAGGTCGTTTTTCAACACATCGTCATAACCGTCATCGTTATCCTGGTTGGTTTTTTGTTTGGCGGCGGGCTGGGATGGTTATTAGCCCGGCTGTTCAGGGCGCTCTGTGATGCGCTGCCTGGGCTGCGCCTGCCCCTTTTAATGCTGCCCTGGCGCACCTTCCTTTTCACCGTTCTTCTCATCTTCGCTTCGCCCATAGCAACCTATCCTTTCATCGTTCCCCAAACGCCGGCGGCGCTTTCTTCGGCCATCCTGTTTATTTTAATGGTCTCTTTCTTTGTGGCTGATGAGACGCTGGCGTATTGGTTCCACGCCGGACTCCCCCTCCGACTATTGAAATTGGGCCGGACGTTGGCAGTCGCCAGCAGCGTCATCGTTGCTCTGGTGGGTTTGTTTTCCCAGGGCGGTATCTTGAATGAGGCCAGAAGAATAACGGCCGCAACCTTCACGCCGCGCAGTTTGTGGGTTGCCCTGGCTGTTATCATGGGGCTAGGCTTGATTTTTGACCTTTTGCTAGGTGTGGCGCAAATGCGTTTGACTTACGTCGAGATGAAAAGCGCTGAGCAACCGGCTTAACGACCACAAGAATCTTGGCGATGAAAAGAAATACAACGCTGGTTGGGATAGCCTTTATATTGGGAGTCGCACTTTTTCTTACTTTCGAAGTCATCAACCGGGGGCTTGCCACAGGAAAGACCATCCCCCGCGCCGCCAGCCAGATCGCCCTGCTGGATTACAAGGGGTATGCGGACTTGTACGTGTGGAACACCAAAACCAACGATCTGACCCAACTGACCCGGGGGTATAAACTCTCACAAGCCGTCTGGTCGCCGGACGGGGAATGGCTGCTCCTGGTCACGAGAGATGGGGAACTTCATCTGCTTGATCCCGGCACGGCCGAAACAGATCGAGTGGACACAGGCCAGGCCAAAGTTGGCAATGCGGTCTGGTCGCCTGACGGCCGTCGGATTGCCTTCGCCGGCGATGGAAAAATTTACGTCGTCAACGCCGATGGGACGAATCTAAATCAACTGGCAGCAGGCGTATCCCCGGGCTGGGCTCCAAATGGAAAACAGATCATCTTTGTAAACAAAGATGAAACCGGAACATCGTCAATCATCAGCGAAGTTCGTGAAATCAATGCGGATGGCGGCGTTCCCCAAACAGTGTTGACCTTTTCAGGCATTATCAGTATGGCGAGCCTGTCACCAAACGGGGATCACATTCTCTTTTTAGAGCGTTTTCAAAAGAATGATGTCCTGTCCGGCGCAGGCGTCCTCTACATCGTCAATGCGGCCGGAAACGATCTCCAGAAACTGAATCCGCCAGTTGGCTCGGATGAGTTGCCGCCGGTTAACCCGGATTCGCCTCCATCCTGGTCGCCGGATGGGCAAGAAATTCTTTTTGCCAGCAGTTCCGGGGATATTTACCGCTACGCGCTGGAAACAGGCGAATTTACGCTGGCGGCGGCGGCAAAGTACGAGCATCCGGTATGGAACGCCGCTGGAGGGCGCATCGCTTACCAGGGGGTCTTTCTGACGAGTGAGACCTGCATTGCATCCGCACAGGGTGTATCTTGTGTAGATTTAGACCTGAATGGGCCGGAACCGGTTGGATGGAGACCGTAGAAACAGATTAACACGAAATCGCATAATTTGGCGTCAATTCACTGCCTTATCTTCATTGCTGGTGACGGGCCGGGCTTTTTCTAAAACGTACCTGAACCAATAATGCGCCCAGCGCCGCCAGCGCCAGGCCGATTATTTTGATCCAGGTCAATGTTTCACCCAAGAACAGCCAAGCCAGGATCGTAATCTGGATCAACATTGTGTTGTTGATGATGCTCGATTCCATTGCCGAGAGGGTGCGTAAGGTATGATTCCAAAGGGTGAAGGCAAACGCCGTATTGACCACAGCCAGCCAGATGACAATGGCCCAATTACCCAGGCTCAACCGGGGAAATGGCTCCGTCACCAATCCGACCAGCAGCAGCATGGCTGACCCTGCTCCCATGCTAACGGCCGTTACCGTAAGCGCATGTATGCGCTGCCCACGATTTACCCCCCGCCCCACAATGGCAGACAACGATGTCGCCAGGATGTGGACGGCCGCAATCAGATACCCAATTGCCTGCCCCGGCGGAATCGCCAACGGGTGAAAGAAGACCAGCGCGCCAACGACAAACAGGGCCACGCCGCCCCATCGCAGCCAGGTCGGGTACTCACGCAGTAAAGGGATAGCTAACAGGGCCACAATAACGGCCGTTCCGTTTAACAGCAGGCTAAACGTAATCGCCGGCAAATAAACAAGCCCCATAAACTGAGACCCTGGGGTGACAGCGTAATACAATACCCCAAGCCCCACCAAATGCAGCCAATCACGGCGGGATAAATCGCGCAGCGGCGTTGCTGCATCGGAACGCCGGAAAACGGGAACCAACACTAAAAAAGCCAAAAAATAACGCAGTCCGGCAAACGTCACTGGGGGAATATCCTGCAAACCAATTTTGACGAACACCCAGGAAGTAGACCACAAAAAGGTAACGAACAACGCCTGGAGAATGGCGTGCCAACGAGGTGAAAATTTATTAAGCGTCATAAAAAAGGTATTATAACATTGCCTCGCTTTGCACGGTCATATTGCCTGCAGCCGTAAATTCAGGCAAACTACCGGCAACTTGTCAACTGAATCACTCAACCATATAAACTTATGATAGATATGAAAATGCCGCGTTTTCAAATACGGAATTTATCGTTGGCGCGTAACGGCCGTGCCATCCTTCACAACGTCAACCTGTCCATCGCCCCCGGCGAGATAGTCTGCCTGCTTGGCCCCAGCGGCAGCGGCAAAAGCAGTTTACTGCGCTGTCTCAACCGGCTCACCGAGCCGCCTCCCCAAACCATCTTTCTAGATGGCGATGATATTATCAGCCTGGATGTGTTAACCCTGCGCCGGCGTGTGGGCATGGTCTTCCAGTCCCCGGCGCTTTTCCCTGGTTCCGTCGCCGATAACATTGCTTACAGCCCGCGGCTGGCCGGGCAGGCGCTGACTTCCGCCCACATTGCCGATCTGCTGGCCTTAGCCGATTTGCCGCCGGTGTATGCCGCCCGTCCTGCCGCCGAACTTTCCGGCGGGGAAGCGCAGCGCGTCTCACTGGCGCGGGCGCTGGCGAACCGGCCCCAATCCTTGCTGCTGGATGAACCAACCGGCGCGTTAGACCCGGCATCAAGACGACATATTTGGGAAACTATTGCCAAATTGCGCCGGGAGTTGGGCCTGACGGTGCTGTGGGTGACACATTACATGGAAGAGGTACGGGAAGTGGCCGACCGGGTTTATTTACTACTGGACGGCCGTATTGCCGACGAAGGCCCCCCGGACCATTTACTCAGGCCGGATAGTAAACATATAACGGCCGTGTTTGCCGCCGGGGAATTAGAGTAAATCGGTAAACAGTAAATAACGGATAGGGTAATTGAGTAATTGGGTAATTGAGTAATTCAATTACCCAATTACTCAATTACCAATTACAGACAAACCCATGTTCAACACCCTCCCCCTCGACTCCCTCCCCCGCGTTTTGACGGCATTGGCGCTGGTCGCGTTGGCCGCGATCATTTCCCGTTGGCAGACGCTCGATTTAGAAAAACAAATCCTCACCGCTTCTGTGCGCGCCTTCATCCAGCTCATCGCCATTGGCTATGCCTTGAACTTCATCTTCGACGCCGACAACCCGGCGGCCATCCTGCTGATTTTGGCTGTGATGACCGGCATCGCCGGGTACACGGCCGGAAAACGAGGGCGGGGCGCTCCCCATGCCGGGCGGGTGGCGTTGGCCGCTATCAGTTTTGGCGCGGCGCTGACGTTGGGACTGCTGGTTTCGTTGGGCATTTTCAACTTCACAGCGCAGCAAATCATCCCTATTGCCGGTATGGTAATTGGTAATTCAATGAATGTTTGTTCATTGGTGATGGGGCGGGTAAGAGATGAGGTAAACGGCCGTTCCCCCCAAATTGAAGCCGCCTTAGCATTAGGCGCAACCGGCCGTCAAGCCGCCCATCCCTACCTGCGCACCGCCCTCCACAGCGGCATGACCCCCATCGTAGACAGCGCCAAAACAGTCGGCCTCATCCAATTGCCCGGCGCAATGACCGGCATGATTTTGGCTGGAGCTTCCCCATTAGAAGCAGTTCAGTTGCAAATTATCGTCATGTACATGCTCATCGGCGCCGCCGCATTCACCGGATTAGCGACGATCTGGCTCACTTTCCGCCAGTTTTTCACAGCCAATCATCAGTTGGGAATTGAGGGTTAGTCGGGTAACTCATCCAGCATTCGTTCCATTTTCTGCCGGTAAATTTGGAAAGCGGAACGGCCGTCCTCCGTCAAATACAGCATCGTGTGGGGTTTTTTGCCAATAAAACTTTTCTCCACGGCCACATAGCCCGCCTTCTCCAACTTGCTTAAATGAGAGGACAAATTCCCCCACGTCAATCTCGTTTGTCCCATCAAAAAGGTAAAATCCGCGTTTTCCACCACATACAGATTAGCCATGATCATTAACCGAGCCGGTTCATGGATGGTTTTATCAATATCCGTTAAATACTGGTTGACTGGGTTATCATTATTGCCTGTTGTCGTCATGAGCAAACGTCTCCCTAATTGGATTGTCGCGCATAAAACAAATGAGTTTGATAGCGCCCACCGGGATCAAGATAACAGCCACGATCCAGAACAAGACGGCCGTTCCCCAGTGCCAATCCTCAAACAAAACCGTTACGGCCCCGCCACCGGCCAATATCAACGCAATGATGGCCAGCGAACGCCACCGCAACCCTTCCATGGAGATACCAAAATAGAAAGAAAGGGCAAAAACAATGCTGATGGCAATGGGCATGTACTGTTGGAACATCCCGTCGCCCACAAACGCAACCAGCGTCAAAGCCGCCACGGCCACGACGGTTAAACCTATGAGTCCCCGCGCCAACCCTTTAGGCAGGGCAAATTTAGCGTACCCCACTCGCGGATACGTCACCCTCCTGCGGACGATCTCAATGGGGAAAATGAGCAACGCAGCCAGCCCGCCCAACCCACTAAATCGCGTATTGGAAAACGACCACCCAACCATCGCCAGCAGCAGCCCCATGAAAATGTAAATCAGCCCATCCTGGTTAAATACCCGGCGCGCATTTCGTTCTATTTTCTCTAAATCTATTTGTGACATCTGATTATCCTCGATTAAATTTACATCGCAATTAACTCTGTAACATATTATACTTTGCAATACAAAGATATTTGCAAACATTATAATGAAAACAGACTAAGGTGTCAAGGAGATTCCCAGGATTATTTTGCCCGTTAGCGCATCTATGGCACAATCTCAGCATGACGGATAGGCAAACGGCCGTTTCCCCTCCCACAATCGAACTGCGACTCAACAGCAGTCGTCTCCCCCTAATTTGGCTGGGCTTCCTGCTCATCGCCGCCATTCTGCTGCCTGACCGCACCTGGAACACCCTGCTCGTCGGGTTCGGCGGCCTGTTTACCATCGCTTACATCTGGGTCAGGCTGTTAGCCCGCGGGCTGCATGCCGACCGCCGGCTCCGCTTTCGCTGGGTAGCCGTGGGTGACCGGCTGCAAGAACAATTCACCCTCATCAACAGCAGCCCTTTACCCGCTTTATGGGTAGAGGTAATGGACGATTCCAATGTTCCCGGCTACCAGGCCGCCGTTGTGCGCAGCGTCGGCTTCAATACGCAGGATCAATGGCGGCAAGCCGCCATCTGCCAACAGCGCGGCCAGTTCCGATTAGGCCCCTGGGCTATCCGCAGCGGCGATCCTTTCGGCATCTTCACCTTCACCTGTCGTTACCCGGCCAGTGAGGAAATCATCATCCATCCTCCCATTCACGGCAACCTGCCCATTCCCCTACCTGCCGGGCAAAGCAGCGGCCGAGTGCGCGCCCGCCAGCGGGCCTGGCAGGCCACCGTTAATGCCGCCGCCGTGCGCGATTACCAGCCCGGCGACCCCGTGCGCTGGATTCATTGGCCAACCACTGCCCGCCGCGATGCGTTGTTTGTGCGCCAGTTTGACCTGGATGCGTCCGGGGACATATGGATTGTGCTGGATATGGAAACGGCCGTTCAACTGGGCAGCGGTCTTGACAGCGCCGAAGAACATGCCGTCCTGCTAGCGGCGTCATTGGCGGCGCGGGCGTTGGGGCAGAACCGGGCCGTCGGCCTGGCCGCTTATGGACAAAATCCCCAGGTTGTACCCACCGGGCGCGGCCAGGGACAACGCTGGAAAATTTTACGCGCCCTGGCCCTGGTCAATGCCGACGGTGAAGCCAATCTTTCCCACGCGCTGCAAGATTTAGGCCAGTTGGCGCGGCGGGGAACGGCAGCCGTCATCATCACCGCCAGCAGTCAGGCTGACTGGATTCCCGATTTAGTCTCACTGGGACAGCGCGGCGTACAAAGCCATCTCGTTCTACTGGATCGCCCTTCATTCGGCGGCGTTGGCAGCAGCGAGGGATTGCGGCAAGCGATCCGCCAGCTTGGTTTCCGCGCCCAGATCATCCACCAGGGTGAAGTGGGGCAACCATTGGAGGAACAGCAGCGGCGCGGCTTCTGGGAGTTCAAAGTAACGGGAACGGGCAAGGTGATTACGGTACGCAGTCCCTTTGGCGAGGAGGCGAGAGGGTGATCACCCTTTCACCTTTTCACCTCTTCTTTTTTCAATGGCGCTACAAGGCATAACCTGGTTTTGGAATCGGTTTCGACCACGCGAGGGCTGGCTCGCGTTATTTTTGCTGGCGGCAGCGGCGGCGTGTCTGGTAACGGCCGTTACCACCGTCCAATGGGTTCCGGAAAGCAGCATCATCATTCCCGCCACGTTTTGGGGGCTGGCGCTGGGGACGCTGCTGGCGAAACGGCCGCTACGTCCCCTGGCCGCCTGGTCATTCCTGACCGTTTACGGATTCCTGTTCACTACCGTCTGGTTGGGTAACCTGTCTCCTCCTTTACGCCTTTGGGTTGGGGATTGGCCTAGCTTCAGCCAGCATATCCAGCAGCATACCGCCCTTTTTTTCGACCGGACAGGAAGCTGGTTTATCGCCGCCTTCAATGGCGGCCGCAGCCAGGAAACCATTGTCTTTGCCTTTGGGCTAGGATTGGCCGCCTGGTTCCTGGCCGCCTTCGCCGCCTGGAGCGCCTACCGCCAGCGTCGCCCCTTGCCAGGGCTGACCACGATGGGCGCGGCGCTGGCCTTAAACGGTTACTATGGTGGGGCGCCCCTCCAGTGGACGACATTTTTTATAGCGATAGCGGCGCTGTTAACGGCCGTTCTCCATTTCGCCAACCAGGAACAAACCTGGGCGGCCAATCATGTGGATTACTCTGACCAAATCCGGCTTGACCTCATTATGTACGCCGGGGGTATGGCCATCACGCTGTGGGTTTTTTCCCTGGCCCTACCCGGCTTCAGCATCACAAAGTTAGCCCGGACTTTCCAACAGCAGCCCGCCGTCCTCCAGGCCGAAGAGACGTTGGATCGGCTTTTTGGCGGGGTGAAGCCGCCGCGCGGCCCGGATCAGCCGGCCGGGTTGGACAGGCCCGGCGGACGCGGTATTTTGCCCCGCGCTTACCTGCTGGGCAACCCGCCGGAACTCTCAGAAACGGTGGTGATGACGGCCGTCGTCACCCTACCGGATACGGTTCAACCGGCGTTGTTAGACGGCCGTCACTGGCGCGCCTTGAGCTATGATGTTTATACCGGGCGCGGCTGGGCCTTATCCGAAGAGCGGCAAGAATCCATTCCCGCCAATACCCGCATCCCCCTGCCCCTGGCACGCGCGCAGGTAGAAATCCAGCAAACAGTATCATGGGTGTATGATGAGCGTATCATTCGCTACACCCTGGGTCTGCCGCTTCGCTTTAACCAGGATATGATCGTTATCTGGCGCGGCCGCAATGACCTGGTGCGCGCGCAGGGAGACGGCCAGACCTACCAGGTCGCCTCCCGGCTGGCGGCAGCCACCCCCAACCAGCTTAGGGCCGCCCATGAAACGGCCGTTCCCCCCGCCATCCTGGCCCGCTACGCCGCCCTGCCCAATTCCGTGCCCGATCGAGTCTATGACTTGGCCCAGGACATAGCCGGAACGCTGCCCACCGCCTACGACCAGGCGCGTGCTTTGGAACAATTTTTGCGCCAATATCCTTACTCGCTGGATGTAGAACTGCCGCCGGAGGACGTTGACCCGGTTGATTTTTTCCTATTTGATTTGCAGCGCGGCTATTGCGATTATTACGCCTCGGCGATGGCCGTCATGGCCCGCAGCCTGGGCCTTCCGGCGCGGATGGCTGTCGGTTTTTTGCCCCAGCCTCTGGATGAGAACGGCGTGCAAACGATTTTCCAGATTAACGGCCATTCCTGGACGGAAATTTATTTCCCGGATTATGGTTGGGTGGAATTTGAGCCAACCGCCGCTTTCCCCAGCCCGCATGACAGATCCAACGCCGCCGCTGATTCCGCCAGCCCCGATGAAACCCAGGAACCTGCCTTCCCGGATATGCCGGAAATTCCTCCCGCCGCGCCGTCAGAATCGCTGCTCGTTCGCCTGTGGCGCGGTTGGAACTGGATTTTGTTGGCGGCCGCGTTGGGGTTGAGTTGGTGGCTGTGGCAGCGGCGGCAGCAGCGGTTAGCCGGGCGTGATGTGGTGGTGTGGGCATACGGCCGTCTCCAGCACAACGCCCAAAAATTAGGCCAGACGCCCCGTGCCAGCCAGACGCCGGATGAGTTTACGGCTGCTTTTCTCGCACATCTTAATCGCTACGCGAAACACAACCCCCGGCTGACCTCCCTTGTTGCCGGGATACGCCCGCACATTGAACGATTGAATCGTTTGTTTGTCCGGCGGCGATACAGGGGCGAAACGGCCAGCTGCCTGGCCGACGGGATGGCCGCTGCTCAAAATTCCTGGCAGCAGGTACGCCGTCCTTTGTGGCTTCTCCGCCTGATCAACAAGCTTCCCCAACGACAAAAGAAGTAAACGGGTGATTAAGCCCGCGCCATCTTTCAAGCCTGCCCAGGCAATTTATGCGATAATTGGGGAAAATGAGTTTGCAAGTGGCAAGTGGGCGAGATGGTTTTCTTCCTTCTGCCTTCTGCCTTTTTTAGGAGATTCCAATGAGCCGTGACCGATTTGATGATATTCCAGAAGCATTCCGCCGGGCATTTGAAGAAGCCGGGTGGAACAAAGAGGAAAATGATGGCGGTAATGGTCCCGGCCGTCGCCCTCCCTTCCCGCCCGGAAATGGGAACGGCCGTTTCTTTTGGCAAAATCGTTCCTTCTGGATTTTTGCCGTTGTTATTCTGTTCCTACTCAGTCTGAACTGGATTGTAACCACCTATACCGAATGGCTCTGGTTCACTCAGTTGACTTACCAAAATGTCTGGTTCAAACAGTGGGCGCTCCAGGTTGTCAGTTTTGTTATCGCCTTTGTGTTAGCAACGGCCGTCCTGCTGGTCAACTGGCACATTGCCCGGCGGCGAGCTATCCGAGCCACCCCGTCCCACAACCCAAATTTACTCCAATTCGGCGGTATCAAATGGCTCATCAATGGTCTGGCCCTGTTCCTGGCCTTCGGCTTTGCCGGCACCGGTTCGGCCAACTGGGAAACATTCCTGCGCTACTTTTATCGCGTCGCCTTTGGCACGGTCGATCCCATTTTTGGCCACGACATCAGTTTTTACTTGTTTGAACTGCCCGTGTATGATTTTCTGCAAGGCTGGCTGCTCTCCCTCCTGTTTGTGACATTGATTGGCCTCATCGCCATTTATGCCCTCAATTACCTGCCCGACATTCAACGCGGCCGCTGGCAGCCGCAAAGCCAGCCGACTCTGCGCCAGCATGTGGCCCTGATTGGGGCGCTGTGGCTGGGGTTGTGGGCTTTTGGCTACGTGTTTGATATTTACAAACTGCTTTACTCTTCACGGGGCGTAGTGTTCGGGGCCAGCTACACCGATATGAATGCATCGCTGTGGGCGCTGCGGGCACAATTATTGTTTATGGGGCTAACGGCGCTGGCGCTGCTTTACAATGTGTTCCGCCTGAGTCTGCGGCCGCTCATAGTCAGCGCCGGATTGTGGCTGGCGGCGGCGCTGCTGCTAGGCGGGGTGTATCCCGGTCTGCTGCAGCGGTACGCAGTTGAACCAAATGAGATTGAACGGGAACGGCCGTTTATCGAGTACAACATCGAATATACTCGCCTCGCGTTTGGATTGGATAAGGTAGAAACACGGCCGTTTGGCGACATCAGGGACATCACTCAACAAGACCTGCTGGAAAACGACGCTATCTTGAAAAACGTGCGCCTGTGGGATTACCGCCCGCTGCGAGACACGTACAAGCAGCTGCAAGCCCTCCGCACCTACTACCAGTTCGGCGAAGTGGACATTGACCGCTATGACATTGACGGCGAACAGCGCCAGGTGATGCTGGCTGTGCGCGAACTGGACAAAGCCAATTTGCCATTCTCCTCCTGGGTGAACCGCAACCTGGAATTTACGCACGGCTATGGGCTGGTCATGAATCCGGTTAACACGATCACCGCCGACGGCCAGCCTGAATTCTTCATCAAAGATTTGCCGCCTAAAATCAGCATCCCGCTGGAAATCGACCGCCCCGAAATCTACTATGGTGAGATGACAAAGGATGAAGTGTTTGTCAGCAGCGGGCGCGAGGAATTTAATTATCCAAGCGGCAATGAAAATGTGTACACCAATTACGAAGGCCAGGGCGGCGTCCCCCTAAACAGCTATCTCAAACGGGTCGCTTTTGCCATTCGCCTGGGCGAGACGAATGTCCTCCTGAGCGACGAGATTGACAGCGGCACAAAGGTGCAGCTCCATCGCCAGATTCGGGAGCGCGTGCAGAGAATTACGCCTTTCCTGGAATTGGATAGCGATCCGTACATTGTGGTGTGGAACGGCCGTCTCGTCTGGATGCTCGATGCGTATACCCTCAGCCGCAAATTCCCCTACGCCACGCCCATCGGCAATATCAACTACATCCGCAATGCTGCCAAAATCACCGTAGACGCCTATGACGGAACCGTCACTTACTACATCACCGACGAAAACGATCCCATCATTCAAACCTATGCTAAGGCGTTCCCCAACCTCTTCCACCCGTTCAGCGAGATGCCTGTAGGGTTGCAAGACCATATTCGCTACCCGGAAGGATTGTTCACCATCCAGATGCAGCAATATTTAAGGTATCATATGGAAGATGTGCGCGTCTTTTACAATCAGGAAGACAAATGGCAAATTCCTAACGAAATTTTTGATACGGAACAGCAGCCGCAGCCAATCGAACCTTACTATGTGACAATGCCGCTGCCCGGCGAAACGGAAACGGAATATCTGCTCATCCAACCTTTCAATCCGGCGGAAAAGGATAACATGATCGCCTGGGCCGCTGCCCGCAACGACATCCCCCACTATGGTGAGCTGATCGTTTACAAGCTGCCCAAGCAGGAGCTTATCTTTGGCCCCATTCAGGTGGAAGGGCGTATTGACCAGGAGCCGGAAATATCGCAACAGTTCTCACTGTGGGATCAGCGTGGTTCGCGCATCATTCGCGGCAACCTACTGGTGATTCCTATCAATAAGAGTTTCTTGTACGTAGAACCGATTTATCTGCAATCAGATACCAGCGCCCTGCCGGAGTTGAAGCGGGTTATTGTTGCCAGCGACACGCGCATTGCCATGGACACAACACTGGACGGCGCGTTGATAAAACTGCTGGCGGCAGCGCCCTCTGCAGAGGTCGTTACAAGTGCGGACGGCGGGGAAGAGGCAACGGCCGTTTCTCCTACGCCGCCAACTGATACAATCCAGGTAGATGCCACCATTGAAGAATTGATTCAATCGGCCAATGCCCACTATAATGCGGCCGAAGCGGCCCAGCGCAGCGGCGACTGGGCTGCCTACGGCACAGAACTGGAGGCTCTCCAGCGCGATTTAGCGCAGCTAATGGCGCTGTCGGGGCAGTAATATCCTCCCGAAAGGCAACTGTTCACCCCCTCTCGTTCCACGCAGAGGGGGTGAACGGCCGTGACGGATTGCCGATTACTGCTTCACCTTGTAGGATTAGCCACTATGCAACTTGCACGCAATGCCGGTCGTATTGCCCCCAGGCACGGTTTAATTGAACCTTTCGCTGCCTGAATGTGAAACTATAAACGCCGTCGTATCTTTGTTGGCCTAACAACAGGTTCCGTGAGGAGTGTTCTTTGACTGTAGCAACCAAACAAACAGGGGATGGACGCCAATCGTCGGATTCGCCTAAATACTTTTCGCCGCCTGCTGTCGCGTCCCCAGCCCAACGAAAACGGCCGTTACGCTCTTACCAATTATGGCGCGGTGCGCTCTTCTTCCTGCTCGGCGGCATCATCGTAGGCGGCTTGTGGATAATGCGTCAGCCAGTCATAGAACTCCTGGCAATGGTCGGCGACCAGGAGTCAGTCAGCGCTTATTTACAGAGCTTTGGCGCCTGGGGGCCGCTGGTATTGGCGCTGGTACAGCTCATTCAAGTGCTCGCCGCCGTCATTCCCGGTCATGTTTTCCTGGTAGCGGCCGGTTATGTATATGGATTTCCAATTGGGTTCCTGCTCAATATCGTTTACATCGTCGCTGCTAGTCAACTGGCTTTTACGCTGGCGCGCTGGGCGGGACGGCCGTTAGTCAGCCGCCTCGTTCCCGACGAAAAACTCAATCATTGGTATAAAATCGGTGAAAAGCAGGGGTTTGCCTTCTTCACCATCAGCTTCCTGCTGCCCGTCTTTCCCACCGATGTCATGAATTTTGTAGCCGGGTTGAGCGGCATTTCTTCCCGTAAATTCCTGGCCGCCAACTTCTTGGGCCGGCTGCCGGGCGCGCTCATTTTAACCCTTATCGGCTCACATGGTCTCCATTGGCCCCCTACGGCCTGGGTCATTCTCTTCATCTTCACCGTCATCGTCTACATCGCCGGGCGACTGGTTATGCGCCATCTGGAACGCCAACACGCCCCATCATAAAAATCTCGACTGGATGCGCGAACGACTTGTCCTTCGCAGCACAAACAGCTTGCTTGCATCCTGCAATCTGGCAGATCGCACTACGGGAGCCTGACAATTTGTTTGTAGGCCCCCAATTTGCATCCTTGTGAAATCCTGCGATCATAGGGCGCTGGTGGCGAATTCTCCCGCTATTTTGAACCGAAAAACAGGAGCTGTTTCATGGAACACAAGCTAAAACGACTTAAAAACAAGCTGCATGAGGTGAATGACCTTAATATGGTGTCGGCCCTTTTGAATTGGGACCAAAGCACGTATATGCCGCCGGGCGGCGCGGCCGCGCGTGGCCGCCAAATGGCGACCATCGGCCGATTGGCTCATGAAAAATTTACAGATCCGGAGATAGGCAAGCTGTTGGATGATTTACGGCCGTTTGAGGAAAGCCTCCCTTATGACAGCGACGACGCCAGCCTCATTCGCGTCACCCGCCGCAGTTACGAAAAATCCACCAAAATTCCTGCCAAATTGGTATCCGAATTTTCCGCTCATCGCGCTGGCGCTTACCAGGCCTGGACCAAAGCCCGGCCTAACAACGACTTTACCGCCATCCGTCCCAACCTGGAAAAAACTCTTGACTACAGCCGCCAAATCGCCGACTGTTTTCCCGGCTACGACCATATCGCCGATCCGCTCATTGACTTTTCTGACGAAGGAATGAAAGCAGACTCTATTCGAGCGCTCTTTGCCGAACTGCGCCAGCAGCTTGTCCCTATCGTACAAACCATTACGGCTCAGGAGATAGCTGACGGTAGCTGCCTACATCAATCCTACCCCACCGACCAACAACTGGCCTTCGGCAGCGCCATCATCAAGCGGTACGGTTATGATTTTGAACGGGGGCGGCAGGATATGACCCATCACCCCTTCATGACCAAGTTCAGCCTGGGGGATGTACGCATCACGACCCGAGTCAAAGAAGACGATCTGTCGGAAGCGCTTTTCAGTACGCTGCACGAAGCGGGTCACGCACTATACGAACAAGGTATCAACCAGAAATTTGAAGGAACCCCCCTGGCCGGAGGCGCTTCGTCTGGCGTTCATGAGAGTCAATCTCGCTTATGGGAGAATCTGGTGGGGCGCAGCCGCGGCTTTTGGGCGCATTATTATCCCCAATTACAAATTGCCTTCCCGGAGCAATTGAGTCATGTGCCGCTAGACACGTTTTACCGGGCCATCAATAGAGTATCCCGCTCGCTTATTCGCACAGACGCCGATGAAGTAACGTACAATTTGCATGTCATGATTCGCTTTGATCTGGAATTACAACTTTTGGAAGGGACGCTGGCGGTGAAGGATTTGCCGGAGGCGTGGCACGGCCGTTACCAATCCGATCTCGGTCTACGCGCGCTTGATGACAGGGATGGCGTGTTACAAGACGTCCACTGGTTCGGCGGCTGGATTGGCGGCGCGTTTCAAGGGTACACTCTGGGCAACATCATGAGCGCCCTATTCTTTGATGAGGCATTAAAAGCCCATCCAGACATTCCGGTACAAATCGAACAAGGCAAGTTCGATACGCTGCATACCTGGCTAAAAGAAAATGTGTACCAACACGGCAGCAAATTCACAGCGAACGAATTGATAGAACTTGTCAGCGGCGGCCCCCTGACGATTGAACCCTACATGCGTTACTTACGAACAAAATTCGGGGCCTTGTATTCGCTATAAATAAAGAGACCTCTGAGGTTTTTATAATCTCAGAGGTCTTAGGGCACGTTCGTTTATAACTTTGGCGTTTGAAAAATTGTAACCAGGTAATTGGTAACTGGTAATTACCCAATTACTCAATTACCAATTACCAGCAAACTGCAAAGTTAATTTTGAACGAACCCTTAGCTCGACTTTGTACATTCCTAACAGATTGCTTCCAAACCGTACTCGACCGCGTGGGTTTG
>JAJRYT010000126.1 GCA_024275635.1 Chloroflexota bacterium | reverse complement strand
TTTCTGCAATCGGATACCGCTTACGAAGGCGGCCCCGCCAGCCACGCCGCCCAGAAACTCCTGCCCGGCCGCCTGCTGGGCTTCGGCTACCCCGACCACGGCCCCTTCGGCGAGGCAGCCAAACGCGCCGCCGTCGCCGCCCTGATGGCGCGGCTCACCCCCACCAACGAAACCTCCTCCACCACCTTTTGGGCCGACAACGTCATCAAAATGACCGGCGGCAGCCCCATTGACGGCACGCGCGGCATTGACCCGCTCAAAGGGCCGCGCTACGCGGCCGGGATGCTGAACGGGCTGGATCGCTCCCGCCCCAACATCGTCCTCACCGGGCTAGCTTCCAAATTCATCTATACCAAACAGTTGCCCAACACCAGCCCCACCATCTACGGCTACGCCCACCCCGACGCGCCGGAACTGCCGCCCGATTTGCTCAATTCCCGCGCCGACATCGAAAAAAATTACCAGCAAAACCTGGACACGCTCGATTACCTGTTGGACGAGGTTTTACCGGCCAATCCCGGCTCCCGTTTTATCAACAGTGACGATGTGGTTAACCTAATTGCCCCGCCGGACTACTGGACGATCTCGCCGGAACAACTGGATGTGTTGTCCCGCTGGGCGCTGCTCAACTGGACGGATCGGCCGCCGGATTGGGTCAGCGACGGGACGGATTTTTACTCGCTGCGCGATTTGTTTGCCCTGCTGGTTTTGGCTTTGGAGGATGGCGCGGCCGGCGGCGATGGCGCGTCTTTACAACTACCAACGACTTACGGCCCCCTCGTCCCGGTGGACGCCAACGCCGCCCTCACCCTATCGCGGGATGAAATTGTGGCGATGGCGCGGCAGTTGGCCCCCAACTTCGCTCCCAATCAACCCTGGCAGGTGACGCCTAACGCAATGGTGCAGCCTGTGTATCAAACGTCGGCGGGCGAAATTACGGCCGCCCAACTGCTTTACGGCCTGGCAACCGTGTACGCCGCCGCCGCCGCCGGAACGCCGGTGAACGCGGTAACGCTGCCCGCCACGCAGGCGATGCCCGTCACCTACGATTTGCTGCAAAATATCGGCTGTTTGAACACCTGTTCCGGCACGGCCTGGTCGTTCAAACCGGCGCGGCTGCGGCTGCCATGAAGCGATACCTGCTCTTTCTGGGGCTGCTGGCTCTGGCCTGTCGGGCGATGCTTTGACGGAGACGGTGATAGATTGGTTACGCTAACAGGAGTAAATTCCTGTTTTTCCTAAAAGCTTTTGAGTTTGAGTTTTCCAACATGGGTAATCCCGACGCAACACGTTTTATAACGCGATTCGCCGGGGAAGGAGCAAAAAATGAACAAGAAAACTCGTGTTACAAAACATCTGATTGCGTTTTTTGTTGTCTTGATGGTCATGGCCGCAGCCTGCGGATCCGGGAGCGATTCTACCCGCTTACCCGCCCAGGAAACTGCGGCGCAGGCGCAGCCTGTTCTGCCGACTCATCCCGCTGCCTCTGGAGAGAGCGCGCCGGACGCTGCCGGCGCAGCCCCCACCATGGCGGCTTGCCGGGAATGGCTTCAGGCGCAGAGCAGCCTGGACTACCCCCGGCACGGCTGCACGGAGTACGCTGACATTCTAGAGTCGGCGGCAAACAGCGGCGCCGCGGTTATTCCTCTCAATAACAGCAAGTTTTTCATTGCCCGTTTCCCCGATAATTGGGAAACGCTGCCCGACAGGAAGCTGGTCGTCGCCCTGCATGGCAGCGGCGGCTGCGCGGAACGGATGTACCAATGGTGGGACCGGCCGGCCGCCGATAACAATTACGCTCTGGTTACTCTGCAATACGCCTGGCAGGATGAAACGGCCGAAGACGGCTATGCTTTTGCCGGCGCGGAGCAGATTTACGCGGACCTGCAAACCATTTTTGAGGAAATGTCAGCTTATTGCCCACTGGAGGATACGGCCGTCATCTATCACGGCTTCTCCAGAGGTTCGGCGCGCGCCTTCAAGGTGGCTTTGCTGGATCGGGACAGGGCCGGGGCGCCGCTTTTCTCCGCTTTCATCGCCGATTCAGGAACCGAATTTGCCGATACCGGCGGCGGAATTCCCGCCTACCTGCAAGAAGCGTCAGCCAACGCTTATGACGGCGCAAACTTCTGGCTGTACTGCGGCGGGGAAGATCACGACGGGCAAACGTGCGAGGGCATGAAACGCATGGAGCCGCTGCTGGACGAGCGCGGCGCGGCTGTGACCACTTACCGCTACGCCTCCGGCGGGCACGGCGTTTTTGCTACCGTCCACCCCGGCGGGCCGCCCAGCGAGGCGTTGAACGCGATGTTGTCGTATATCAACTCGATTAAACCGTAAGTAAGCGCCCGGTTTTAACTTACAAGGTTGATTCGTATCTTCTCAATATTTCGGGGTGACTACAGCGAATAAGGGAACAACCGAATTGTTCACTCGACTCGTTTTATTCGTTTATTTCAAGATTCGTTGTAGTCACCAAATAACACCCGGTTTTTTGAGAAGATACGTTGATTCAATCTGCCAGATTGAACCAATCTGAAAACGCCGACTTGTTTACGAACGCTTGCCAGGTATTTATTTTCCGGAAAATTGCGGGAATGGTTCAGTTTATCGAGGAAAATTTGAACTATCCCAAATTATGGATGGTGAATTATGAAACGTATTCTTTATTTACTTGCTGTAGCTGCAGTTTTTATTTTAGCGGCGTGTCGTTCTGAAAATGCGCCCGCGCCGCCCACGCGAAAAACCACGCCGCCGGCAGCAGAAACCGCCCCCGTTCAGTCTGACGAGCGGGGGCAGCCCCCCGCCGGCCAGCCGTCTGACCAAACCTCTGCGCCGGAACCCCCGGCGTCTCTGGACGCCGCGCAGTTGACGGAAAGCGAAACTGATTTCCTGGGCGTCTACCGCCTCGCGCCCCAACCGTATACGGATGCGATAGAAGCCGGCGCGCGGGTGGTTAACCTGGAACCGATGGATACCTTTTTTGTGTGGGTTCCCGACGGTTATGAAACCATGCCGGTCCGGCGCGTGATGGTCATTGCCCACGGCCACGGCGGGAACGCTTACCGGGAAATGGCAAACGAGCTGGAATTTGCCCGCGAACATGGGTACGCTGTGACCGCCATCCAGTGGGGTGAGGCTGAGGGGGAAAGGATGTTTTCGGCGCAGCAGTTTTACCAGTTTATGGATACGGCCTTGCGTTATATGGCGGACAAATATGACGCCCAGATTGATAAAACCGCTTACCGGGGCTGGAGTCTCGGCTCGGAGATCAGTTTTGAGGTGACGTATCTGGACAAAATCAACAGCAGTAACTATCTGGCGCTGACGATCAGCCACGACGGCGGGTTGAAGCCAGACCCGGCGGAGATGTCTGTCGGACGTGAGTTTACGCGCGGGCTGTATGACGGCGTTTATGGAGACGACGCCTTCGCAGACGCGCATTTTTACCTGTATGCGGGCGAAGAAAAGCAAATTGCCAATATGAAAAATACGGAACAGGTGATTACTTCCCTCGGCGGCGTAGTGGAACGCCTGGTGGAAGACTCTGGCGCGGGGCACGATGGGTTTTACCGCCACCCCCAATATCACGAGGATGCCCTGGAGCTTTTCTTCCGCCTGACGCCGTGAAACAGGATATTTTGCCATGAAGCGAATGATTTGCGCTCTCGCCGTGTTCATGTTGGCGGGTGCGGCTTGTTCGTCAGCCGCCCCGCCACTGCCGGAAACGGCCGTTCCCACTTCGATCAGCACCAATGCGGCTGCGCCGGAAACGGCCGTTCCCACTTCGATCAGCACCAATGCGGCTGCGCCGCCGACGGCCGTTGCCCCACCCACAGCCTACGTCCTCTTCGCCATCAACGTCCAGGATTTCAGCTACCCGGCCGAGTCGGCGGCCGTGTTGGACAAAATCATCAGCCTGCACGAGGAAACGGCCGTGCCAGTGGATGTTTACCTGACCGACGCGATGGCCCAGATTTACGCCGACCAATACCCGGACTTGCTGGCGCGGCTGAAAAGCTCGCCGGTGGCGGCAATTTCCTACCACACCCGCCCGCCGCGCCCCTACGCCAGCCAGAACGACTGGCTGGGGCTGAAAAGCTTGAGCGCGGCCGACCTGTACGATACCATCCTGCGCTACGAAACCCGCGCCGTTGACCCGGTAACCGGGCAGACGACCGACGCGCCGGGCGGCTACCAGCAAGTCGCCGCGCTCATCGGCTACCCGCCCTACGCCGCCTCCGCCCTCGCCGGCGACCCCGACGTCAGCGCCGCCGCCTTGCAGGTTTACGCCGACCTGGGCGCGCAGATGACGGTGGCGCACGGCCAATCGCTCACTCTCGGCGACACCAAAGGGGGCTTGCTCATCCGCCCGGAGCAGGTGGATTACAAGCTGTTTGAACATGTGGGCGAAGATGCGGGTCGGGCGTTCGAGGCGGCGCTGGCGGAAGCGCGGAACAAGGGGCGCGTCGCCGCGCCCGTTTTCCTGGGCGTGAAGATGCACGACAACGACTTTTTCGCCGCGCAGTCGGCCTGGGTGACGATTTACGCGCAGGGGGGCAAACGGCCGGATTGGGACGTCGCGCTAAAAGCGCCGCCGCTTTCTGAGGCGGAACAGGAAGCGATCTGGATGTTGTATGAAGAGACAGTGCGCTACGCAGCGTCGCAGCGCGAGCGGGTAACGCCGCTGAATCTGCCGCTGGTTTTGGTAATGGCAAGCGGGGAATGAAGTGTGGCAAAGTAACGGCCGTCCGCTACAATACTGGTCTAGGCGCATTCAAGAACTAACGATCCCATTTCTATCCGCCGATTACGCTGAAAACAGTGGTTCAATCTGTGAAATCAGCGCAATCCTCGGATCATTATTTCTTTAAATTAGCCCTGGTTGGCAGGTCAGATTACTTATTGAAATGATGGGGAGATGGAGAGATTGACTCTCTCCACCTCCCCATCTCAGACTATCAGGAGAATTCATGGAAGCAAAAATCATATTGTTGCCCGGCGACGGGATTGGGCCGGAGGTTGTGGGGGAGGCGCGGAAGGTGTTGACGGCCGTCGCCCACCGCCACAACCACACCTTCCACTTCACCGAAAAAATGATGGGCGGCTGCGCCATTGACGCGGTTGGCGACCCCCTGCCCGAAGAGACGCTGGGCGCCTGCCTGGAAAGCGACGCCGTCCTGCTGGGCGCGGTCGGCGGGCCAAAATGGTCAGACCCGACGGCCAAAGTGCGGCCGGAACAAGGGCTGCTCAAACTGCGGAAATCGCTGGGCGTCTTCGCCAACATCCGCCCGGTGAAGGTGTTTCCGGCGCTGGCCAACGCCAGCCCGCTGCGCCCGGAGCGGGTGCAGGCTGTGGACATCGTCTTTGTGCGCGAACTGACCGGCGGCATTTATTTCGGCCAACCGCAAGGGCGGGAAACCGTTGCCGAGGGGCGCAGCGGCCACGACACGATGCGCTACAACGAGGAGGAAATTCGGCGCGTCCTGCAAATCGGCGTGGAACTGGCGCGGGGGCGGCGGGGCAAAGTTACCTCGGTGGACAAGGCCAACGTGTTGGCCTCCTCCCGCGTCTGGCGGGAAGTGGCCCACGAAGTCGCCGCCGAAAACCCGGACGTCGAATTTGAGGATGTGCTGGTGGATGCGATGGCGATGTACCTGGTCAACCGCCCCGGCGATTTTGACGTGGTGGTGACGGGCAACATGTTCGGCGACATTCTCTCAGACGAGGCTTCGATGATTTCCGGCTCGTTGGGGATGCTGCCTTCGGCCGCGTTGGGCGCGGGCGGCCCCGGCCTGTACGAACCGATTCACGGCTCGGCCCCGGATATTGCCGGGCAGGGTATCGCCAATCCGTTAGCCACCATTTTGAGTGCGGCGATGCTGCTGCGTTCGAGTTTGGGGTTGGAGGTGGAGGCGCGTGTGGTGGAAACGGCCGTCTCCCGCATCCTCGCCGCCGGTCACAGAACGGCTGACTTAGCCCGATCCGATGAGAGAAGCATTGGTACACAAGCGATGGGCGATCTGGTCGTAGCCGTTTTAGGGTAACTTGAGCGTCGGATGGCAAAAACCAGCCTGAACCCTGATTCGTTGTTTGACAGCCGCCAGTATGGCTTCTCCCAGATTGTGGCGGCCCAGGGCAGTCGTACCGTTTACCTGTCGGGACAGGCGGCCTGGGATGAAAACCAGCAAATTGTGGCTGAGGATGATTTGCGAGCGCAGGTGTGGCAGAGTATGCGAAATGTGGAAACGGCCGTCACCCACGCTGGAGGCACATTAGATGACGTCGTCTCTCTACGCATTTACATCGTTCACGATTGGATAGATAAAACCGCACCCGTCAGCGAAGGGCTTAAGGGATTTTTCCCGGCAATGACCCACCCGCGACGACTTGGATTGGGGTACATTCCCTGGCCCGGCCGGAATTTTTGATTGAGATTGAGGGAACGGCCGTGTTGTCATAAACGATCCGTCCAGAGCCAACATTTAACGCATAATGAGGAGAAAAGAATGACTAAACCACTCAACAAATACAGTTCCCGCGTCACCCAGCCCAAATCTCAGGGCGCGTCGCAGGCGATGCTCTACGGCACCGGCCTGAGCGACGAAGACATGAACAAGCCCCAGGTGGGAATCGTCAGCATGTGGTATGAAGGGAACACCTGCAACATGCACCTCAACGATTTAGCCGCTAAAGTGAAAGAGGGCATGGCCGCCGCCGGGCTGGTGGGGATGCGCTTCAACACCATCGGCGTCAGCGACGGCATCAGCATGGGCACGGACGGGATGAGCTACTCCCTCCCCTCCCGTGAAATCATCGCTGACTCCATCGAAACGGTGGTGGCGGCGCAATGGTACGACGCTGTCATCGCTCTGCCCGGCTGTGACAAAAACATGCCCGGCTGTATTATGGCCATGGCGCGGTTGGCACGACCGTCCCTCATGGTCTACGGCGGCACAATCAAGGCTGGCTGCCTGGGCGAGCAAAAACTGGATATCGTCTCTGCCTTTCAGAGTTACGGCGAATTCATTGCTGGCAAGATCAGTGATGAGGAGCGGCGGGCGATTGTGCGTAATTCCTGCCCCGGCCCTGGAGCGTGCGGCGGCATGTATACGGCCAACACCATGGCCTCGGCCATCGAAGCGCTGGGGATGAGCCTGCCTTACAGCGCCTCTTATCCTGCCGAATCGCCGGAAAAGTTGGACGAATGCCGCCGCGCCAGCCAGGCGATCCGCGTCCTGTTGGAGCAGGACATCAAACCGGCCGATATCATGACCCGGCAGGCGTTCGAGAATGCTATCACCGTTGTCATGGCGCTGGGTGGCTCTACCAACTCCGTCCTGCACTTGATCGCCATGTCGAGGGCGGTAGGGGTGAATCTGACGATTGATGATTTCCAGGCAGTCAGCGAGCGCACGCCGTTTTTGGCTGATTTGAAGCCCAGCGGCGTGTTCGTGATGGAAGATTTGCACAGCGTCGGCGGCGCTCCGGCAGTGATGAAACTGCTGCTAGAAGCGGGTTTGCTGCACGGCGACTGCCTGACGGTGACGGGCAAGACAGTGGCCGAAAATCTGGCCGATGTGCCGGGGTTGAAAGAGGGGCAGACAGTGATACGGCCGTTAGCCAACCCTATCAAACCAACTGGCCATATCCAAATTTTACGCGGCAATCTAGCCCCAGACGGCGCCGTCGCCAAAATCACGGGCAAGGAAGGAGAGCGCTTCTCCGGTCCGGCGCGGGTGTACGATTCGGAAGAGGCGATGCTGGCCGGATTGGAACGTAAAGAGATTCAGAAAGGGGACGTGATTGTCATTCGCTACGAAGGGCCGAAGGGCGGCCCCGGTATGCCAGAGATGTTGACACCGACGAGCGCGATTGTAGGGGCTGGTTTGGGCAAGGATGTGGCGTTGTTGACGGACGGCCGTTTCTCTGGTGGCAGTCATGGGTTCATCGTCGGCCATATTTGCCCGGAAGCGCAGGAAGGCGGCCCCATTGCCCTGGTGCAGGGCGGAGACACGATCACCATCAACGCGGTGGCGCACACCATCGAAGTAGGCATCCCCGACGAGGAAATGGCCGCCCGCCGCGCCGATTGGGCTGCGCCGTCACTCAAATTCACCCGGGGACGACTGTACAAGTATATCAAGAATGTGGAATCCGCTTCAAAAGGTTGTGTGACGGATGAGTAGATAACCAATGGCGCTAGTTGTTGAGAGTTGATTATTAACCAAAATGGTCATTTATGGTAAAAGTTTTGCACTAAATTAACCTTGTGAGCGCACATCCTGTTGAGTCATACGGCCCAAATCACCGCTCAGTCGCTTTAAGCGCGATTGCGGTGATTTTGAAGCTCGAAATGGGCTTCAGCGCCACAGGTTATATTACGGCAGCAACGGTTGAAAACTGACTAAAATTTCATGGAACACATTGGTGTAATCGTTATAAGCGTCTTCAGAAGCGCAACCAACGACTAAAAAACCGTCAGGGTTTTCTTTGGCGGCCGTCTCGTAGGTGAACAGATGCTGACAGCGCAGTTCCTGATCAATGTAGAACATCGTTAAAATGGAAAGGGCCTGACGACGGCCGTTTATCCCTTCGGCTAAATTTGATCGTAACAACTTGACCCCAGATGGCCCTTCCCGCAGCAGGACTGTCATTTGCTCCGGAGAAAGTTGGCCTAGTTGTTGGCTGCGGGCAATGACGATGAAGGGGGGAACGGCCGTATCCATGTTTGTCTGATTGGCAGCCGCCAAAAACAGGAGTTGTCGATCATCGGCCATATCATCATAAGGTGACAGCGCCGCCTGATATTGATTATTTTGATGCACTTGTTTAATCAATTCCGCTTGCTGCTCGCTATCATAGCGATCTAGCCGCTGCCAGGCTGATGGCAAATTCAATGTGAATACTCGATTTTGGTCGGTAATAGTTATCCACCCCGGTTTGAGCGAGCTACTAATCCCTTGAATAACTTGAGGTTGTTGGCCCAGGGCATTCATCACGGCCAATAAAGCAATCACGATAGCTAATGTTAATCCGGCATAGGCGGAAATACGAGTCAGGGGTAACGGCCGTTCCTTTTCCTCATTTCCGGCAGCCGGAAGCGACTTTTCCTTCGCTTCCCGTTGAGCCAAAGACCTTCCGCAATGCCAACAAATCGTATCCGTTTCCAGGGCTGCCTGCCCGCAATTATCACAGTGATAAGTCACAAAAGCCTCGTCAAAATTTAACCGTCATGAACGTTAAGTTCAAATGTTAATTACTTTACATATGGATTGTAACAAAATTACCTACAAGAACACGAAATAACCATTACAATAGGTTTATCATTGAGTGAAAAGCAATTTACCTAACAACAAACTCCCAATCACTCCAAAATTCTATAAACAATGTCCTCCTTTTTCTCCTCTTCCCGCAAAAGGCCTTGCTCCCGCAAGGCTTTTTGTCTTTTTAGGAGCATATGACACCTCTCCCTCCCCTACCCGGACATCTACTTACGCCGCCGGATGGCGTATTGACGGACATACGCTTTCGTCAGGCAATAATGGCTGATTGTCTGCCGTTACACACCGCTTGCTTCCCCGAAAAACCGTTTATCCAGTTTCGTTCTGGTTTTCACCATTTGTTGGAGTGGCAGAAAAACGGCCGTTGTTTTTGGCTGATTGGCACGGACGAAACGGATCGAATTATTGCCAGCGGGCAGCTAGTCCTTTATCCGCACGGTGCCGAACTGGCCAATTTAGCGGTCATTCCTGCCCGGCGTGGCGAGGGAATCGGAACAACCATGATTGGGATGCTAATAGCCGTTGCCTGCCATCTCCAACTACCCAGCCTCGAAATCAGTGTCGCTGTCAGCAACACGCGCGTTTTGGCTCTCTACCAACGCCTCGGCTTCACTGAAGACCGTCGCCTACAGCTTCCCAATGACGAATCGGCTATCATTTTGCATAAAGGTTTGTAAAATAGGGGTTTGACGTCAGCGACTAATTGCAGGAGAACCCAATGGCCCGCCCCCTAACCTCTTTTACAAACAAGCGACATTTGACAACCAAAAGCTACAAAACTCAGGACAAGCTCAACATTCGCATTCTTACCCATCAGCGATACACTCAGCCCAAAGTGGATTTCACCGGCTGGGTACTCGATCAGATTGATTGGCGCGGGGATGAAACGGCCATTGATATAGGCTGTGGATCAGGCTCTTACGTCGATCCGGCGCAGCAGCGATGCGGCCATTACATTGCCGGCGACCTCTCCTTGGGCATGGTACGAGGCTTGGAACAGTCTGGTCTGGATCGACTGAACCTGGATGCCCAACATCTCCCCCTGGCCGATAAATCGGCTGACGTCGTTCTGGCCAATCATATGCTGTACCATGTGCCGGATAAAGATGCGGCTCTGAGCGAGATTGCGCGTATCTTGCGGCCCGGAGGCCGCCTCGTCGCCGCGACGAACAGCGCCGGGAATATGGCCGAATTGATGAATTTACGCCATTTAGCCAGGCAGCGCCTGAATGTATCGCTCCCGACAACCACCCAACGCAGCCTTGTCGCCAACCTGTTCTCGCTGGAAAATGGCCGTTCCTGGTTAGAAAAACAATTTCATCATGTAACACGCTGCGATTTAGCCAGCGCCCTTGTTTTTCCCGATCCCCAACCTGTGCTCGACTACATCAGTTCCAGCCGTGACTGGTACGAATCTGTTTTACCCAACCATGTGACCTGGGATGAGTTGCTGCACGAATTCCAAATGCTCCTTGATGAACATTTCGCCCATCATGATCAGTTTCGGGTGAATAAATTAAGCGGCGTTTTTGTGTGCCATTAGGATGAATGAAACAATCAAATTACTCCTTAATCGCCGTTCTATTCGCCGCTACCGGCCCGACCCGGTACCACAAGATTTTATTGAGCAGTTATTAACGGCCGCTTCCTGGGCGCCGTCAGCCCATAATCGCCAGCCCTGGCGCTTTGCCGTTATCACCCGTCCGCAAGTAAGGCATAATCTGGCCGCCGCCATGGGCCAACAACTCCGGATGGACTTAAAAGCTGATAACGCGCTGCCCGAATTAATTGAAAAGGACGCCAGCCGTTCCTATCAGCGCATCACCCAGTCGCCGCTCCTCATCCTCCTTTGCTTGACAATGGCTGACATGGACAGCTACCCGGATGCGCGGCGGCAGCAAAATGAGTGGCTGATGGCGGTGCAAAGCGCCGCCATGGCCGGGCAAAATTTACTACTGGCTGCTCACGCGTTGGGTTTGGGCGCCTGCTGGATGTGCGCCCCGTTGTTCTCGCCCGCCATTGTTTGCCAGGTATTGGCTTTGCCTGGCGACTGGCAGCCACAAGCTTTAATCACGATAGGTTACCCTGATGAGACACGGCAGAAAACGCGCCATCCTTTGGCCTCTCGTGTTTTGTTTGTAGCCTGAAGTGGGTAGGGGAACGGCCGTCTTTCATCATTGCCCCCTCTTGTCATTTTTGCTATAATCAAATCAATTCGATTTATCCGATTTATTGGATGATTTAGACAAGTATGCAGCTCAATAAACTTGACTCTCAATTCCTCAACTACCTGATTAACAAACAGGTCTCACCTGGCGAGCGCGTGCCTACCCTGCAAGAAATCGGGAGCGAGATGGGCATCAGCGTGGGCAAACTGCGCGAACAGTTAGAGGTAGCCAGGCATTTGGGTCTGGTCTCGGTTCGCCCCCGCGTAGGCATTCGGCGCGAAACCCTTGACTTCTCCAGAGCAATCCTTCCCACTGTTTTGTTTAGTTTAGGCGCTGGCGAGGCTTCTTTTGCCCAGTTCAGCCAATTACGACGCGCTGTTGAAACAGAATTATGGAGTGCGGCCGTCATCTTGTTAACTGCGGCCGATAAAACGCGCCTGCGCGAGATTGTTAACCAGGCGTGGGACAAACTGCGCGGCAGCCCGATTCATGTTCCCAATGGCGAACATCGCCAATTCCATCTTCAGATTTTCAACCGACTGGACAATCCTTTTGTCCAGGGGCTGCTGGCATCTTATTGGGATACCTACGAGGCCAGCGAATTAACCCGCTTTGTCACCTACCAATACTGGTTGGATGTCTGGTCATATCATGAGCAAATTGCGGACGCACTTTGTGCCGGTGAGTTTAACAAAGGACGCCAATTACTTATTGAACATTTCGATTTACTACCCAAAACGTAACTATCACGGCATTCTCCAGGAAGTCCACAAGTAATTAGTTAATTGTGTCAGACTAACTTCCGGGAGGGTTAAAACGTAACTTACTCTCCCAACAGGATGACGTCCGCGGCGATGCTTGGATATGGTTTGATTATCCACTGTCTGAGCTTTAGGGAGGGTATTTATAAAAGGAGTATCATGAGTTTGAAAGAAGAATTACAAGCAGAACGGGTTTCCCATTTAGACTTATCCAATTATTGCCAGTTGCCCAGCAGCACGTTGGTGCGCGATGTGTTAGCCACAATGCGACAAAAGGGCAGCATCGTTTGTTTGGTCATAGATAACGGCCGTTTAGCCGGTATTTTTACTGAACGAGACGTGCTGCAGAAAGTGGTTGCTTCCTCTGAAGCTTTGGAGCAGCCTGTAGCTGCGGTAATGACCGCCAATCCAGTGACCGTTTCCCCAGACCAGCCAGCAATTAATGCCTTACAGTCAATGGATACCCATCATTTTCGCAACCTGCCTGTGGTGGATAAAGACGGCCGTATCTCCGGCACCATGACCCACCACGCCATCATTGAATTTTTGGCAACCCGCTACCCAACCGAGGTATTAAACCGCCCGCCCCGCCCCGCCCAGTTTCCAAGTAAGGCGGAGGGAGGCTGAAATCAATTAGCCATGAGCAATGAACAATGCCTAATTTGTTCATTGCCCATTATTCATTTTCTCAATTGATAAAGGAATTAATTATGACAGACCCAACTATTTTCGAAGAAGTCGAATCTGTAATAATCCGCTTTGCCGGAGATTCTGGCGACGGGATGCAGTTACCCGGGACACAGTTCACCAATGCCGCGGCCATGTTTGGCAACGACATCAGCACTATGCCCGATTACCCGGCCGAAATTCGCGCCCCGGCGGGCACATTGGCTGGCGTTAGCGGTTTCCAGGTGAACCTGTCCAGCCAGGATGTTTTGACCCCTGGCGACTCGCCCCAAGTGCTGGTAGCGATGAACCCGGCGGCGCTCAAGACCAGCTTACCCGACATGGAATCGGGCGGCATCATCATCGTCAACACCGACGCCTTCACCCGCAACAATCTGAAAAAAGCGGGCTACGACAACAACCCACTGAAAGACGAATCGCTGACATCCTTTAGCGTTTACCCGGTGCCGCTGACAACCGTTAATCGAGAAGCTCTGGCCGATGTTGAAGGGCTGTCTAGCAAGGACAAAGATCGCAGCCAAAACTTTTTTGCACTGTGATTGGTCTTCTGGATGTTTGACCGGCAGATGGAAACGACGACCAACTGGCTGAAAAAGAAATTTGCTAAACAGCCGATTGTCATTGAAGCCAACAGCAAGGCGTTGTTAGCCGGGTATCACCTGGGCGAAACGATGGAAGCGTTCCAGGAGCGCTTTCGCATTCGCCCGGCCGCGCTGGCTGCCGGTACGTACCGCAAAATTACAGGGAACGAAGCGACGGCAATGGGGTTGGTAACGGCCGCCAAGAAAATGGGCAAACCGTTATTTTACGGAACCTATCCCATCACCCCGGCCAGCGACATTTTGCACGCGCTGGCGGCGCTGCGCCATTTTGATGTACGCACGTTCCAGGCTGAGGATGAAATTGCGGCAATGGGATCGGTGTTGGGCGCAGCTTTTGGCGGCGCGCTGGCCGTAACTGGAACCAGCGGCCCTGGCGTGGCCCTCAAAAGCGAGGCGCTGAACCTGGGCATCATGCTGGAACTGCCGATGGTGATCGTCAATGTGCAGCGCGGCGGCCCCAGCACAGGGCTGCCGACCAAGGTGGAACAATCGGACTTGTTGCAGATGATGTACGGCCGTAACGGGGAAAGCCCCATCGCCATCCTCTCGCCGCAAAGTCCGTCCGACTGTTTCCAAATCGCCTATGAAGCGTGCCGGTTGGCCGTCCGCGCCATGTCTCCGGTCGCCATCCTGTCCGACGGCTTCCTGGCCAACAGTTCTGAACCCTGGCTCATTCCCGACGCGGACGAAATACCGGAAATCGAAGTCACCCATCCCGCGCCGCGCACCAATGGCGCGGGGCCGTTCCTGCCCTATAAGCGTGACCCGGAAACGTTGGCGCGTCCCTGGGCCATTCCCGGCACGAAGGGGTTGGAACACCGTTTGGGCGGTCTGGCTAAAGCGCCGGACACGGGTAATGTTTCTTATTTCCCGCCGCACAATCAACAGATGACTGATGAGCGCGCTGAGAAGATCGCCCGACTGGCCGATGCCATCCCGGAACAAGAAGTATTCGGACCGACTAAAGGAGACTTGTTGGTAATTAGTTGGGGCGGGACGTATGGGGCGGTGCGAACGGCCGTTTCCCGCGTTCAAACACAAGGCAAATCCGTCGCCCATGCCCATATCCGCTACCTCAACCCCTTCCCGCGCAACTTAGGCAGCCTGCTGCGCCGCTACAAAAAAGTAATGGTAGCCGAACTGAACAGCGGCCAGTTAGCCTTCCTCATTCGCGGTAAATTCCTCGCCGATGTCCTTACCTACAACAAGGTGCAGGGCCAGCCGTTCAAAATTGGCGAAGTGACAACCAAAATCGAGGAGGCGTTAAGCTAGAGCGAGAGACTGGCGCAAGAGGCAGTTCTCTAGCTCCAGCTCGATATGCTCGCTTCACGGAGTGAATCATGACTACAGCAAATATTCCCTTACAACTAACCCGTAAAGACTTTGTTTCTAATCAGACCGTGCGTTGGTGCCCTGGCTGCGGCGATTATTCTATCCTGGCCCAGATTCAAAAAACTCTGCCTGATATCGGCTACGCCAAAGAAGACATCGTTTTCATCTCCGGGATTGGCTGCTCCAGCCGTTTCCCCTATTACATGGACACCTACGGCATTCACAGCATACACGGCCGTGCCCCCACGTTAGCCAGCGGCCTGGCCATCACCAATCCCAACCTGAGCGTTTGGGTTGTGACCGGCGACGGAGATGGCCTCTCCATCGGCGGCAACCATTTCATCCATGTCATGCGGCGCAATGTCGATTTGAACGTCATCTTGTTCAATAACCGTATTTACGGCTTGACGAAAGGTCAGTACTCCCCCACATCCCGCACAGGACGCAAAACAAAATCATCGCCGATGGGATCCATCGAGCAGCCGATTAACCCAATTTCTCTGGCATTGTCTTCTGGCGCGACTTTCGTCTCCCGCTCGCTGGACGCCCATACCAAACACCTGGGCAAAACGCTTGCCCAGGCGGCAGCGCACAAAGGGACATCTTTCATTGAAGTCTATCAAAACTGCGTCATCTTTAACCCGCAAGAATGGGGACCGCTGGAAGATCGCCGCGAACGGGATGATCACATCATTTACCTGGAACATGGTAAGCCGCTCATCTTTGGTAAAAATCGGGACAAGGGCATTCGATTGGATGGCTTCAAACCGGAAGTCGTGCAGTTGGGCGACGAATATACGGAAGCTGACCTGATTATTCATGATGAAACGTCAAAACAGTTGGCCTACACGCTGAGCAGCATTGAATACCCGGATTTCCCCGCCTTCCTGGGTGTGCTTTACCAGGAAGAAAAGCCAACTTACACAGATGGCTTATTTGCTCAGATCCAGACGGCGCAGGCGACAAAGGGTATGGGCGATTTGAATGCGCTGTATCGCTCGGCTGACTTGTGGACAGTTGAGGAGCAGGAGGTTGTGGCTTCGGATGTCAAAGGCACAGTCGCTTTGGGTATGGATGATGCATATATGGATGATCTGGACAAGCCGGAAGCAGTGACAACGGCCGTTCAGGACCAATTAACGCAAGACACCCTGGCTTCACTGACCCCTAGAGTCCCCATTGAAGTGGACGCTAGCACATCACTGGTCAAAGCCATCCGGCAGTTAAATGCACACAACATCGGTTGTTTACTGGTGACGGACAAAAATGACATCCTGCAAGGTATTTTTACGGAACGTGATGTGTTGATGCGCGTAGCCGGATTAGTAGACGATTTGGCGGCGGCAAAAGTTGGTGATTACATGACGGCCGATCCCATTACGGTCAGCGCCGATTTACCGATTGCCCAGGCCCTGCATTTGATGTCCATCCATGGCTTCCGTCATCTGCCTTTGGTGGATGAGGATAATCGCCCGGAAGGCGTCGTATCGTTCCGGGATGTGGTACATCATCTGACAGAAAGTTTAGCCTAGAACGGCAGCACGGGTTCTTGCATTTGAGACTGAAGATTCGAGACTTGAGACTGGAGGCTGGCGAAGGATAGTCTCCAATCTCTAGTCTCTTTTATTTTAAGGAGTAGATATGAGTGATTTGGAAACGGCCGTTATCAACGATTTTTCCCTGGTAGTCGCCACCGTTAACGGAACTGGCAGCCAGACGGCCAACCTGACGCTTTTACGCGCCTTCTTCAAGATGGGCATCCCAGTTAACGGCAAAAACATCTTCCCCTCCAACATCGAAGGGCTGCCCACCTGGTATCACATCCGCGTCAGCAAAGACGGCTACATAGCCCGCCGCCATACCCCCGAACTATTAGTCTCCTTCAACCAGGCCACCGTTTACCAGGATGTGCAAAATCTACCGTCCGGCGGCGTCTGCCTGCACAACGGAGACTGGCGCAACATGCCGGAACGGGGCGACGTGACCTTTTATGGTGTGCCGGTAAAACAGTTCGTGGCCGCCACCGGCGCCAAAGGCAAACTGCGTGACTACGTGGCTAACATGATCTACGTCGGCGCGCTGGCCTACCTGCTGGGCATCCCCCTGGAACGGCTGGACGAGGCGCTGGACCATCATTTCAAAGGGCGGCGCAAACTGGTCGAGTCGAACATGCGCGTCGTTCAAGCCGCTTACGATTGGTCGGCCGCGAATCTGACCAAAACCGATCCCTACCGCGTCGCGCCCATGAACGAAACGGCCGGTCAAATCATGATCACCGGCAACGAAGCGGCGGCGCTGGGCGCGGTCTTCGGCGGCGTCACCTTCGCCGCCTGGTATCCGATAACCCCCTCCACCAGCGTCATTGACTCGCTCCACCAATACCTAAACCAATTCCGCCGCGACCCGGAAACGGGCAAGGCCACGTATGCCGTCGTCCAGGCGGAAGACGAGTTGGCGGCGGCGGGCATGATCCTGGGCGCGGGCTGGGCCGGCGCGCGGGCGATGACGGCTACCTCCGGCCCCGGCATTTCGCTGATGGCTGAGTTTGTGGGGTTGGGCTATTTTGCCGAGGTTCCGGCCGTGTTTTGGGACGTACAGCGGGTTGGCCCCAGCACCGGCCTGCCCACGCGCACCAGCCAGGGCGACTTGATTTTCACCTATTACCTGGGGCATGGCGACACGAAGAATGTCGTCCTCCTGCCTGCCTCGGTGAAGGAATGTTTTGAGTTTGGCGCGGCGGCGCTGGATTTAGCAGACGAGTTGCAGACGCCGGTTTTTGTCCTCAGCGACCTGGATTTGGGGATGAATAACTGGATGTCGGAACCGTTTGATTATCCGGCGGAGCCGATTAAGCGGGGCAAGGTGTTGAGCGCGGATGAGGTAACGAAGGGATACGGCCGTTACCGCGACGGCGACGGCGACGGCATTCCCTACCGCACCCTGCCCGGTAATACCAATCCTCTCGCCGCCTGGTTTGCGCGCGGCACAGGCCACAACGAGATGGCCGTCTACAGCGAACGCCCGGAAGATTGGACGGCCAACATGGCCCGCCTCCAGCGCAAATTCGACACGGCGCGCCGCCTGGTTCCCGCGCCGGTCATAGACGAAAAAGCGGGCGCGAAAATCGGCATCATCGCCTATGGCACGACCCAATACGCCATTGATGAAGCGCGCGACCGGCTCACCGCCGACGGCATTCTCACCAGTTTCATGCGCATCCGGGCGCTGCCAATTAACGATGATGTCAAAGAGTTCATCGCTCGGCACGACCAGGTTTATGTGATTGAACTGAACCGGGACGGCCAGATGCGAACCATCCTGGCCTCAGAACTGCCGGATCTGGCGGCAAAGCTCATACCGTTAGCGCATTTAGACGGTATGCCGCTGACGGCGCGTTGGGTAGTGGAGGCATTTCGGTGAAGTTACAACTTCATCTTTTGCTTGCTGTGATAGAATTAGTTATTAAAGCGGCGTAGGGTATTAGACTTGAGAATGACGACGTTTGAGGAATAACCATGAGACAAGTGATCATTTATCCTGGGGAAGATGGGTATTGGGTAGCTGAATGCCCCAGCCTGCCCGGTTGTGTCAGTCAGGGCAAAACAAAAGAAGATGTTATCCAAAACATTCGGGACGCCATCGAACTTTACATCGAAGCTTTAGCCGATGATGGGCTAGAAATCCCCGAAGAGCGATTTGAGTCGATTTTAGTTGCCATATAATCTTGCCCAGCCGTTCAGCGGCCGTGAGCAAAACATTTTCGATAGGGGACCAAAAACAAAACGCCCAAGATAATAATTTTCGGCGAAGCTATGCAAAAGTGAGAGTATGAGCAAACTACCCAAAATTTCAGGACGGCAATGCCTGAAAGCATTGGAAAGCGCTGGATTTTACGTAAAGAGACAACGCGGCAGTCACATAATTTTGCGACGTGACGATCCATTTGCCCAGTTGGTTGTGCCCAACCACAAAGAGTTGGATCGCGGCACGCTGCGGGCGATTATTCGACAAGCAGATATGAGCGTGGAGCAATTTATTAGCTTGCTCTGAAATTGATGGAATGGAGACAAAAATGAATCGAGGACTTAAGGTTAACTCGATTGGGTTAACGAAGAATGATTACAAGGCACGGCCGTCTACGCTGTGCAAAGGGTGCGGCCATAATTCGATTGTCAACCAGGTGATCCAGGTGGCGTATGAGTTGAGCATCCGGCCGCATGAGATTTTGCGCTTCAGCGGGATCGGCTGTTCCAGCAAGTCGCCAGCGTATTTTCTGGGACAGTCGTTTGGCTTTAATTCGCTGCACGGCCGTATGCCTGCTATCAGCACCGGCGCGCTCATGGCTAACCATCACCTAAAAGCGATTGGCGTCAGTGGGGACGGGGACACGGGCAGCATCGGCCTGGGGCAGTTTAAGCATCTGGTGCGGCGCAACGTGCAGATGCTGTACATGGTGGAGAATAATGGCGTGTACGGCCTGACGAAAGGGCAGTTTTCGGCCACGGCCGATGAAGGGCAGACGCTGAAATATGCCGGGACAAACCCCTTCCCGCCGGTAGACGTGTGCCTGGAGGCGATTGTGGCCGGGGCCGGGTTTGTGGCTCGTTCATTCTCCGGCGATGCGCGGCAGGTGCGGGAATTGATGAATGCGGCGCTCAGTTTTGAGGGAACGGCCGTTCTCGACATCATCAGCCCGTGCGTAGCTTTCAACAACGCCGACACCTCCACCAAAAGCTATGGCTACGGCCGTGAACACGAAGCCCCCCTGCATGATTTCGGCTGGGTTCCATCTGGAGAAGAAATTGTCATCGGCGACTATGATCCCGGCGAACTGCGCCTGGTGGATATGCCCGACGGCTCGGTCATCCAATTGCGCAAACTGGAGACAGATTACGATCCCACTGACAAAATAGGCGCGATACAGCGGCTGATGACGGCGCACGACAGCCAGGAATTGATCACCGGTCTGATCTACTACGATGATTCCCGCCCCACGCTGTCGCAGGTGAACAACCTGGTTGATATGCCGTTGTCACAGTTGGCAGATGAGCAGATACGGCCGTTGCGCGAAACGCTAGATGCGTTAATGGCGGAGTTGATATAGGGAATGAACACAGTTGCCAGATTGACACAACCCTCAAAATTGTGTCAATCTGGTTTGTTTCGTTATTCGCCAAACTCAACCAGGACAATTTCAAACGCTTCGGGGGAAGTCCCGCTGGATAATTCGCTAAAATGGGGATAGATAGCGTAAATCTGGTCGCCGCGCGCAGCGATGGTTGATGCTGGATGGTTGGGGGAGACAGCGGCGATAACGGCCGTTTCCCAACCATCGCTGCTACTCAACGAAAGAATGGAGCCGGATACGTACTCAACCACAGCCAAACTGCCGTTTTGCTCCCATACCAGGCCATCGCCAAAGATGGGTTGATCCAGTTCAACCCGGCTGGCGCTGCCAGGATCATCTACCGGCGCTTTGTAAAGACTGCCCTCGGCCGTGTTGGTGATGAGCAGGTAGCCGTCGGGGTGGTAGATGATGCCGTTAGGAGCGATAACGCCCTCTGCCTCGCCGATAAATGAGGAAACGCGGCCCGTCGCGTCTACCTTGAAGACGCCGCCCATCGAATCGGTCACGTAGGCGTTGCCGTCAGCGTCAACGGCGATGTCGTTGGCGAAATGGTCGCCGCCCGGCGCATCCGCGAGCAAGTCAATCATATCCAGACGTTCGCCTGTGGCGAGGTCGTAGATGCCCAAATAGGCTTGCGACGTCAGGGTAGGATCGGTGAAGATGTAGGCGGTATTGGCGACGAGCAGCCGGTTCCTTTCGGCGTCAATTTCCAGCCCGATTGTGCTGAGAAGGTCTTCGTCTTCGATGAAGGGTTGGAAGGTTCCATCGTCACTGACGGCGTAAACGGTTCCTTCGCCGATGGAGCCGAGCAGGAAACGGCCGTTTGCTGCATCATACTCAATCCCTTCAGGAAAAAGGCCGGGTTGGGCCGCCAAAATCAAGTCGGGGCCTGCGGTGGGGCCGACTGGTTCGGGCACGGCCGTTGGCTCGGTCGTAGGAACGATTGTCGGTTCCGGTTCAGGCTCGGCCGTAGGAACGGTTGTTGGTTCCGGCGCCTCAGTGGGGTCGGGAACGGCCGTTGGCTCAGGCGGCTCTACCGCTGCTTCAGTTGGCACTGTTTGAACTGTTTGAGGCGCTGTCGCGGGGGATGAGGTTGGCGCAACGTCTGGCGCATCGCCACAAGCAGCCAAAGTCAGAAACAGTAAAACAGCAGACATAAACCAGGTTATCTTTTTGAAATACATAAAATCGACTCCTCATAATGATTCACTAAACTTAAAAAATCACTATAAGGGTAAAGATTAACCAGGAGAATAGCTCATGTAGGCTATTTGAGCATCCGTCTTGGCAACGATAGTAAATATCTTGTGCGCCGAAATTCAATATGTGATTATCAATCGTTCGTGATTTCAACCCGGCCGGTCATGCCAGGGCGCAGATCGAGATCGGCCGTATCCGTCAAATCAATCATCACCGTGAAAACGGCCGCATCACCCACCACGCCGCTGGCCTGCGGCGCAATCCGGGCCACAACGCCCGTGATGGGCTGGCTGGCATACGTTTTCAGCGTGATTTCGGCCGGATTACCCGGCGCAACCTGAGCCAGGTCGCGTTCGCTCAAATTGCTAGTGTGAAATTGCAATTGATTCGTGTCCAGCAGCGTGATGATGGGCGTGCCCGCGCCGATAAACGACCCTAGAGATGCTTCGACCGTCAAGACAGCGCCGCTCCAGGGCGCAATCAGGTGGACGTTAGCTAATGTCTCCTGGGCTTGTTCCAAAGCAAGCTGGCTTTGCTGCCGGGCCAATTCGGCCTGTTCTACATTGAGCCGGGCGGCGGTGATCTCTTTTTCTTTGGGACCGGTAGTAGCCCGTTCCAGGGCTTGTTGGGCGCTGATAACGCCGGTCTGGGCGGATACGGCCGTATCATTCTGCAACCCCGCCGCCGCCAAATTGTACTGAGCCTGGGCCACTTGTAGATTTTCCTGGGCAAAGGCCAGGCTGCGCGTAACGCCATCTTGCTCCGCTTCCAGTTGGCTTTTCAAAGAGGGGCCGGTACAAGGAATCGGCCCGCCCTCGCCGGGGAAGCAGGTGGGGTTCGTCGTCCGCATCTCCCATTCACGGCCAGGATCAAAGGCTGTGTCATACGATTTTTGGACATCGGCCAGGGCGCGTTGGGCCTGATTCAGGCTAATGCGGGCGGCGGTGAGGCTGTTTCCGGCCGAGGCGTCGGCGGTTTGGGCGTCTTCCAGGGCGGCCTGGGCGGCGGCGAGATTGGCTTCGGCCAGGGCGACGGCCGTTTCCTCCGGCGCCCAGTTCTCCAATTCATCCAGTGTCAACTGGGCCTGCGCCAAACTGTTTTCCGCCTGGGCCGCTTGCAGTTCGGCGTTCGTCACCGCTTCGCGTAAATTCGTGTCGTCCAGCGTGGCGATGAGGTCGCCCTCATTCACCTTGTCGCCGGGCGCAACTTCGATGGTCAGGAGACGGCCGTTGGCCTGAAAGCCCAACGCCAACACCGGATTCACCGCCACGACCTGCCCGTCGGCCAGCACAATTGTGCCCGTCGGCGGCGGCAAAGTCGGGCGCGGGGTGGGGGTCGTGTCACCTTTGCTGGCCACGGCCGTGGCCGCGCCGGCCAGATCCGCCGCCACCCCGGTGCGATTACAGCCGACCAGAGTCAGAATAACAACCAAAAGTAGTAAAAAATGTTTTGTTTTCATTGCATTCTCAATATCTCCACCGCCCGTTTCTTCACAATGCGGCGGGCGGAAAAAGCCGCGCCCAAAATGCTGGCCAGGACGACCATGATGACAATAAACGGCATGACCGTTGTGTCAACGGCAAAAATCATCGGCTGTTCAGCCAGGGCGCGCTCGCTGTAAGTCGAGACGTAGCCCATGGAGGCCCCGGCAGCGATCCCGGCCAGAGCCGCGCCCAATGTCATCGTAATCGCTTCCACAATCAACATACCTGTCAAATCGCGGCGGCGCATCCCCATCGCTTTCATCATACCGATTTCCAGGCGGCGGGCATAAATGGTGACGTAGATGACGGCGAAGACCCCGAGAACGGCCGTTGTGAATGAAATCACCGTCAAAATCAGCAAGAAGATACGCTGCGTCGCTTGCGCCCGCTCATTCTGCTCCAGTTCCGTCTTAAATAAGCGCGTCCACATGTTGTAGGTCTTGCCGAATCGCTCCCCCATCTCGCGGGAGACATCTTCGGCGACGGCGCCCGGCGTTAATGTCGCCAACACTTTCGCAAAAACAGGCTCGTCGGGCGGCGGCAGCGGCTTGTTTAGCTCCGTCGTCAACTGGCGGAAACCGTCCAGCGACATGAAGATGGTACTGCTGTTCTGCGCCCGCGTGCGGCTGCGGACGATGTTGCTAAAGCCAGGTACGCGGCGGGCAATGCCCACGATCCGCGCCGTGACGAGGTTATCCTGCCCTTCGCCGGTGAGCTTAATGCTGTCGCCCAGGGAGACGACCAGGTATTCGGCCAGCCCCTCGCTGATGATAACCGTATTCGGCTCTTCCAGAATGCGGTCTAATGATTCTGCGCTGCCGGCCGTGAATTCCATCATGTCGCTAAAAAGCACGTTGTTAAGACGGCCGTCTACCCCCGTCACACGCACACTGGCCGACCGCAGCCCCACCGGGTCTGATGCCCGGCTGAAATAGTCATACGTCAACCCCACCGATTGGTCAATGCCGGGGACAGCAGCCAACTCCTTCGTTAAAAAGCTCGGTTTAAGCCGGAAGGCAGCCGGATCGCCCGGTTCGTTCCAACGCGGGAACACCCGAATCGAAACTGGCGCGCCCATGTTGAGGCGAGCGCTGGTCTCAAAATTGGCATTTTCCAGCGCCATTTGCGTGGCTATGAAGCTGGGTAGGACGCCGCTGAACAGTACCAGCAGCGAGATGAGCGTGTTGCGCAGCGAACCGCGCCCTACGTTGCGCCGGGCAAAGTAGGTGACGCGAGGAAAAACGGCGCGCATCGCCAGCAAAACCAGCCGCTCAAAGGGGACGGTAGTGATGAAGAACATTAAGCCCAGCCCCAAAATGAGCAGCCCCAGCGCCAGTAAAAAGAAGGAGACTTGCAGGGCCGGGCCGCCAAATGTTTCGACGACCTGGAACCCGGCGATGAGGAGGAAGATGAGCATCAATCCCAGACCGGAGAGGAAGAGACGGCCGTTCGGACTCCGCTCTCGTAACTGCGCTAAATCTTCAATCTGGATGTTGTCGGCCACGCCGGGGTTGATGGCGTGCATGACCTTCGTCCGGGCTGCGTCCTGCGCCGGTTTAACGCTGCTGATGATGAGTATCACAAAGGCAGAGATGATGGCGGGGAGAACGGCCGTTAACGACACTCTGGGCGTCAGCGGCGACGAGATGCCTGCTTCAAACATCTGCTTTTGGATGAGTGGCACAGCGGCATATTTGGTGATCAACTGCCCCAGCCCCACGCCCAAACCAATGCCAATCGCCCCAATAACCAGTACCTCGGCGATGACCAGGATGAAGAGGAAATTGCGCTGGCCGCCCAAAATACGCAAGATGGCCATATCACGTCGCTGCTCCTGCACGTTGGTCATTACCAACGTATGCACCAGCAGGCCAACAACGCCCAGCGACGTAAGGCCATAAATGTTAATTAAGGCCATTGCCGCCAAAAAACCTTGCGCTGATTCGTCCAGGAAAGCCGCTTTGTCCATCGCGTAATCGTAATCGTCCCCCAACCGAGTCTGGACGGCACGGGCGATGTCGCGCATCCGCAAAGCAGCGACCTCGGCATTGTTGGTTTCGTACAGGGCCGGGTCAACAGTGGCAACGAGGATTTGCGCCTGGCCGGGTAAATTGAGCCATGTTTGCACGTCGGCCAAATCTACGATCAAGCCGGTACGCACATCGCCGCTGGTCACGCCGTCTTGCCGCACAATACTACTGATGGTGAAGCGGTGGGCGGCGCGGCGTTCGCTGGCGCCAACGGTGTTAGGCTTGCCTTCTTCACGCGGTAGGGGAAAGCTGTAAGAAACGTCCAGCACATCGCCAACGCGCAAATTGTAGTTGTTGGCGGTATCTTCCAGGACGGCCGCCTGGTCATCCCCCAGGGTATAGGTTCCGGTGACTATGTCTACGTAGCCGATGTCGTCGCGGGACGGGTCAAGGGCCAGCAGGGTGCCGCGCCCAATCTCGCCCCCTATGTTGAATTCGATGTCGGACTGGAAGCGGGGGTAAACGGCCGTAATCCGCTCATCCACTGCCATCACCACCGCCGCTGCCTCATCCGCCTGAATAAACGGCTGTGGGCTGGTATCTTTCTTGCTGACGGCCAGATCATACCGGCCGGCTGCGCTGGCAATTAAATCCACATTCGACTGGCGCATCGTCTCCACCGTCGCACTCATCGTCACAATCAGTCCCGTGCTGACGAGCAGCGACAAGATCATGAGGATGGTGCGTACTTTGCGCCGCGAGAAGTTTTTGAGAATGTATTTTAGGATCATGATTAAAGATTAAAGATTGATGATTGATGATTGGCGCTTGAAGCCTAATCTTCAATCATCAATCCTTAATCATTCCTCCAATATCTTCCCATCTCTTAACTCAATCACCCGCCCGGCAAACTTAGCCATGCGCGGGTCGTGGGTGACGAAGACGATAGTCATGCCGTCTTGATTGAGTTGAGAAGCCAATCTCATGATGGCGAAGCCGGTTTCTGAGTCCAGGTCGCCAGTCATTTCGTCGGCGATGAGAATAGGGGGATCGTTGGCCAGGGCGCGGGCGATGGCTACGCGCTGCTGTTGGCCGCCGGAGAGTTCGCTGGGGTAATGGTGGGAGCGGTCGCCTAGACCAACTTTTTCCAGCAGGGCGACGGCCTTTTCTTTACGCGCTTTGCGTCCCACTTTAGCCAACACCATGGGCGCTTCCACATTTTCTTGGGCAGTGAAGTTAGCCAGCAAGTTGTAGTTTTGGAAGATGAAGCCCATTTTGTGGAGCCGAAGCAGGGCCAGTTCGTTTTCGGTGTGAGAGACGAGGTTTTCGCCTTCGACGATGATATGGCCGCGGCTGGCGTCGTCCAGTCCGCCGATGATGTTGAGCAGGGTGGTTTTGCCGGAACCGCTTGGCCCCATGAGGCAGACGAATTCGCCCTGGTGGATGTTGAGGGTGACGCCGCGCAGGGCCGGGACGGCTTCTTTGCCCATTAAGTAGGATTTGTGGACGTCGTCCACGATGATGATTGGTTCTGGCATAGATGACTCCATATGATGAGACTCTACCAAACTATTACACTGCGTCGCCGTAGTTTACGGTAGCTGCACTGTGTCGTGATTGCATGACGGTTTTGTAACAGTTGTGTAACCGTTTCCCAGAGGGATAAACACCGCCAGGCGCATTAATCTGACAGCCCTGCGGTCTGTACGTGTGTAGGCCCGGTTAGTTGCGATTATGGGGTCAATGAAACGGCCGTTCCCGGTGCATAGGTGGTTTTGGTACACAGGGATAGGACGGTTTGGGCAACGGCCGTTGCCGCCGCCGGTTCCGGGGGAATAACCGCATTCACACGGATGTTGTAAGCGGCAAATTCGCGGGCGCATTCCCGCGTGAACCCCACCATCCCGGCTTTACTGGCCGCATAAGCGGCGTGATGGTCCAAAGGTTCCGCCACGCCCGCTGTTGAAGCGATGTTGACGATGATCCCGCCTCGTTCCTGATTCTCATCGACCATTACCCGGCCCACAAGCTGGCTCATAAAGAAAGTCCCCTTCAAGTTCACATCCATTACGCGCTGCCATTCAAACTCGTCCGTTTTAAGGAGAGATGAGCTAGGGCGAATGGCGGCGTTGTTGATAAGAATATCCAACCGCCCCCATTTACGGCGCGTCGAATCAACCAGATGGGAGCATTGAAATTTGTTAGCAACATCGGCAGCGACGCCGATGGCAAGCCCGCCTGCTTGGCGGATGGCCGCAGCCACTCGCTCTGCCCGATCTGGGTTTATATCATTCACCGACACTTTGGCGCCTGCCGCCGCCAGTGTTTTGGCAATCTCGGCTCCAATTCCCTGTCCCGCCCCGGTCACAATCGCAACTGTATCAAGCAGATTTCTCTCCATATTCTCTCCACGAAACTTTGTGCGTAATAGTGTTCTCTACAGCCAGTCCAATGTGGGCACGACTCGTTCAGGTTCCCCAATCGGGTTGACGGCCGTCCCCATCCTTAAATCCATACGCTTTAGCCAGATGCCAGGTGACAACGGCCGTTTCCGTTTTCATTTTCACATTGGGGTCAACCGCCAGCGCCCGGCCTTTGATACGGCCGTGTCGCTTCATGATAACGGCCGCTTTCTGCTTCAGGCTCGGTGTCATCATCCTGCCGTTGCGCGAACTGGCTCCCCAGCCACCTGAGACGGTAGTCAACTCGACTCTGGCGAAAAATTGTCAGAGCCTTTTTGACAATTGAATTTTCTGCAAAGCCGGAAGCGTTTACGAAAAACAGTTGGGCATAGGACGACTCCTGAGTGGATAATTGCAAGACAATATCCACCGGTTCCAACA